>DKBO01000005.1 GCA_002448975.1 Nitrospiraceae bacterium UBA6898
GCGGTGAACCGAGATCGGCGCTGGTCATCGGGCTCGGGACCGGAATAACTTCAGGCGCCTTGCTGCGTTTTCCCGGCCTGGAACAGCGCGCTGTTGCCGAACTCCTGCCCGAGGTAGTGGAAGCTGCATCGAAGTTTCAGGGGAATTTCGGAGCGGCAACGGATCCAAGGCTGGACATCCGTTTACGCGATGGCCGGCGAGAACTGCTGAGCAACGAACAGACCTATGACCTCATCACGCTCGAACCGCCGCCGCCCTCCGCCGCAGGTGTCGTGAATCTCTATTCGAGCGGTTTCTACGAGCTGGCGCGCGCCCGGCTGCGGCCGGGCGGCCTTGTTGCTCAGTGGCTGCCGCTGACGACTCAGAATGACGAGGACACCCGGTCGCTGGTGCGCAGTTTTCTCGACGTCTATCCGCATGTCTCGTTGTGGACGACCGAGCTGCATGAGATGCTCCTTATCGGGTCGCTGACGCCCATCGAACTCAATGTGCCGCGCATTATCGAAAGGTATAAGCAGCCAGAGGTCGCTTCGGCCTTGCGCGAGGTTGGTATCGCATCGCTAGAAGCGCTCATGGCAACATGGGTTACAGATCGTACCGGGCTGGAAGCCTACGCCGGCGCCGCACTCCCCGTTACTGACGATCAACCCCGGATCGAATATACCGACTGGGTTCGCCGCGATGAAATTCAGCGCGTGCTGCCGCGCTTGATCGAACTGCGCACCGATCCGCCGCTGCGCGCTACGGACGATGTTTTCACGCAGAAGGTGGCCGCGGAACGCCGGCTCCTTCTGACCTTCTATCAAGCATCGCTCAACGCTATGGCAGGTCATCGGGAGCTTTGGGCGCAAGACATGCAGCGCGTGCGCGAGGGCGACGGCGAGAATGCATATTACCTCTGGTTCGGAGGAGGCAGCAAATGAAAGACACTCCCTGTAAGGAATACCGCCATCAATCAAAGGATACAACCATGAAGACAATCCGTATACAACATTTTCTCGCTGCCGCGTTCGTTTGCGCAGCGGTATTTCTGGTAACAGCAGCGCACGCCGCCGATCCCCTGGCATCGTGGAACGACACCGCACCTAAGAAGGCCTTCGTCACCTTCGTCGAAAAGGTCACGAAAGCCGGTTCGGCAGATTTCGTTCCTGCGTCCGAACGCATCGCCGTGTTTGACAACGACGGCACGCTCTGGCCCGAACAGCCGATGTATGTCCAGGCATTCTTCATCTTCGACCGGATCAAACAGCTGGCTCCCCGGCATCCGGAGTGGAAGACCAAAGAGCCTTTCGCCTCGGTGCTCAAGGGCAACGTGAAATCCGCGCTGGCCGGCGGGGAACACGCGCTCATTGAGATGGCCATGGCCACGCACGCCGGTATGACCACTGAGGAGTTCGAGAAGATCGCAACCGATTGGATCACAACCGCCAAGCATCCAAAGACAAAACGGCTCTACACCGAAATGGTCTATCAGCCCATGCTGGAACTGCTCGCCTATCTGCGGGCAAACGGCTTCAAGACCTTTATCGTTTCCGG
This sequence comes from Nitrospiraceae bacterium UBA6898, assembly GCA_002448975.1. GTDB lineage: Bacteria > Nitrospirota > Thermodesulfovibrionia > Thermodesulfovibrionales > UBA6898 > UBA6898. The sequence goes on from DKBO01000005.1 coordinate 1,537, forward strand.
CGGCGGCATAGAGTTCATGCGACCATGGACTGAAAGGGTCTACGGCATCCCGCCGGAGCAGATCATCGGCAGCAGCATCAAGACAAAGTTCGAGCTGCGTGACGGCAAGCCCGTGCTTGCGCGCCTGCCGGAGCTCAACTTCGTTGACGACAAGGCCGGTAAACCCGTCGGCATTAATCAGCATATTGGACGCCGCCCCATTGCGGCCTTCGGCAATTCAGACGGCGATCTGCAGATGCTCCAGTGGACCTGCCTGACCGATGGTGAGCGCTTCTGTCTTTACGTCCATCACACCGACGCTGAACGCGAGTGGGCCTACGACCGCAAATCTTCAATCGGCCGGCTGGACAAAGGATTCGACGAGGCAAAAGCCCAAGGCTGGACAATAGTGGACATGAAGAAGGACTGGGAGGTCATCTACCCATTCGACAAGAGGTAAGAACAGAGATACTCTCAGCCACAGGGGGTGACAATCGCTTCCAGCGTATTGTGGTGAGCCAAGGCGATCCGCGCAGCTTACCATCTTCATGGCCGGTGGACGTTTCAAAGGTTTACAGCAACGTTCTTAGAGAAGACAGGCAGAAATAAAAAAAAGGCTTAAAAGCCGGGTGTTTTTATGCAGAGAAAAATGACAACTCATAAAGACTTGCAAAGACTCGTTACCTGGTTCGAACCTCCTATCGTCAGCTCAACGAAATGAAGAGGCTTCAGATGGTTGCAGCCCTTCTTACATTGATTTCATCATCCTAGCAGAACGAGAGGCTCAGAAATCAAGCCGCGGGAACCAGTAATCCTGGTAGTTCTGACATCTTATCCTGTGACGGCACGTTTCGCATACCCGGAGATACTTGAAGCATTCTTCATGGAGACACCAGATCTTTGCTGTTTCCTTTCCCTTATGCTCAGATGTGCCTCCGGCCGGCAGTTTCATGCTTATTAGTGTACCTGAATGTACTTCACCGGTAAAGATACTATCGTCCTACGGCTCGTGCCTGCTGAATCACAGCAGAACGTGCAACGTAGAAATGCCACAGTTCTGCGGAACTTAGCACGGAACGGCCATAGAAAGACGACAACACGGTTCTCTGTCACTTCCCTGTGTTTCGCAAATCATATAGAATAGAGATCAGCAGGATGCGCTATCTGCTGTGAGGGAGGTTGTCGATGGAAACAGTACTGAGCGAGAACGAGGCTCGCATCCTCGGATGTCTTATCGAAAAAGAGCTGACTACGCCGGATTATTACCCCCTTTCCCTGAATGCCCTTACCAATGCCTGCAACCAGAAATCGAACCGCAACCCGATCACCGCCTTTGATGAAGCGATTGTGCAAAGAGGCCTCGCCACCCTGCAGGCGAAGGGCTTGGCTCAGGTGACCCATGCCGCAGGAAGCCGTGTGCCGAAATATCTTCACACGTTTCTGGACAAGTTTGATCTGTCCGCCCAGGAAATGGCAGTGCTCTGCGAGCTTATGCTGAGAGGGCCGCAGACAACGGGAGAGCTTCGTGCCCATGCCGGAAGGATCTCTCCGATCGGGGACCTCGAAACGGTTGAACGGATACTGCTGACATTGATGGACCAGGCTCCGTCTCTCGTGGTGCATCTGGAACGTGAGCCCGGAAGAAAGGAACGAAGGTATATGCACCTGATGTCGGGGGAACCGGTTGCAGGTCAGCCGGAGACTCCCTATCCTTCTGAACAAAACCTGCTGAGCGCTGATGCAGTCGAAGACAGGATCGCAAAGCTGGAGGAAGAACTCCGGCAGGTACGGGAAGAGCTGGAGGAACTCAAGAGGCTTTTTGCGGATTTCCGGTCCCTGCACTGAGACCGGCATTTACCGTTTCAATATTCTTCTTGCCACGCTGCCGGCAACAGTTTCCTTTGCCGAGAGCGCTCCATAGGGACAAACCTCGATACAACAGTAGCAGCGTATGCATTTGTCATAGTCGAACCTGAGCCCCTGCATCTCCGGTTCGATCGCCTTTGCCGGGCAGTAGCGCCAGCATTCCCCGCAGTGCCTGCAGAGCGAGGTACGGCAGACCGGCCTCTGCACAAGGTGCCTCCGCATGAAACCCTGCAGCCCCTTCGGACCGAACACCAGGGGGGTCATGGCCGGAAAACGCATATCCCGCACCGTGGGAAGCTCTCCGTCAATCGCAATATTTCCCGGCATAAGTCCCATCTTTGCTGCCAGCCGGTTCGTCAGCAGTTCATCCTCCTTTATGCCGAGCATCCTGCAGACTGCGG
>DKBO01000116.1 GCA_002448975.1 Nitrospiraceae bacterium UBA6898
TTCGGCGGCAACTCCAACTGGCGGGGTCCCATCTGGATGCCGGTGAATGTCGTCATTATCAGGGCGCTCCTGCAGTACTATCTCTATTACGGTGATAATTTCAAGATAGAGTGCCCGACCGGCTCAGGCAGGTTGATGAACCTCTTTGAGGTGGCAAAGGAGATATCGGACCGGCTCTCCCGCATCTTTCTGCGTGATGAAGAGGGCAAGCGACCTGTCTACGATGGTTCGGAGAAATTCCAGAACGATCCACACTGGCGTGACCACATCCTCTTCTACGAGTATTTTCACGGTGACAACGGCTCAGGACTCGGTGCGAGCCACCAGACAGGCTGGACAGGACTGGTGGCAAAGCTCATCCAGCTTTTCGGATTCCTCAATCCCCAAAAGGCCCTTGAGGTTGGCAAGAGGGCGGCATTCAAACTCGGAAATCAGAAGCCGTGAGGTGAAGAATGAACCCATGGCAGAAACACCCGGTCATTTACGAAATCAACACCTGGGTCTGGCTCAATGAGCTGAGCAGGAAATACCGCAAGCCTGCCACTCTGTCCACTGTTCCGAAAAAGGAATGGGATTATCTGTCCTCCTTCGGGTTCGATGCCATATGGTTTATGGGAGTGTGGGAGAGGAGCCCTGCGGGAATCGGCATAGCCATGCAGAACCAGGGCCTGCTTGAAGATTTCCGCCGGGCGCTTCCCGACTTTTCCTCAGAGGATATCATCGGCTCTCCCTATTGCGTGCGGAGGTATGTGGTAGACGAACACCTCGGCGGGCCTGAGGGGCTCGCAGTTGCCCGCCGTATTCTCCGTGAACATGGGCTGAGAATGATCCTCGACTTTGTGCCGAATCACGTGGCCCCTGATCACCCCTGGGTCATTGAACACCCTGAATATTTTATCCGTGGAGATAAAGAGGATCTGCGGAGTGAGCCGGCATCCTTCTTCGAGGCCGGCGAGAATGTCTTTGCCTGCGGCAAGGACCCGTACTTTCCGGCATGGCCGGATGTCTTGCAGCTGAACGCCTTTCACCAAGGTCTCCGCCATGCAGTCATTGAGACGGTGGGGGGCATTGCCGAACAATGCGACGGCATCCGCTGCGATATGGCCATGCTCGTGATGAACACTATTTTCGAGCGCACTTGGGGAAATCGAGCCGGGCATAAGCCTGATACCGACTACTGGACAACGATAATCCCGGCCATCAAGAAGAAGCATCCTGAGTTCAGGTTCATTGCCGAGGCTTACTGGGATATGGAGTGGGAACTGCAGCAGCAGGGGTTTGCCTTTTGCTACGACAAGAAACTCTACGACCGGCTTGAGCATGACAATGCCGAGGGCATCCGCCTTCATCTCTGCGCTGACCTTGGCTATCAGGAAAGACTGGTCCGCTTTATCGAAAACCACGACGAGCCGAGGGCTGCTGCCGCGTTTTCATCCAATAAGAAGCGGGCTGCGGCAGTGGTCGTCATGACGCTCGCCGGGGCAAAGCTGCTTCATGAGGGACAGTTCGAAGGAATGAAGGTCAGGTTGCCTGTGTTTCTCGGTCGCCGGCCGGCAGAACCCATCGATCCAGACCTCGCGGCCTTCTACCGAACCCTCCTGAAAGGGATCGATCGTGACGTCTTCCGGAACGGCCAATGGCAGCTCTGCGAGCGGAGCGGCTGGCCCGACAACCAGAGCTGTTTGAATATTCTCAGCTGGTGTTGGGCAAAAGACGATGAGCGCTACGTCATCGTTGTGAATTTCTCTGAGGGTGCTGCCCATGCTCTTGTCCGCGTGACCTGGGATGAATTGAGAGGAAAGATATGGCGCCTCGCTGACGTCTTTTCAGGTGAGACCTACGATAGAAGCGGGGACGAGATGAGAAATTCAGGTTTGTATGTGGACCTTGGACCATGGAAATATCATTTCTTTTCTCTGAATCCCTCGTGAGATCCTTAACCCAGATTATTCATGCAGATATGGTGATAATGAAAGGACACAGCATTTTCGCTCATTCTTGGTCTGCGACCTCCGAGGAATTTGACCTCTTTACTATCAGATACATCCTGTATGAGTATCGGTCAAATAAAACCGCTCAAACGCTATGTTCTTCCATCATTCGGGGAAAATTTATAAAAGAAGTGGGTTAGGAAAAAGGAGGAGAACATGAATTTTATAAAAAGATGTGTATTGACTGCCCTTTCGCTCAGCCTGTTTGCTGTCTGGGGCTGCACGGCCATGGGGCCGAGGACGGTTGTTCAAGACCGTTTTGACTATACCGGGGCGCTCGGGGACTCCTGGAAGCAGCAGATGCTCATCAATACCGTGAAGCTGCGGTATGGCGACACTCCCATATTCCTCGATATTGCCTCTGTCATAAGTCAGTATTCGGTGGAGAGCCAGGTGGACCTCAGGCTCTTCTGGGTGCACCCTGTAACATCGGTCGCGACAAACACTCAGTCAACAGGCGGGGCAGTACGGTATGTCGACCGCCCGACGATCACCTACATGCCGCTCAGCGGAGAAAAGTTCGCCCGAAGCCTCATGAAACCGATACCACCGCCTGCCGTGCTGAGTCTTATCCAAGCGGGTGTTCCGATCGACCTTGTCCTTAGAGTATGTGTACACTCGGTCAATGGTATCAGGAACCGCTATGGGGGTTCTGCGCGGGCTCGTTCCGCTGACCCGGAGTTTTACCTGCTCCTGGAGAGATTGCGGAGGATCCAGGACTCAGGAGCCATCGGACTCAGGGTTCAGAAGACAGACGAGATGGAAGGTGTGCTGATGAGCTTCCGGGGGAAGGTAGATCCGTCGGTAGAGGAGGATACCCTTTTTGTCCGGAAAACTCTGGGGCTCGACCCCTCTGCAGGTGAATTCAGGGTCGCCTATGGTTCGGTTGCGAAAGACGATAAAGAGCTCGCCCTGTTGACCCGATCGATACTGGAGATCATCGTCGATCTGGCGTCGTACATAGATGTTCCGGCAGTGCATGTTGCAGAGAAGCGGGTGAACCCGACCATGCCGGAAGAGGTTGTGCAGGGTACGCCCGTTCCCCCGCTTATCAAGATTTATAGTTCTTTAGAAAAACCCGGCGATGCCTTTGTTGCCGTTCTCTACCGTGACCACTGGTTCTGGATCGACGACCGCGACCTGCGATCAAAGTCTCTCTTTTCGTTCCTCATGTTCGTATTTTCGCTTACCGAGACAGGGGGCAAGGAGGGCGCTCCGGTCATTACGGTACCGGCTGGATAGTACCGCGGGACATGGAAAAGGGACTCATTGAGGGTGGGAACGGGTCATCAACCAGTCATGCGTAATACGAACATGGATCGTTCTCTGAGAACACTGCGGGCAGCCGCGATTCTCGGAATCGTATTCGCACTTCTGCTCACGACCGCGCTGGCTTTCGTGCGGCGTGCAATGCGGATAGCTAACCTATTGAAAGTATGATAAAATTGGAAAACTAACAGTTCTTGAACATGAAAAACGGGATGATGAATGGCCAGCTCAAGGAGGTAGCATGAAGCTCAAAACCAGATTATTACGACTCGTAGCGATCGGTCTCATACTTCTGATGGCAGTGCCGCCGGGCACATTTGCGCAGGAGACTGCTGCCGGGGGCGCGGCAACCTTTAAGCAGGAGGAGCTTGACCAGTTGCTCGCTCCTGTTGCGCTGTATCCCGACTCGCTGCTCGCACAAGTGCTCATGGCCTCGACCTATCCGCTTGAGGTTACACAGGCTGCCCGCTGGGTCAAGGCGAATAAGACTCTCAAGGATGATGCGCTCGAGGCTGCTTTGGAGGATAAGAAGTGGGACCCGAGCGTGAAGTCCCTGATACCGTTTCCGGACGTCCTGTCGATGATGGACGATAAGCTGGAATGGACCGAGAAACTGGGGGATGCCTTTCTCGCCCAGCAGGGCGATGTCATGGAGTCAGTACAGAGGCTGAGGGCAAAGGCATACGAGGCAGGGCAGTTGAATACGACCAAAGAGCAGAAGGTGATCGTTGAAAAGACCGTCGAGACGCAGATTATCAGGGTTGAACCGGCAACAACGGTTGTCTACGTCCCTGTGTACAATCCCACGGTAGTGTACGGAGTGTGGGCCTATCCTACCTATCCACCATACTATTACTACCCGCCCGGCTATGTTGCTACGGCGTCGGTATTTAGTTTTGCCGCTGGTGTTGCTGTTGGTGCAGCCTGGTACGGCGGTTTCCACTGGGGACACTCTCATCGTCATCATGATACCAAAATAACGGTCAACCATAATTATAATTACAACAGACCCACCAGCCCTACTAGGCCTCCCCATCAACGTCCCGGAGGAGGAAACCGTCCANNCGTCCCGGAGGTGGCAACCGTCCTGGTGACCGTCCCGGAGGAGGCAACCGCCCTGGTGACCGTCCCGGAGGAGGCAACCGCCCTGGTGGCGGAGAGCCCGGTAAGCCCACTCATTATGCTGGCGAGGGGAATAAGTCAGACTGGAAGCACAACCCAGAGCATCGCAAAGGGGTCTCCTATCGGGATCAGGCTACTGCCCAGAAGTATGACAGGGCGGCTTCATCTGATAAGGTGAAGGCACGGGAAAACTTCCGTGGACGTGCTGAATCCGGCAGACAGGACATTGCGCGCGGAGGTGCTGACCAATTCAAGGGTCGTCAGTCCAACAGTCAGCGTGGCGCTCAAAAAATGGATCGTGGCAATGTTTCACCACGTCAGACGAATCGCGGAAGCGCATTCAGCGACATGGACAGGGGCGGAAAGGCAACACGCGACATCAGCAGCCGCGGCAATTCCAGCAGGCAGAGCATGTCATCAAGAAGCCGCGGCGGAGGATCACAGGGCGGCGGCGGATCACGCGGTGGCGGCGGATCACGCGGTGGCGGCGGCAGGAGGTAGCGATGAAAACATATTGGTCATCAATACAAGAAAGCGCAAGGGAGAAGAGGACGATGAATCCAGAAATGAATGATAAAGAATGTGCTGCGCTCTCCGTGCTTCGATTTTTCGCAGCAGCAGTTGTGGTCATGGTCCTGACCTTTGCCGGAATGATGAGCGCCGATGCAGCGGTCAAGCAGAAGGGCTTTGCTTCTGCTGAAGAGGCGGTGAAGGCTTTTATTTCCGCGCTGAGGTCCAATGACAACAAGGAACTGTTGGCAATCTTCGGCCCGACAGCAGAGGAGCTGATCTCTTCGGGAGACCCTGTCGTAGACAAACAACGGAATGAGAGATTTGTCAGCAGATTTGACCAAAAGAACAGCCTGAGCAAAGAAGGGAACAAGATGGTCCTTATCATCGGAGAAGAGGAGTGGCCCTTTTCCATCCCGCTCGTACAAAAAAACTCCCAGTGGTTTTTTGACACAAAAGCCGGCAAGGAGGAGATCCTGAACCGCAGGATCGGTGACAACGAGTTGAACACCATCCAGACCATGCTCGCTATTGTGGACGCAGAACGGGAATATGCCATGAAGAACCACGATGGCGACGGCATCCTTGAGTACGCTGGGAAATTCGGAAGCGATCCCGGAAAGAAGAACGGCCTGTACTGGGAGACAAAGGAAGGTGAGGAGCCGAGCCCTCTTGGCGAGTTTGTGGTAAACGCACGGGCCGAGGGATATATCAACAAAGGAACGAAGGACAATCCTGTGCCGTTCCAAGGCTACTATTTCCGGATGCTGAAGAAGCAGGGCAAGCACGCTCCGGGAGGGTCCTACGACTATGTTGTTAAGGGAAAACAGATCGGCGGATTTGCCGTGGTTGCCTTTCCGGCAACGTATGGCAACTCCGGGGTCATGACCTTCGTGGTGAATCACGAAGGCGTGATATATGAGAAAGACCTTGGCAGGGATACAGCGAAGATTGCGAAGGCGATGACGGCCTATAATCCCGACAAGACCTGGAAGACGGCTGAGTAGCATATCTGCTCTGAGTGTGGTACATGGAGCAGGGCAGGCCACAAAAGCAGCAGGCAGCGCCCAGGATTACTGACATGACGGCGATAGGATGAAAATTGCCGGAGTGTTGCCGGCCTCTCAGGCTGTTCAACTTATGTTGCGGGGCCGGGGTGACTTGGGGTTGGTCCCGCCGATGACAGCCAGCGGCCGTTGATGGTTGTTATTGATAGTCATCATATTTCGTTGAACCGGCAACGTATGTCAAAGAGGACAACTCGTAATTATACGAGTTGCAACTTTCCCCATTATGTGATGAAATTGACCTCAAGAGGTTGCTTTCTACGCGATAAATGACGAAGTGCTGAACCTGTTACGAACGTGTAATGTATTGCCATAATGCGTAATGACGAATTCGCGCAGGGAATTAAGATCAGAATAAGGAGGACGATATCATGAGAATCGGGTATGAGAGATTTGTTGTTGTTGCACTAATCCTGGTCTTGGCAGTACCTGCGTATGCCCTTGTCTCTGCGGATACGGCAACTAAGTTCAGCGATATCCTGTTACAGGCACCTGCCGCAAACCACTGGCAGGTCAAGGCAGACGACGTCTATGGATGGATGCAGGCAAAGAAGACCGACTTTGTCATTATTGATGTGCGGCCCACCCCCCCAGGACAGCAGGGCGGCAAAATACCCGGAGCTATGTATATTCCCTACAATGAGATTCTGAAGGCCGGGAATCTCAAGAAGCTCCCCAAGGACAAGAAGGTGATCCTCGCCTGTGTGACGGGACAGACGCAAAACCTGCCCGTGCTCGTTCTGCGGGCGCTGGGCTATGATGCCTATACCATGTCATTCGGTCACGCGGCATGGATAAAAGGATATATGGGTGCGAACTTCATGCAGCAGGCGATCCAGAATGCCGGAGAAAAAAACTTCCCGGTGGAGCAGTAGAGAACGAGCATCGAAGCAGGCATCCGATAGCCTTTTCTTTGCTCTGGAGATGTCAGTACCCCGGCGTTCCAAGTCCTTTGCTGTTTGATGTGAATGGCATGTGCTAAATTTTTCGTGGGGGCAGAGTTTTTTATTAAGCAATTTGAAGAAGGGATACATTATGGCCAGGAAATCTGTAAAAGACCGTGCATCAACCGCTGCCGAAGCCTGCGAAAATGCCCGGACAGGGACGAGCGCTGCTTTATTGAAACAGGCGGTCCTCGACAATCTCAACTATGTCCAGGGACGGGTCCCGGAACTCGCCACGCCGAACGACTGGTACATGGCAGTTGCCTATACGGTGCGGGACCGGATGCTTGAAAAATTTATCCGCGCGCTCAGGGGGCTCAAGAATCCAAAGGTAAAGCTTGCCAGCTACCTCTCGGCAGAGTTCCTCATGGGACCGCACCTGGGCAACAATCTCCTGAATCTGGGGATCACTGACCAGGTCCGGGAGGCGGTAAAGGAACTTGGCCTGGAACTGGACGATCTGCTGGAGCAGGAGGAAGAGCCGGGGCTTGGCAACGGCGGCCTCGGCAGGCTGGCCGCCTGCTACATGGACTCCCTTGCATCCCTGAACGTGCCGGCCATCGGATATGGTATCCGGTATGAGTTCGGTATCTTTGATCAGGAGATTCGTGATGGCTGGCAGGTCGAAAAGACTGACAAATGGCTCCACCTGGGCAATCCGTGGGAGATATGCAGGCCCGAGACCTCCTATTATGCGAATTTCGGCGGTCATACGGAGCAGTATCGTGATGACAACGGAGCGTTCAGGGTCCGCTGGGTACCCCATCGCGTGGTCAGAGGCGTAGCATATGATACCCCTGTCTCCTCCTACCGTAACGATATGGTGGACCTGCTCAGGCTCTGGAAGTCAGAGGCAGTCGAGACCTTCGATTTCCAGGCATTCAATGTCGGCGACTACTACAAGGCGGTGGACGAGAAGGTCATCTCCGAGACGGTGAGCAAGGTCCTCTATCCGAATGACGAACCGGAAATCGGCAAGACCCTCCGCCTGGCACAGCAGTATTTCTTCGTCTCCTGCTCGCTTCAGGACATGATCCACATCCATCTCCTGCGGGGGAAGAGTCTTGAGACATTTCATGAGAGCTTTGCCGTTCAACTCAATGATACCCATCCATCCATCGCAGTTGCCGAACTGATGCGGCTCCTCCTTGACGAGCATTTAATGGACTGGGACAGGGCGTGGAAGATAACCCACCAGACCATGGCCTATACCAACCATACCCTGCTGCCCGAGGCCCTCGAAAAATGGCCCCTTCCGCTCTTCAGCCGTACGCTCCCCCGGCACCTGGAGATTATCTACGAGATCAACCGCAGATTCCTCGATGAAGTCCGTCTCCGGTATCCCGGTGATGACGGACGGGTTGCCCGTCTGTCGATCATTGATGAGAATGGAGACAAGTACGTCCGCATGGCCCATCTCGCCTCTGTGGGGAGCCACCGGATAAACGGCGTGGCAGCGCTGCATACCGACCTCCTCACCAAAACCGTGCTGAAGGACCTGTATGACTTCTTCCCCAAACGTTTCGTGAATGTAACGAACGGCGTGACCCCGCGGCGCTGGATAGCCCTGTCCAATCCTGGACTCACAGACCTGCTCACCAAGAAGATCGGCGACGGGTGGGTCAAGCATTTTGAAGAGGAGATCAGGAAGATCGAGCCCTTTGCTGAGGACCAGGCCTTTCGGACAGCATGGGCGAAGATCAAGCGCAGTAACAAGTCCAGGCTTGCCGCGATCATAAAAGAAAAGACGGGTGTTGTGCCGAACCCCGCTTCTCTCTTTGACATACAGGTGAAGCGGATCCACGAGTACAAGCGTCAGCACCTGAACGTGCTCCACATCATCACATTATACAATCGCATCAAGAAAACACCCGGACAGGACATTGTCCCCCGCACCTTTATCTTTGGAGGAAAGGCTGCACCGGGCTATTTCATGGCGAAAAGGATCATTAAACTCATCAATTCAGTCGGGGATGTGGTGAACAACGATCCTGATGTTGCCGGAAGACTGAAGGTTGTCTTCTTCCCGGATTTCAACGTGAAGAATGCTCACCACATCTATCCCGCCGCGGATCTCTCTGAGCAGATATCAACTGCCGGGAAAGAGGCCTCAGGCACGGGGAACATGAAATTTTCCATGAACGGCGCCCTTACTATCGGTACCCTTGACGGCGCCAATGTAGAGATCAGGGAAGAGGTCGGTCCGGAGAACTTCTTCCTCTTCGGCTTAACTGCCGGGGAGGTCCATGATCTGAAGGTCAGGGGCTATGATCCCCGGAGCTATTACGAATCAAACCCGCACCTCCGGGAGGCGATGGACCAGATCGGCTCCGGCCATTTCTCGCAGGGTGACAAGGAACTATTCAGACCCCTGGTGGACAACCTCCTGAACCACGATCCGTTCCTGCTCCTGGCAGACTATCAGTCCTATATCGACTGTCAGGACCAGGTTAGTGAGGCATACCGTGATCAGGATGGCTGGGTGCGCATGTCTGTCCTGAACGTTGCCCGCACGGGAAAGTTTTCCTCTGACCGCTCCATCGCCGAGTACTGCAAGAACATCTGGAAGATAAAACCGGTCAAAGGGAAATAAGGTGAGAATAAAAAAACATCCAGTTCAAGGAACTCTGTAATGGACGCAATGCGAGGGAACAGTTTTCCTCTCGGTGCGACAGTGAGAGACGGCGGTGTCAATTTCAGCGTTTTCTCGAAGAATGCAGACGCCGTGGAACTGTTGCTGTTTCGCAGCCCGGAAGATTCAGAGCCGTTCCGCAAGATCGAGCTCGAACCAAGAAAGAACAGGACATACCATTACTGGCACGTCTTTGTTCCCGATATCGGTCAGGGACAGATCTATGGATACCGTGTCCATGGACCCCATGAGCCCGAGCGCGGTATGCGGTTTGACCCCGGCAAGGTGTTGCTCGACCCCTACGGCAGGGCGGTTTCAGTTCCTGAAACATACGACCGTGTTATAGCGAGTCAGCCAGGCGACAATTGCGGAAATGCCATGAAGAGCGTGGTGGCAGACCCCCGCTCTTATGACTGGGAAGGCGACCTGCCCCTTAAGCTCCCCTTCACGCGCACGATCATTTATGAAATGCATGTTCGTGGCTTTACCGCGCATCCGAATTCGGGTGTTAGCCCCGAAAAAAGGGGAACCTATGCGGGTCTAATCGAAAAGATCCCTTACCTGCAGGACCTCGGGATAACCGCTGTAGAGTTGCTGCCGGTCTATCATTTCGACGAACAGGATGCCCCGCCCGGGTTCAGAAACTACTGGGGGTATGCACCGGTCTCGTTCTTCGCGCCCCATCCGGCATACAGCTCGAGGAAAGACCCGCTCGGACCGGTCGACGAATTCCGTGACATGGTTAAGGCCCTCCACCGCGCAGGGATCGAGGTGATCCTCGATGTGGTATACAACCACACGGCAGAGGGTAACCATGAGGGGCCTGCCTTGTCCTTCCGGGGTTTCGAAAACGACGCCTATTATATCCTCGAGTCCGACAAACGGTTCTACGGCAACTACACCGGCTGCGGCAACACGCTCGATGCGAGCAACCCCTTTGTGCGGCGCATGATCATCGACAGCCT
>DKBO01000217.1 GCA_002448975.1 Nitrospiraceae bacterium UBA6898
AGATCGTCTCTGAAAATGGACTTAGGACCTGATGAAAGAGTGCTGATCCTCGGAGCAACAGGTTTCGTGGGAAAAAGGCTGCTTCCTGAGCTTCACGAAAGGGGCATTAAGGTCAGGCTTCTTGTCAGGGACCCGTCAAAACTCCATGAGGTTATTGCTGAGAATGATACAGAAATTGTCAAGGGTGATCTGCTTACCGCTGAGGGACTGGAGAGGGCACTCCAAGGTGTCCGGGTGGCGTATTATCTTGTTCATTCGATGGGAGGCAGGAGCATATTTCAGAATAAGGAATATGCTGAAAAGGATAAGAAGGCAGCTGACAATTTCATCATGTCTTGTGATGCGAGCGGTCTCGAAAGGGTAATCTATCTCGGAGCACTGGGAGAACGAGGTGGTGAGCTTTCTGATCATCTGAAGAGCAGGGCTGAAATCGCTAAGATATTATCCTCCGGAAGGGCGGCGGCGACCATTCTGCGGGCCGCCATAATCATCGGTGCGGGCGGGGCGTCGTTCGAAATGCTTCGCTATCTCGTTGAACGTCTTCCCGTAATGGTATGCCCGAAATGGATCGATACGCGGATCCAGCCGATCGTGCTGAAGGACGTTCTGCAATATCTTGTCGGATGTCTGTTCAATCCGGAAACAGCAGGAATGTCCTATGACATCGGCGGTCCTGAAATCCTCACGTATCGTGAGATGATGCAGTATTATGCAGAAGCACGGGGCATTCCCCGGCGTCTCATATTCCGCGTTCCCCTGCTGACGCCTCTTCTTTCTGCATACTGGGTAGATCTTGTGACCCCTGTGCCTTCGGGTATCGCACATCCCCTGATCGACGGGCTGAAGAATGAAGTGATCTGTAGGGAAAACAGGATCGAACAGCTCATTTCCATTCAGAAAACCCCTTTTAGAGAGGGTGTCAGGATCGCCTTCTCCGAAGAAAAAGATGGTCCAGGGGTCTCAGGCTTCTGAAAGAGTCCCTGGTGATTCATGCCCCTGTAAAGAGGGCCTGGGATGACTTTGTTATGTTCACCTTTGAGGAGAGGTCAGACGGCATAAATATGATAAGCAGGGAGATCTTTTCCGTGTTTCCCATCCTGATCGGGATCGGCTTCTTTATCAGGCATCAAATCCTTCTATGTACTATAGCATTTCTGGACGGGCTTCGCATGGCTGCTGAGAGTTGATACGAATGGATCTCCTGAGCGAAAAGATTGCGATAGGTATCAGTTCCTGTCTTCTCGGAGAAAAGGTCAGATTTGATGGCGGGCACAAACTGGACCATTATCTGAAGGATACTCTCGGGGCGTACGTTTCATGGATGCCCGTCTGTCCTGAAGTTGAGACAGGGCTCTCTGTCCCGAGAGAGGCCATGCGACTTGTTGGTGGTAGTTCTGCACCGAGGTTGGTGACCGTCAGATCCGGTATCGATCATACTGAGCGCATGCTGACGTGGGCGGAAAGTAAGCTCAAGGAAATCGAAAGACTGGGCCTCTGCGGTTTTATCTTTAAGAGCAGGTCACCGAGTTCCGGGATGAGGGGTGTAAGAGTTTATGGTGCTGCCGGTGTTCCGACGCATAGGGGTGTCGGCATATTCGCCCGACTTTTCATGGAGCGATTCCCCTTCGTGCCGGTAGAGGACGACGGCAGGCTTCATGATCCTGCATTAAGGGAAAATTTCATCGAGCGGATATTCGTATTCAAACGATGGACCGAGATGAAACGAAACGGGAACGGCATCCGCGACATCGTATCATTTCATGCTGATCACAAGCTTCTTATCCTCGCGCACAGTCCGAAGCATTATTTGCTGCTGGGGAGACTTGTTGCTGATGCAAAAAAACGGGAACGGCAGGCGCTCCTTGAGGAGTATTTCACCGTTCTCACGGATGGACTCAAACTTCTCGCTACCACGAGGAAGAATACGAATGTATTGCAGCATATTGCCGGGTACTTCAAGAAGCAGCTTTCCCCAAAGGAAAAACAGGAGCTTTTAATGGTCATTCAGATGTACCATAAAGGTCTGGTACCGCTTATTGTTCCGATCGTGCTGATTAATCATTACGTGAACAAATACGATGAACCTTATCTGAAGCGGCAGTATTATCTTCATCCACACCCCGCAGAGCTTATGCTCAGAAATCACGTGTAGGATCTCAGGCGGAACGTGCTGTGACCGCTTGAAATGAAGTTACGTGGAGGCAATGGTGATCTCGATCTCCACTACAACCGTACTTTCCACCCGCACGCAGAGTCCAAGTTTTGGATGTTTCCTTACGAACATTCGGCAAAGGGCATCCCGCTTTTTCCCTTTGCGAACAGATCTGGCGATTCCCTGTACCGTAACCGCCTCCGCATGCATATAGGATCTGTTGGTATTGGAACGGGTGCCGATGGGCACGGAAATCCGGCAGTTCTTCCCGATGTTCCGGTACTTTGTGGAATTGAACGGAGTTGCAAAAATGAGACTCCTTCAGTCCGGAGTAACGGTAAAGGCGATCAACGAAGTGTACGGCTGTCCCGCGCCATCAGTTGCAAGTACCGGATGCCGCTGCTTTCTGCTGATTTGTGCGAGGCGCTCGGAAACCGGCGCATTTCCTTTGTCATCAATTCCGGTCATCTGATCATTCCCGCAAAGAAGAACCTTGTTCCCTGTTCTTCTGGCACTGACAGAGACGGGCATGCCTTTCGATCAGCAAAGCCACTGCCCGGGTCAATCGGGGCGGACGCGAAAGGCAACTTCCAGATTTCCTATGCAAACCGATATTCCTTTACTTTCTCGATATACGCTGATACATCGAATTTTGATCTGCAGCCATTATAGCTCATATAGCGGATCTTACCATACACTGTACGATCGCTCCAGGCCCTGTCGTGGACTCCTCCAATGGACCATGCTATGCCGGCATAGCCGTTCGGATCCCTGCCGTCCAGTGAATATCTATCATTAAGATAAATGGCGACTTCAAGTGCCGTCTCGGGAGATTCTGTCCATTCGAGAATTTTCTTAGCCCAGTACATGCGCATATAACCATGCATTTTGCCCGTTGCACGTAACTCCCATTGTGCTGCGTTCCACAGGGTATCATGCGTCTGCCCATGTTCGAACTCCTTCAGTGAATATCGATAATCCCGTCTGTCCCGACGGTGCTCATTCAATGTCTTCCTCGCCCATGAGGGAAAGCCTTCAAAGGTGTCATAGGAAGAATTGTAAAAGCAGTAATTGTCGGAAAGTTCCCTGCGTACAATCAGCTCTTCAAGATAGGCATCTTTTGATGGTTTAGATACCTTTGCATCCATTACTTCCAGGGCAATCCTTTGTGCAGCAATCTGACCGAAGTGCAGGTAGGGCGATAAGTCTGATTGCCCGTTGCGATTCGGGTCGTTGCGGGCCTCGGCGTATTCAACGAGTCGCTGTATCAGAAAGCGGCGCAAGACCTTCATCGCCTGTTTTTCTCCAGGATGAATCCAGCCAACCTCCTTGATCGATCTATCAATGCAGAGCGAGGTCATAAGCTTTTTTATATTGAAGTCGCGAGGCTTAAACGAAAGTCCGAACGGATGAATTCTTAGTTTCGGGAACAGTGTAAGAAATTCCGGTAAGGCCCTCAGGATCTTCGGACGGATGGTATATGCTCCATATTCCTGCTTTAATGATCCATGCCAACAGGGAACGATGTTGTGAGCGTCGACTTCGTGGAAAGGTATGGAAATGGCTGAAGCAATTTCCGATTTCCATATGCGTTTGATCCGGAGGGGGTCAAAATCTGTTACCAAGAAACCTGCTCTGTGATGCCGAAGAAACTTCAGCAATGCTTCCCGGGGCTGCCCATGAATGACCGAGAGGGGGATATTCTTCTTTGACAACGTATTCTTCGTCTCGTCAAGGCCTTTGAGCATAAAGCCATAATGACGGATGGTTGCATTGTGGAATTCAGGGACCAGGCAAAATACCACTAGTAATGGTACTTTTGCATTCAGTGCTATCTCCTGGGCATAGAGCAAAGCCCAGTTGTCGTCAGCCCTCTGATCACGGCTCATCCAGTAGACAACCGGACCCTGTTTCACTATGCCGTCCTGCAGCATCCGGATCCTGTTCATGTTAATCTGCATGGGGTATCCTCAGGAGCACGTCACAGGCTCTGTCAGGATAGTTGATTGCTGGAGGCGGAGACCGGCCCAGAGACTGAAAGACAGGCAGGAAGCATTTTGCCGAGGCATTGCGAAAGCGGTCTGATAGGTGAAGCCAGATATTTCTGACAGGGGGCGTCCTGTCGGATGCGTGAGAAGGACAAAGGGTGTTATCCATCGCAAGCAAGGCGTTAAGGCGCGCATGTTCACATTATAGAGTGCTCATCTAATCGCGTCAACACTGCAGGGTGAGGTCGTCAGGGAAGAATGAAAGAGAGTTTCTTAAGATTAATTTCATGATATACTTAACATTATTTTAGCGGGAGGACCGTGTGGAGCAGACACATCATGAGAACAGTCCGGAACAGGGCTCTGAATCACCTCAGACAGGAGTGAAAGAGTTTTTCATTAAATACGGACCTGCTATCTTGACGGCGGTGTTGATCTGCTATATCATCCTGCTCGGCATTGGTGTATTCGCCGAGGTATTTAAGATTCCGTGGATACTTGACTGGTGGATATGGTCTCCGCCAGGGAAGTTCAAATAATCTGCAGTGTCATTCTTTTTTTCCCTCGCAGAGGAGATTTTATTGCATGAGAGCTGCTTTATTTATTGAGTTGATGGTAATGAAGCTCCTGCAGACAGCTTCTTGAGCTCTCCAATAGAGCTGATTTTGAAAATGAGGCGTAGCCGCAGTCAAGATCGCAGAATCCCCGAGTTATATCCCGAGAGCCGTGCACGGCTTTCTTCATTAACGGGATACATGCCACTTGATGGCGACTCAGTAACATTCTTTATTGCATTGTAAATATTCCTGGGGTATCTGATCGTTCCTTCCGATTGTGTTCGTAATGTCAGTTTTGCCGACTTTCATGAGCAGGCGTGCGGGAGAAGTTCACCGTGCTTCTCTTAGAATATGAATCCTGTTATTTCGTTAAGCTTCTGCAGGTCTTCAGGCTTTGCATGGAAGCGGGGCTCCACGACCATTCTCGAAATATCGTATAGTTATATCCTCAAAAGGATATCCGGCCGTTTCTTTATCTCATTCGATCCCTGAAGGTCAAAAATACTTTTCTCATCAACATCTTCTTCGTATCCCATCATTACCTCCTTGACGTTCTCCGTTCCGGCACAGGCATGCGGGGAGTTACGCCTGTGTTCCACTCCTGGGAGACATAGAGAGCGCAGTAACAACTTCCGTGTTCTTGAATGTCAGCATCTTTGTATCTGCAGGGACATATGATGTCTTCATCCCGCTCCTTGAAGCCGGTGGACAACCTGCAAGGGCACGAGCGGTACCCATAACGTTCCTCATTTTTCAGCAATCCTGCGATGATATCAAGGACAAACTCACGGTCGCTGTTGAGCTGATTGCCCTGAGATTCTGCATACTTTCTGAGAACTTCATAAAGTTGATCGGAGGTTATGCTCATATTACTGAAGCTTGGCCTTTAAGGAGTCGAGATCATAACCGAGGACGACATCCTCAATCACGACTGTCGGATAGGATACCTGTGAGTTATGTCTTGATAACTCTTTTGTCGCAGCCCACTGTTCCGAGCCATCGAGGGAATCAACTTCAATAAGACTGTAGGGAATTCGGTTGTCGTCAAGGAATTGTTTGACTTTCTTGCAAGCCGGGCACGTGCTTAACGTGTAGACAGTAACTTTCTTCATCGGTTTGGGATCCTTAGATTGATTATTATATCACACTGTCAGCGGCCTTGGCCGTCATAGATAATGACTGACAAAATACATGGTAGTATTATACATGAAAGTGAAGAATATGAAGGCCATGGTCCTTTGTGCGATCACTGACCTTGGCGCTAACAGAAACCCTCTCAGGAGTGTTGAACTGCCAGTCCCGGAACCTAGGGGCAACGAGGTGGTGGTGCGGGTCATGACATGCGGTGTTTGTCATACCGATATCGATGTGATAGAGGGCAGGACACCACCGATGCGGCTGCCGGTTGTCCCGGGGCATCAGGTGGTCGGTGTAGTTGAAAAAAGAGGTCAGGATGCGAAAAGGCTTATAAAGGGTGAGAGGGTAGGCATAGCCTGGATCAATTCATCCTGCGGTTCCTGTCATTTTTGTCGAAACGGCGAGGAAAATCTTTGTGACGGCTTCAGGGCAACGGGAAGGGATGCTGACGGAGGATATGCCGAATATGCTGTGATTTCAGAGGACTTTGCCTACCGAATACCGGATGTGTTTAGCGCTGCAGAGGCTGCGCCTTTACTTTGTGCAGGGGCGATCGGCTACCGTTCACTTAAGTTGGCCAAGATGCGCGATGGCGATGCTCTTGGATTGGTCGGGTTTGGTGCTTCAGGCCACATCGTGCTGAAACTGGTCAAACATCTCTATCCCTCCTCACAGGTTATTGTCTTTTCGAGGACTGAATCGGAATGTGTCTTCGCACGAGAACTGGGGGCAGCGTGGGCAGGGAACTTTGAGGACCCATGTCCTGAAAAACTACACTGTGCGATCGATACAACTCCGGCATGGGGGCCGATAGTGTCCGTGCTGAAAAACATGGAAAAAGGCGGCAGACTTGTAATCAATGCCATCAGGAAGGAGGAAGAAGACAAGCGTGCTCTTTTGTTACTTGATTATCCTCGGGACATCTGGATGGAAAAAGAGATCAAAAGTGTAGCCAACCTGACACGGGCAGATGTTGAAGAATTCCTTCGGTTAGCTGCTGCAGTCGATATCCGGCCTGAAGTTCGGGAATATGCGCTTGAGGATGCCAACAAGGCTCTGCTTGAGTTGAAAGAGAGAAGGATCAGAGGCGCAAAAGTGCTAAGGGTTTCCAATTAATAACGACAGGGAGATGGTTCTGTCGTTCGCAAAGAAGTATGTTCCGAAAGAAGCTCGCCAATACCAATAGTTACGGCACACTTGTGTTCAGGCACGAGTAATCCCTCCTCCCGGTTCTTATGGGGCATAAAAATCTGGCTTTTATTCATGATAATATATAAAATTATATCGAATTATTTAGCAAAGGAGGAGTGATCTTGGGAATAGTTCGTTGCGTTGTGCTCTTCTTATCCCTGGCTGTATGCTATTTTTGTGATGCATCGACTATCTTTGCTCAGTCGGTACGCATATTGGGAGAGATTAGGACGACGGGCAGAGTATTCATAGAAGAATCCAGAGATAAGTGGTCGGCGGCTATGCCGAACTATCCTCTTTTGCAGGACACCAGCATTAAGACTGAAGATGGGACGGCTTCCCTTTTTTTCAAGGACGGATCCCGAATTGACCTTGGTAAGGGAACGACTGCACTTATCCACGGTTCAGATGGCAGTTACAGTATGGGCCTTTCCAAAGGTCTGCTTGCCTTTAATATGAGCGCATTGTCGTCATGCACGATCTCTACTCCTTCGGCTGGTATTTCGGTGGGCCAGGGAATGCATCTACTGCAGAAGGTGTCGAGTGTAGAAAGGGTGCTCGGCGTCGTTGCGGTGAGTGAAAAAGGGACTGAAGTGAGGACGATCTCCGGAAAGCTCTATGTCAATATTTCACGAGCAGAGACGAGGCTGGTTTCTGCTGGCGAAAGTATCTTTGTAGTGCCCGACAGGATAGCCCGGATATTCAAGACTCAGGCTGTAACCAGCAAGGGTTCGGATGCAGATAAAGCCGGTGAGGTGACGGGCCTAATGGGTACGTCTAACTTTATCAGATCAGATCGTCGATTGCTGGCAAATCTGCGTGATTCCGTGTTGACAACGGACACTGTAGAAACTGCTAAAGAGTCGAAAATAAAACTCTACTTTATTGATGACAGCAGGCTGACTCTTGGAGAAAAAACGCGCCTTTCTGTCAAAGAATATCTGCGGGGAAATGAAAAGCAAAGGGGTCGGTCGATCTTTCGTCTGACTGATGGAATGGTCAGGGCCCTTGTCGGGAAAAACAGTCTTGAAATTCATACTCCAACTGCAGTAGCTGCAGCGCGCGGCACGGAATTTATCGTTTATACAACAACAATTGACGGCAAACCGGCAACCTGCGTGGTCGGCATAGCTGATGAAGCAGAGACGTGGAATAGTGATTTGTCCGTACCGGGCAGGCAAAAGGTAGGTGAAGGAGAGTTTACCTGTGTTGTCCTTGGCATGCCTCCCTGGAATACCGCTCCTCTTCCGGGAGGTCAGTTTGCCAGTTTTATCCAGATGACCTCTATCGCTGAATATGCAGAGGCCGGTGTTGGCTCATTGATTGCATCGGGTGGCGCGATAATACCTGCGGACCA
>DKBO01000031.1 GCA_002448975.1 Nitrospiraceae bacterium UBA6898
AAGAAAGAGAAGAACCGGCCTTCGATCATCATTGCGCGCACCCATATAGGTTACGGCAGCCCTCATAAGCAGGACACTGCAGAGGCGCACGGATCGCCCCTTGGGGAAGAAGAACTGAAGCTTACCAAGCAGAATCTTGGCTGGCCACTGAAAAAATTTTATATCCCTGCTCAAGCGCTCCGCCATATGAGAAGCGCCGTCCCAAAAGGGAAAAAAGACGAGCAGGCGTGGCGCTCCCTGTTCCGGAGATATGAGAAAAAATACCCGGAACAGGCAAAGACCTGGAGCATGCTGGTGTCGGGGAAACGCCCGGAGGGATGGGAAAAGCTCCTGCCGGTCTTCAGGCCGGAGGACGGAGCCGTCGCCACCAGGAGCGCATCAGGCAAGGTGCTCAATGCCATCGCCGAAAAATTCCCTCAGCTCATCGGGGGCTCTGCCGACCTTGCCCCATCGAATAATACCCATCTCAAGAAGTATGCCGATTTCGGCGCTGCGAAAGGAGGAAGGAATATCCATTTCGGCGTGAGGGAACATGCCATGGGCGCGATACTGAACGGCATGGCCCTGAGCAGGATGCTTATTCCCTATGGCGGCACCTTCCTTGTCTTTTCCGACTATATGCGTCCGGCGATCAGGCTGGCGGCACTCATGGAGACCCATGTGGTCTATGTATTTACCCACGACTCCATAGGTCTGGGGGAGGACGGCCCGACACACCAGCCCATCGGCCATCTTTCGAGCCTCCGGGCAATGCCGCATCTGTATGTCATCAGGCCGGCTGATGCGAATGAGCCCGCCGTTGCATGGAAAATTGCGCTCACGGATCCGAAAAGGCCCCATGCTCTTGTGCTTTCACGCCAGAACCTTCCGGTACTTGACAGGAAGAAATACAGTCCGGCGGAGAGTGCAGAAAAAGGCGGATACATCCTCCTTGATTGCAAGCGGACCCCTGATATTATCCTGCTTTCTTCAGGAGCAGAGGTACATATAGCGCTTGCCGCCGCAGAAGAGCTGCAGAAGACCGGGGTACAGGCCAGGGTCGTGAACATGGTCTCCTTTGAACTCTTTGAGCAGCAGTCAGCTGCATACAAAGACCGTATTCTCCCGTTGAAGGTAGAAAAACGGCTCGCCGTGGAGGCGGCCGCGTCCCAGAGCTGGTACCGCTATGTCGGCCTCAAGGGGAACGTGATCGGCATTGACCGGTTCGGCGCATCAGCCCCGGCAAAGGTTCTCTTCGAAAAATTCGGGTTTACCCGGGACAATATCATCGCGCATGCACAAAGGATGCTCAAGAAATAGCGCCCCGCGTTCAGTCACCCGGCTGAAATGCACCCGTATCAGCAACCGGTCTCTTGACCCCCCGCCCCCTGTTGACGTCATAATAGGCACATGAGGATTGCCATCGGTGCTGACCACGGCGGATTTGAGCTGAAGGAAGAGCTTACCGCATTCCTGAAAAAACAGGGGCATACCGTCCTTGATGTCGGCGCCTATAATGACCGGCCGTCAGACTATCCGGATTTTGCGCTGGCGGTTGCCGGGAAGATCGGGGAAAACGAGGCGGTCCGCGGCATACTCGTCTGCGGCAGCGGTGTGGGGGCCTGCATTGCTGCAAACAAGATCCCCGGCATTCGCGCCTCGGTCAGCCATGATACTTTTTCCGCACATCAGGGGGTCGAAGATGATGCCATGAATGTTCTTTGCCTCGGGGCCCGGATCATTGGTCCCCGGCTGGCTGAAGAGGTCGTTGCCGCTTTCATCAATGCCCGATTTTCAAAGGCACAGCGCCACCGGAAGAGACTGCGGAAGGTCCAGGATATTGAAGACAGCTATTGATGCAGGTTAACGGGAAGATCTTTTGTAGCGTATAGTGATCTCATATTCAACACGTGCATGTCCTTCATCCGCAGCATCCAGGCGCCCCCGGCAGTCAAGCGCGCCCTTTTTCACCTTTGTTCTTGCCTTGATCATGCCTTTTACTACCTGTGTCAGATCAAATCCTCCGCCCTCACACCCTTTTATCATGCAATCCATCTTGAAATAGGCAAATGAGGTGGGGAAAATGTTTATCTTTCGTACCATGAGGAGAGGGTTTGTCCCGTTCTGATAATAGGTCATATGAATGGCAATATCCGTGACCTCCGGGAACTGCTCAGAAATCAGACCGGCAGCAAATTTGTTCTGCCTTTTCAACTCCATCTTTGCTGCATAGTTATTTCTGTTTGCCATCGTCACCTCACTGAAACACATCCCCCCGGCAAAGGCAGGGGTGACCTTTGAAGATCATTCACCGCGTAACAATATTTGTTGCCCTGACGCCTTTCAGGCTCTTTTCCGTATCAAAGTTCACCGCATCATCCTCCTGCAAGGGATCTGAATCAAATGCCCTACATGGATGAATAGCGGACAAAAACATCGCTGCCTTCACCGCTCGAAATACATCCAAAGCCTTTAGATTTACTGAACCATTTCACGGTTCCATCGGTCATTTTGTTGCCTCACTCAGATGCAAATTAACGCACCAGAAACCGCTACAGAAATAAAAAAAGGCCTCAAAGCTAAAAGTCTTTGCGGCCTCACCTGATCAAAAACTCTGAAACTTCGCTAAAAAATATAGCATTTTTGTGATAACAGAGTCAACTTACTACCCATAATCCGGTAGCCGCCATGAGAACCACGCTCCAGCACTTTCTCCCTGCAAACCCACAGAGCATTCGGCAGTCCAATGCATCTCGTTGGGGAAGCCTGATCTGGATACGGTATAATAGGATGCATGTCGAACCTCCAACATGATCTGGAAAAAGCAGAGAACATGTCTGCTTTCCGAAAATTCATGATCATCTTCATCCTGGCCGGTGCTATGGTTGGCATTGCCGGCGGATTCCTTTTCTGGACGCTTTCTGATCTCCCCCGGGTCAATGCCATAGAGGAATACGTTCCTGTGGAATCGTCCAAGGTCTATTCGAGCGACGGACAACTGCTCGCCGAGCTTTACTATGAGCGCAGGACATTCGTGCCGCACTATGAGATTCCCCTGCAGATGAAACAGGCGATCATTGCAATCGAAGATGAACGCTTCTACAGTCATCCTGGGGTCGATTTCATCGGCATATTCCGGGCACTCATCCACGACATCAGGGCCGGCGGCTTCAGGCAGGGAGGCAGCACCATCACCCAGCAACTCGCCAAAATGCTTTTTCTGCGGCCGGAGAGATCGATCAGGCGGAAGATCCGCGAGGCAGCGCTATCGATCCAGATCGAAAAACACTATACCAAGGACGAGATCCTCGGCCTCTATCTAAACCAGGCATATTTCGGTTCCCGGGCCTATGGTATTGAGGCGGCCAGCCAGACCTATTTCGGCAAGGCAACCAAGGATCTCACCATCGGCGAGGCTGCGCTGCTGGCGTCACTGCCGAAGGCCCCGTCGTATTATTCACCCTTCAGGAACCTCAGCAAGGCGC
>DKBO01000212.1 GCA_002448975.1 Nitrospiraceae bacterium UBA6898
AGATTACCGGGATCAGAAACAGACGAATCGGGGATCTTTCCGGCGGTCTGCAGCAGAGGGTATTTATTGCCCGGGCACTTGTCAATGAACCCGATCTTCTCATGCTTGATGAACCGGGCAGCGCCCTAGACCCGGAGACAAGAGATAACTTCTTTTCCCTCCTGCGGGCGTTGAATGAAAAAAAGAAGGTGACAATCATCATGGTAACCCATGACATCGGAGGTATCGGGGAGCATGCGTCCAAGCTCCTGTACCTTGACAAACGGGTTATTTTTTTCGGTGGTTTTGATGAGTTCTGCAGGTCCGAAAACATGGCACAGTTCTTCGGCGCTGCATCCCAACATATCATCTGTCACGAACACCACTGAGGTAGGGATGGATGTGCTTGAGTTTCTGAGCTATGGATTCATCCGGCGGGCGCTCATTGCAGGCTCACTCATATCAGTCATCTGCGCAGTTCTCGGGGTGATCCTGGTTCTTCGGCGATTGTCGCTTATCGGGGACGGGTTATCCCATGTAACGTTTGGGTCTGTCGCCTTGGCTATGGTACTCAATGTGTATCCTCTCGCCGTGTCCATCCCGGTTGTAGTCGTCTCTTCCCTCGGTATCCTGAAAATGACCGAACGGGCGGGCATATACGGAGATGCTGCCATCGGTGTTGTTTCTTCGGTCGGCATTGCCTGCGGCATCCTGCTTGCCAGCATTGCCGGAGGGTTCAATGTGGACCTTTTCAGTTATCTCTTCGGAAACATACTTTCCATAAGCACCGCGGAGGTCATAACCGCCGTCGTGGTATCCTGTGCTGTGCTTGCCGAGGTTTTTCTTCATTTTGAGGAGATGTTCTCCATAACCTTCGATGAGGAGTTCGCACGGGCTTCGGGCATACCCGTGGACCGTCTCAATATCGTCATCATGGTACTTACCGCTGTTACGGTTGTCCTTGCCATGAAGGTCGTGGGGATCATGCTCACTTCTGCCCTCCTTGTCCTGCCGGCGGTCACGTCATTTCAGAATGCCCGGGGATTCAGGAGCGCCATGCTGACGGCGGTCATCGCATCCCTGGTATCCCTGGTTTCAGGCGTTGCCCTCTCATTTTCCCTCGATCTCCCGGCAGGGGCGTCGATCGTCGTGATCAATGTTGTCTTCTTTGGCTTTGCGTTTATGGTCCGTCGCATCGCTGAGGGCAGGGCCCGGTAGCCCGCGTGCACCACCGGCAATTTCCTGGGGAGATCATGCGGGTAACGTAATGGAGATCATGTCCGGCGAGAGGTTTTCCGCCTTTTCTTTCAGAGACTTCAGGCTCTTCTGGATTGGTCAGATCATATCCCTTTCCGGGACGTGGATGCAGTCAGTGGCGCAGGGATGGCTTGTTTACAGTTTGACAAAATCCCCTTTGCATCTTGGGATGGTTGCAGCGGCATCCTCTCTTCCCATACTTCTTTTCTCCTTGTTTGGCGGAGTCATTGCAGACCGGTATCCCAAACGAGACCTCCTGTTGCTTACCCAGGCGCTGTCGATATTGCCTGCATTGTCTCTCGGTCTTCTCACCAGCAGCGGCGTAGTGACGTTCTGGCACGTTGCCATGCTTGGTGCCCTGTTGGGGACGATCAATGCCCTGGACATCCCTGTGCGGCAGTCTTTCCTGGCAGAAATGGTGGGTAAGGGTCATATCGTGAATGCCATTGCACTGAATTCTGCGGCCTTCAATGGCGCACGCATTATCGGTCCTGTTATCGCAGGGATGACCATCGCATATCTCGGCATCCCTGCATGTTTTTATCTGAATGCCCTGAGCTTTGTTGCTGTGATCACTGCCCTCTACCGCATAAAGGCAAGAGGCGAGATTCGGTCAAAATCTGAAGGTATGCGGAGAGATTTTGCGAAGGGTATCAGGTTTGTAGTTGACAGCAGGGATATCCGGAATGTCTTTTCCCTGATCGCGGTGTTCAGCATCATAGGGCTCCCCTATATCAGCCTTCTGCCGGTTTTTGCCGCAGAGGTGTTTCAGCGGGGGGCGAAGGGTTTGGGGTTTCTTGTCGGGTCTTCCGGTATCGGCGCATTGACTGCTGCCCTCAATATTGCCCTCAGGGGTGATATCAGGAACAAGCCGCGGTTCATGGCATTGACCAGTCTCTGTTTTTCCGCAGCCCTGCTCGTATTTTCTCTTTCCGGGACATTCTGGTTCTCGCTCCTTGCGATCATGGCCGGCGGATGGGGTATGGTGAGCTACCTTGCGGTTGCGAACAGTTTTATTCAGATAACGGTGCCGGATGCGCTGCGAGGAAGGGTCATGTCCGTTTATTCTCTTGTGTTCCTCGGTACCGTGCCGATAGGCAATGCGATCATGGGCCTTATTGCAGACCGTATGGGTACGCCCCGCGCGGTTACTGTTTCAGGGGTAATTTGCCTGATCGCAGCGATGATGTACGCCCGCACGCACTTGCAGCCACGGGATGCGATATAATACAGACCATGAAGATACTTGCCCTTGAAACGTCCACCATGCTCGGGGGCGTTGCCATTGCTGATGATAACGGTCTTATCGCCGAGATCCGGTTGAACGTCAAGACGACGCACTCTGAGCGCATGATGACCGCAATAGATTGGGCGCTGAAACAGTCAGGCGTAACACTTGATGCGATCGATGCAGTGGCGGCAGCCTCTGGCCCCGGATCGTTCACCGGCTTGAGGATAGGACTGGCTACCGCGAAAGGGCTTTGTTATGCGACGGGCAAGCCCCTGGTCCTCATCCCGACACTCGAAGCCCTTGCATGGAATTTCCCTTACTGCATGCATCCTGTCTGTGTCATGCTCGATGCACGGAAGGGTGAGGTCTATGCAGCGCTGTTTCTCTGGAAAGGGGATAGGTTCGTGACCCTGGTGCCGGAGACATCAGTGAGACCTGAGGACCTTTTGCGGGATGGTGACGGTCCAGTTGTCCTTGCCGGTGAAGGCGCGATGCGGTATTGGGACAGGATTCTGTCTGCACTGGGCGAAAGAGCTCTTGCCGCGCCTTTGCATAAGATGGTGCCGTCTCCTGCGAACATTGCCCTGCTCGGAGTTCAGAAGGCCCGGCGGTCAGAATATGCTGATCCTGCAACTGCTGAGCCCCTGTATGTCAGGAAATCAGAGGCTGAGGTAAAATGGTCGAAAAGTCTGTAGCGGAATTTGTCATGAACGACATGAGACCGGAAGACGTTTCTGAGGTGCTGTCTCTCGAACTGGTGTCGTATACGACACCCTGGTCAGGAACACTCTTCATGAACGAGATATACAAGCCGTTGTCCGTGGCGAAGGTGGTGCGGTCCGGAGAAAAAATTGTCGGTTATATCTGCGCTGACCAGGTGCTTGAT
>DKBO01000205.1 GCA_002448975.1 Nitrospiraceae bacterium UBA6898
TCGCGCTGATCCATGCCGGGATCTCCCCTTCCCTGATATCAAGCACGATCTGTTTAACGCCTTTCAGCACTTCTTTCGCATCTTTTTTCAGGCTGCCTTCATGCAGGAGGACAAGGGCCGTGCTCTCCGAAGGGTTCAGAAGATAGTCCGCGATCTTTTTCATATCCTTTTTTGCAGCCTTCTGGAAATTCTCGATCAGTACATATTTCCGGCCGGTAAAGAAGGGAACCGTATTCACGACGTCAAGGATCTGCTCAAACGAGGCCTTGTCCTTCTCAGAGGAGAGAAGATCAAAGGATTGGAAGTTGAAGTCCCGTTCTGCCGGTGGAACAAGGTCTCTGACCAGGCGTGCCGCCTCAGCATGCAGAAAACGGTCTGCTGCAGTAAGGACGTAGCTCTTTGCAGGAAGCCCCTTCTTTATTGCGTCAAGGAGATCCCGGTAGGCCATTACATTAATAATAGATGAGCGTGCCGATGACCGACTTCGCCAGGTCGGACATT
The DNA here is from genome assembly GCA_002448975.1 of Nitrospiraceae bacterium UBA6898. Classification (GTDB taxonomy): domain Bacteria; phylum Nitrospirota; class Thermodesulfovibrionia; order Thermodesulfovibrionales; family UBA6898; genus UBA6898. The sequence continues at coordinate 502 of DKBO01000205.1, forward strand.
GCCGATTTCTCGGCATTTTCGCGCGCGGCGAGAAGGTTCTGCAGTGCACCGGCACCACTGAAGGAAACGATGAAGGGCAGTCCACGGTTCTTGATCTCCGTGATCTTTCCCGTACTGTCCTGGAACGTGAAGTCGGCATCAAGGATGAATCGGTACTCGACCGTAATGTCATCCTTTTCCGAGAGGCTGGCCATGCTGAAATTTCGTATCACCCCGGAGAGGACCGGCGCAGCCCCGGGCGTTACCGCAACACCATAATTTGCGAACTCCTCGACAAGCGCCTGATGCAACTTGTCCTGAAGCTTCGGTTCAACAGTCGCGTTCTCTATCTTCCCGATCCGCACCTCGGTGAACGGAAGCGATGACCTGCTATAGGCAGAGTATCCGCACCCTGCGGTAAGCAGGACCGGGGCAAGCAGGACGAGCAGAAGCATCATTCTATTTCTTGGATCCATGGCTCATTCTCCTATTACGATATTCACCAGCCGGCCTTTGATAATGATCACTTTCCTGATGCTCTTCTGGCCGATGGCCTCAGCTATCTTGCTGTCCTTCAGGGCTATTTCCCTCACCTGTTCGTCAGGCAGCCCCGCGGAGATCATCAGCTTGCCGCGAAGCTTGCCGTTAATCTGAATGACCAGTTCCACCTCTTCATCCGCCGCCATGTTCTCATCCCATGCCGGCCACGGCTGCTGGGAGATGCTCGGCCCGTTGCCGATCCTTTCCCAGAGTTCCTCGGCAATATGCGGGGTAAACGGGAAGAGCAGAAGGAGAAGGTTCTCCACGCTGAACCGGAATACCCGCATATCCTGATCCTCGGAAGGTTCAAACCCGCTCATGTCATTCACCAGCTCCATCATTGCAGCTATGGCAGTATTGAAATGATACTCCTTCTCAATGTCCATGGTGACTTTTCTGATCGTCTGGTGGGTCTTCTTTAACAGCGCCCTGCCCTTGTCTGATCCGGAAGTTTTTCCGCCCGCTGACGCAGCGGCCCTGAGACCGTTCTGATGCCGCTGCACCATAGCCCAAATTCTGTTCAGAAACCGGTAGGCGCCTTCAACTCCCTTGTCAGACCATTCGAGGTCTTTCTCGGGCGGAGCGGCAAAGAGCGAGAAGAGCCGGGAGGTATCGGATCCGTAACGGCTGATGAGATAATCGGGATCAACCACATTCCCCTTTGATTTTGACATCTTGGCACCGTCCTTGATCACCATGCCCTGGGTAAGCAGATTTGTGAAGGGTTCGCTCGCACAGGTTATGCCAAGGTCGCGGATGACACGGGTAAAAAAACGGGAATAGAGAAGATGCAGGACCGCATGCTCAACACCGCCGACATACTGGTCAACGGGCATCCAGTAGGAAAGTTCCGGATTGAGGCTTTTCCCGCTGAAGGTAATATTGTCCTTGCCGAGACAGTAGGCTACGAAATACCAGGAGGAGTCCACAAAGGTGTCCATGGTGTCTGTCTCGCGCCGTGCGCGGCCCCGGCATTTCGGACAGGACACCTGCAGGAAGGATTCCGATTCAAGGAGAGGAGAGCCTCCGGTGCCGGTGAACTTCACGTCCTCCGGAAGGATGACCGGAAGGTCCTGTTCCGGTACCGGGACAATCCCGCAGGCATCACAATAGATCACCGGGATGGGCGTTCCCCAGTACCGCTGCCGGGATATTCCCCAGTCCCTGAGCTTGTAGTTGATTACTTTCTTTCCCCGTCCCTTTTCCGCAAGCCATGCCGAGATCTGTTGTTTTGCCTCAGAACTCGCAAGTCCGCTGAACGGTCCGGAATTAACCAGCACACCTTCACCCTCATAGGCCTCTGCCAATTCTGCACCCGGCACATGGGAGACTGAACTTTCGCTCTGCGTTATAACCTCCCGCACCGGCAGTCCGTATTTCTTGGCAAACTCAAAATCACGCTGGTCATGAGCAGGAACGGACATGATGGCGCCGGTGCCGTACTCCATCAGTACAAAGTTCGCGATATAGATCGGTATCTTCTCGTTGTTCACCGGGTTGACGGCATAGCTGCCGGTAAAGAGCCCGATCTTTTCGTCAACCTTCCCGTAGTGCGCTGTCACCTTCTCGAGTTCTTCGCTGTCAGCTGCGAGCCTTCCAGAAAGCGGATGGCCCGGGGAGAGGCAGATAAACGTCGCACCGAACAGGGTATCAGGCCTTGTCGTAAATATCCTGATCGTGCGGTCAGTGCCGTCGACCGCGAAATCAACCTCGGCGCCATGGCTTCTGCCGATCCAGTTCTTCTGCATCACCACGACCTTCTCGGGCCAGCCGGTCAGGTCATCGCAGGAGTTCAGCAGCTCTTCAGCATACGCGGTGATCTTCAGAAACCACTGTTCAAGCTCTTTCTGGACAACGGCATGGTCACAGCGCCAGCATCGGGTATCGATCACCTGTTCGTTCGCCAGGACCGTTGCGCATGAAGGACACCAGTTCACATAGGACGATCTCCGGTAGGCAAGGCCTTTTTCCATCATCTTGAGAAAGAACCACTGGTTCCAGCGGTANNTCAAGACAATAGAACTTCGTCCGTGCAGTATCGGTGCCTGTCCTGAACAGACCTTTTTCCTCCCAATAGTTCTGCCATTTCCGTTCAACGGTTTTCGGGTCGTAACGTTCTTCCACCATCAGATCTCCCTAGAAAAGTTCAGGCACAGAGCGTAAGGATAGCCGTGAATAATTTCGCTATTATAGCA
>DKBO01000117.1 GCA_002448975.1 Nitrospiraceae bacterium UBA6898
GGCCGGGTAGATGAGGTCCTTCCGATGGGTGATGCAGGTAGCATGAAACACCGGATAGTTGTCAGCGGAGGAATAGAATCCCGTATGGTCGCCGAAGGGACCTTCAATGCGCATCTCCCCCGGCTCGATATAGCCCTCGATCACCAGTTCGCTGTTGGCAGGAACCTGAATATCCGTCGTGATGCACTTTACCATCTCGACGGGCTCTCTTCTCAGAAACCCGGCAAAGAGCATCTCGTCGATAGACTCCGGGAGCGGAGCGCTTGCTGCGTAGATGACTGCCGGGTCACAGCCGACTGCTATTGCTGCCGGCATCCGCTGCTTCATCTTTTTGTATTTGTCATAGTGGCGTGCCCCGTCCTTGTGGATGTGCCAATGCATGCCGGTCGTTGTCTTGTCATAGATGTGGATCCGGTACATGCCGCAGTTCGGTCTGCCGCTCTCCGGGTCACGTGTAAAGACCATGGGGAAGGTGATGAAACGGCCCTCATCAGAAGGCTGGCCATCGCCCGGCCAGGTCTTAAGCACCGGGAACTTCGAGAGATCAGGGTTATCCTTCTCTACCACCTCCTGGCAGGGAGCGTGCTTTACGGTTTTCGGCAGGTATTTTGAAAATTCGAAGAGTTTCGGAAGCAAGGCAAGCTTCTCCATCAGTGTTTTGGGCGGCGCCTGGTTCAGAAGCTCTTCGATCCTTTTGGCAACGTCGTCCAGGTGCTCTATCTCGAGTGCAAGCGCCATACGTTCAAAAGAACCGAAGATGTTGGTAACAACAGGGAATGGCGACCCCTTCACCTTTTCAAAGAAGAGGGCCTTGCCGCCAGAGGGGGACTTGCACATCCGGTCGGTTATCTCGGAAACCTCGAGAATGGGATCGACCTCTACTGCAACCCTGTGAAGAAGACCTTTATTTTCAAGGACTTTTATGAACTCCCGTAAATCTCTGTATGACATGAAATCCTCCTTTATGNNGGGGAGATTGTGAAATGACAAAGGCTGATCTTGTTGATGCAATTTTCGAAAAGGTGGGCTTGTCCAAGAAGGAGGCCCAGGATATTGTAGAACTCCTTTTCGAGACAATGAAGATGACGTTTGCAGAAGGCGAGTCCATCAAGATTTCAGGCTTCGGCACATTCCACGTGCGCAAGAAGATGTCGCGGAGAGGACGCAATCCCAAGACGGGCGAGGAGCTCGAGATAACCCCGAGAAGAGTGATTACCTTTAGGGTAAGCAACCAGTTGAAGGGAGAGATAGAGAAGATACATGCATAAGCATGCGAGCGAAAGCATAAAGCCGCAGCTTCCTGTTCCTGACAAGCTGTTCTACAAGATCGGCGAGGTCAGTAAGATAACCGGTATTGAGTCCTACGTGCTCAGATACTGGGAGACCGAATTCCCGTTTCTGAAACCGCGGAAGAACAAATCCGGCCAGAGGGTCTATGTCAAGAAAGACCTTGAGACGATCCTTATGGTCAAGAGGATGCTTTACCAGGAACGGTACACGATCGAAGGGGTAAGAAAGAGATTCGAGGACGGGATCATGAAACCTGCCGATATAAAACCCGTTCAGGAGCAGAAGATTGAAGTCAGGAACCCCGCCGAGGCAATCGCCTTTATCAGGAAAAGGCTCAGACAGATCGCTGACAGCATAACGTAATCGGGGCGTAGCGCAGCCTGGTAGCGCACTCGCTTGGGGTGCGAGTGGTCGCCTGTTCAAATCAGGTCGCCCCGACCATAACCCATACGGGCTTGTACCTGCAGGCCCGTATTTTTTTTGTCCGTTTCCGCTCATGCACCCACCCTTTCGGAAAATCAGGAATCATCATCTCTCACGTCTGCAAGACCTCCCGCAGGAAGTCCACTCGCAATTGCTTCCGGTCATATTCTATAATTGAACCAGATGGTGTTACACGCAGAACCAGATGAACTCGTGCAGAAGGGCATTCAGTATCTGCAACAGCAGAACTGCCTTTTAGCGCTGGCGTATTTCGAACGGGCCTACTCTCTCCAGAAAACTCCCCTCGCAGCATCGTATTTTGGGCTCTGCATAGCAACGGAACGCGGAAAGATATCTGGTGGCATTGCGCTTTGCAGCGAAGCTATTGAGAAGGATCCTCATGATCCCCGTCATTATCTCAATCTTGCAAAGATTTATCTGAAGGCAAAGCGAAAGCCGGAATGCCTCGAAACGCTCAGAAAAGGCCTGGCGCAGGGAGAGGAACCCGAGATTCGTTCACTGCTCGAGACCGTTGGGGTCAGGAAAGCCCCGATCTTCTCCTTCCTGCCGCGCGAACACTTTCTGAACCGGTATCTTGGATACATCCTGGGTCGCCTCAGGCTGCGATAATCGCCAGTTTCTTTCCCCACCATTGCCATGGTAACATCCAAGAAACCGATGCAATACCGCCCGAAAAAGACAGTCCGCAAAAGGTCGCAGAAGACAGGTCTTCCTCCGGGGTCTCTCGTGCATATCGGCAGGCAGCGCGCCGAAGAAACGAAGATCACGATCATTGACTATGACGAGACCCGGTTCGCGGAGCAGGCCGTTAACACGGTGGATGCCTGCTTCCCGTTCAGGGAAAGCCCTACTGTAACCTGGATCAATATCGACGGCATTCAGCAGACTGATATGCTTGAGAAGCTTGGTTCCTGCTACAACCTCCATCCCCTTGTGATGGAGGACGTCGTGAACACGGAGCAGCGGCCGAAGGCAGAGAACTACGGCGACTATCTCTATATCGTCATGAAGATGCTGTATGCAGGGGAATCTGCAGAGACGATTTCGACGGAACAGATCAGTCTTGTGCTGGGCCGGCATTACGTTATCTCCTTCCAGGAAGGGCTTGAAGGGGATGTATTCGGCCATGTGCGGGAGCGTCTCAGGAGCGAAAAAGGAAAGGCGCGCAGGCTGGGGGCTGATTACCTTGTCTATTCCCTGATCGACGCGGTGGTAGACAACTATTTTCCGATTCTTGAAGCACTGGGCGAGAAGATCGAAGTGCTCGAGGAAAAGCTCGTCACAAGTCCGACTTCTGAGACGCTGCATAACATTCATTGCTTGAGACGGGAAATGATTTTTCTGAGAAAGACGGTCTGGCCTCTGCGTGAGGTGATCAGCAACCTGCAACGGGGAGACTCAATCCTTGTCCAGGACTCGACTCGTATTTACCTGAGAGATGTGTATGACCATACGATCCAGGTGATCGATACCATTGAGACGTATCGCGACATGGTCACGGGCATGCTCGATATCTACCTTTCCAGTGTCAGTAACAGGCTGAATGCGGTGATGAAAGTGCTTACCATAATTGCCACGATCTTTATGCCCCTTACATTCCTCGCGGGCATCTATGGCATGAACTTCAAGTACATGCCGGAGCTTGAATGGCGGTATGGCTATGGTATGATCTGGGGGCTCATGATCGGCATCGGCCTGGCCATGATTGTCTACTTCAGGAAAAAGAAGTGGCTGTAACTGCATGCGCAGAGGCGTTAATGCGTGAAAGTGTGCATGCGTTTATGACAGAAAAATAGAATAAAGGAAAATACGTGGAACTGATAAAGACCTTCTTTGATATCTTCATGCATCTGGACAAGCACCTTGGCGGCGTTATCCAGGCATATGGCGTCTGGACCTATCTTATCCTGTTTCTCATTATTTTCTGTGAGACCGGCCTGGTGATAACACCGATCCTGCCGGGAGATTCTCTCCTTTTTGCTGCGGGGGCGTTTGCTGCGATAGGAGCGCTTGATGCGGGATGGCTTTTCCTCCTCCTTTCCTTAGCTGCTGTTGCAGGCGATACAGTCAATTACACGATAGGCAACTATCTGGGGCCGAAGATATTCCACCGGGAAAAGGTGCGGTTTCTTAACCGGGAGTACCTGGACCGGACGCACCGGTTCTACGAGAAGCACGGCGGCAAGACGATCATCATCGCCCGGTTCATGCCGATCATCCGGACCTTTGCTCCCTTTGTCGCAGGTATCGGCAGTATGACCTATTTGCGTTTTATCAGTTACAACGTCGTCGGCGGCATCATCTGGATAGCCACCTTTATCTTCGGCGGGTATTTTTTCGGAAATATCCCCCTGGTGAAGAGGAATTTCACGCTGGTGATCCTGGTGATCATATTCTTGTCTATACTCCCCGGCATTATAGAGTTTTTCCGGCAACGCCAGGGAAAAAGAAATATCGTGGCATGATTTAGATAAAAAACGCGCAAGGAGACAAAAGGATGAACAAACTGACGGTAATGGTTGCAGCAGTGCTTCTCATCTTCCCCGGTTCGCTGGTACAGGCTGCCGAGAAGGAAAAAAAGAAACCCATACCCCAGTACTGGATGAATGTCGAAACAGCGAATATGAGCATCCCCGGCATGTCCTCTGGGGATATGGGCGGACTGGAAGGCATGATCATGGGGAAGATGACGGGCATGGGTGGAGCCCGGAGAGGCCTCATCCTTCAGCTTGTTTCACCGAAGGCGGCGCCTCCTGAACCCGAGGCAACCCATGACATCCCTCCGGGCCAGAAAATGGGCGATACCTTGCCGCTTCTCATCCCCGAAAAGGCGAAACCTGTCCGGGATGAGGAGACCGAAGAGCCTACTTACGAAAAGCCCAAGTTCCGCATGCTCATGTACTGGGGATGCAGCGAGACGGTCCGACAGGGACAGCCGAAGGTCCTTGACACTGAAAAGATGAGCATGGGCGAGTTCGGCAGGGCCATGTCAGCCCGTACGGGCTCCCGGCAGTACCCTCCGTCACCGAGGTCGGGGTGGACCTATGCAGATTGGCCCAACCGGAAGCATCACAAGGAAATTCCGAAGGACAGCTCACTGCAGGGCGAACACTTCGTGCACGGCAACTATACGCCTGATATCAAGTTCAGCGTCGATGAACAGCATGATTTCATGGCACCGGTAGAATTCAGCTCCGTGAAGGGTGGCATTGCCGACAGCGTCAGTTTCCAGTGGAAAAAGATCCCGACGGCGCTGGGATACTTTGCCATGGCAATAGGGCAGAATGAGAAGACCGGCGAAACGATCATCTGGTCGTCGAGCGAGGTGCAGGAACCGGGGTATGGTCTTATGAACTACCTGCCGCCGTCAAACGTCGCGAAGTTCATAAAGGAAAAGGTGGTCATGGGCACTGATGTCACGCACTGCGCCGTGCCCAAGGGCATTTTCAAGGACACCGGCGGTGCTGCACTCCAGTTCATCGGCTATGGCGATGAACTGAACATTGCCTGGCCCCCCAAGCCGAAGGACCCGAAGATTCCGCACGAATACATCTGGGCCATGAAACTGAGGAACAAGTCAA
>DKBO01000037.1:0-3895 GCA_002448975.1 Nitrospiraceae bacterium UBA6898
GCCGGTGCCGTACTCCATCAGCACAAAGTTTGCAATATAGATCGGGATCTTCTCCTGGTTCACCGGGTTGACGGCATAGCTGCCGGTAAAGAGTCCGATCTTTTCGTCCACCTTCCCGTAGTGTGCCGTCACCTTCTCGAACCCTTCGCTGTCAGCGACGAGCGCTGCGGAAAGCGGATGGCCGGGCGACAGGCAGAGGAAGGTCGCACCGAACAGGGTATCAGGCCTCGTCGTAAATATCCTGATCATATCGTCTGTGCCGTTGATCGTGAAATCAACCTCGGCACCATGACTTTTGCCGATCCAGTTCCTCTGCATCAGCACGACCTTCTCGGGCCAGCCGGTCAGGTCATCGCAGGAGCTCAGCAGCTCTTCAGCATATGCCGTGATCTTCAGGAACCACTGCTCAAGCTCTTTCTGGACAACGGCATGGTCACAGCGCCAGCACCGGGTATCGATCACCTGCTCATTTGCCAGGACCGTTGCGCATGAAGGACACCAGTTCACATAGGACGATCTCCGGTAGGCAAGGCCTTTTTCCATCATCTTGATAAAGAACCACTGGTTCCAGCGGTAGTAGTCAGGGCTGCAGGTGGTCACTTCCCTGTCCCAGTCATAGCTGAGACCGAGTTTTCCGAGCTGTCCTTTCATATACCGGATATTCTCATACGTCCATTTCGAAGGATGCACCCCATGCTTGATCGCGGCATTCTCGGCAGGCATGCCGAAGGCATCCCACCCCATGGGGTGGAGAACATTGTATCCCTGCATGCGCTTATAACGGGCAATGACATCGCCGATCGCATAGTTGCGCACATGCCCCATATGGATCTTGCCCGACGGATAGGGAAACATCTCAAGACAATAGAACTTCTCCCGTGCAGCATCCGCGCCTGTCCGGAACAGACCTTTTTCCTCCCAGATGTTCTGCCATTTCTGTTCAACGGTTTTCGGGTCGTATCGTTCTTCCACCATCAGATCTCCAGAGAAAAGTTCAGGCACAAAGCGTAAGGATAGCCGTAAATAATTTTGCTATTATAGCATACCCGGAAGTGAAGGAACCCGCACTGACATCAGGCCGGGTAAATCGCAGCTGACATTTTCTCGTGCCGCGGATAGGAGTCCCGCAGGGAAAAAGATGCGGCTACCGCCCTGCGACGCGGACGGCGAACACCCGACAGGAATTGTTGTGGATGCAGGCAGCGTCGCCAAAACGCCGGTATACAGATCCTCGTACCAGTCCGTCTGATCGTCCTTTGTCTCAGCTGTCCAGACAGAGCAGTCATTCAGGGGAAAGGTTGCGTCAACGCCGTCAACACTCCGGAGTTCGGCCCGTGCAGGCATCCTCCAGCAGGACAAATCGCCGAGCTTCAGCGAACGGATATACTCCTTCGCCTGATTCTAGCCCATCGTGATGTTCGGGTCGGGTGCCCGCTGGAGCCCTGATCGGGTATCGGTGACGTCCGTATCCGGAGGAACGATAACGCGGCATATACCGGTGCAGGAAGCGCCGCGATCTTGACTGCGGGAACGGGCTGCCCCCGCTCATCCGTTACAGGGCCATCCAGCCCCGCTTCTTTCTCACATGCGGGCAGCTGAAGAGCTGTCAAAAAAGTGAGCGGAAGCAGAAATGCCCTCCCTGCTGTGCATCCCGCTGCCATGAAACTCCGCATCCTGCCCCGGTTTAGAAATTGATGCCGAGGTCGGGAAAGAACGATGTAAGCTGGCGCACGTTATTTGTCAGGAGAAGTATACCGAAGATAATAAGAACCAGTCCGCTGACCATCATAATGTACCGCATGTATTTTCTGATCTTGGCAGAATAGGTGAGGAACGAGTTGAACATAAGCGAGGAAAGAAAAAAGGGAACAGCAAGACCGAGCGAGTAGACCGCGAGCAACTTGAACCCATATACCGCAGAACCCTTTGAACTGGCATACACCAGGATGGTACCGAGAATCGGGCCAATGCAGGGTGTCCAGGCTGCGGCAAAGGTCATGCCGACAAAAAATGTGCCGATATATCCAGCCGGTTTTCCGACCAGGTGGAACTTGCGTTCTCTCGTCAGAAAATCCAGCTTTATGATCCCGGATACGAAAAGCCCGAAGAAGATGACCAGCACACCCCCGATGTTGCGTATCCAGTCCTGATACAGGAAGAGGAATCTGCCAATAACGGATGAAGAGGCCCCGAGGGCGATGAAGATCATGGAAAACCCGGCGATAAAGGCAAGGGAGTTTGTGATCGTAAGAAAATGTATCCTTTTTTTGTCCACTCCTTCTTTCAGGTCTTCGAAGGAAACACCGGTAATGAACGATACATAGGAAGGGACCAGCGGGAGAACACAGGGAGAGAGAAAAGAAAGGACGCCGGCAAGGAATGAAAGGGAAAACGAGACATCTTTCATATTCAGACTCCTTCGCCGGCAGCACAGTCATCCGTGCTGCCTTTGATCTTCTCAACTGCATGGACCAAAATGTCCATTACCGCCGCAAGTCCTTCCTTCACTGCGTTTGTGCTCCCGGGAAGATTGATGATCAGGGTATTTCCCCTGATGCCGGCAACTGCCCGTGAAAGCATCGCTCTTCTCGTCTTTCCGAGGCCTTCCAGTCTCATGGCTTCTGCAATACCGGGGATTTCCCTGTCGATCACCGCAAGCGTTGCCTCCGGAGTCACGTCGCGCGGGGAAAGGCCCGTCCCCCCTGTGGTAATGATCAGATCTACGTTATTACTGTACTCGATAAGTTTGGATTTTATCAATTCCTTCTCATCGGGAATGACCTGATAATACCGGACATCCGCAGAGATCTTGGCAAGCATCTCCCTGATAGCCGGACCTGCAAGGTCCTCCCGTTCTCCAGAGGAACCCTTATCGCTCAGTGTCAGTATTGCTGCGGTGATCATGATCCCGACGGCAGGCTGATGACAGCGACGTCATCGCCCGTTCTGATCGGCCCGCCATGAACGACCTTGATAAATATCCCTTCTTTGGGCATGACGCAGTCTCCTGCCTGATAGAAGATCGCGCATCGGGTATGGCATTCCTTGCCGATCTGGCTCACCTCCCCGATTATGTCCTTGCCGATCTGCACCCTGGTGCCGACGGGAAGGGAAAGGAGGTCAATGCCTTCAGTAGTGATGTTTTCGGCAAAGTCGCCCGGCTTTACATCAAGTCCCATCTCCTGCATCTTTTTTATACTCTCAAGCGCAAGAAGACTGACCTGCCGGTGCCAATCAGAGGAGGAATGCGCATCTCCTTCAATGCCGTAATCGGCCCTGATGACAGCCTCTTCAACAGGCTTTTTCCGCACCCCTTTTTTTTCGCTGATATTGATAGAAACGACCTTCGCGGACATACTATATAGTCAATCTGTCAAAGCGCACATGCGTAAACAGCCATGCACATCCTCACCATAACGACAATGTGAAAACAGCAAACCCGCACGCATGCGCATAGACGCTTTCACGCATGTACGTTTACTTACGTACCTTCCTGCCAGCTCGAAAGATACTTCTTCTGAGCAAGAGTAAGGACATCAATCGCAATTCCCATGGACTTCAGCTTCAGACGTGCGATCTCCTTGTCGATCTTTTCCGGCACACTGTAGACCTTCTTTTCGAGCTTCCGGAAGTTCTTTGCCATATACTCGGCGCAGAGCGCCTGGTTTGCAAAACTCATATCCATGACCGCAGAGGGATGGCCTTCTGCTGCTGCAAGGTTGATCAGTCTGCCTTCTCCAAGGAGATAGACCCTCCTGCCGTTCCTGAGCGTATATTCCTCGACAAAGTCGCGGATCACCCTCTTCGCCTTTGCCATCTTCTGAAGCTCGCGGATCGATATCTCGACATTGAAATGACCTGAATTGCAGAAGATGGCGCCGTCCTTCATGAGCGG
>DKBO01000037.1:3902-4180 GCA_002448975.1 Nitrospiraceae bacterium UBA6898
CCGTACCGGTTGTCGAACATATATTTCGTATAGGCATCGTTCACGGCGATGATGGGATACTTCAGCACGCCGTCCGCTGCCATTGCCCTGAGTCTGATAACCCCTGTCGTCGTCTCCTCCGTGCCGCCGATGATGTCCTTGAGCAGGTCCTGCTTTTTCGTATGGAGGACAGACACAAGATCTGCACCGTCGTCCATGGTGATATGGGGCCGCAGGGAGAGCGCATCCATAATATGGCGGTAGTAGGTTTTGTGGTCCTCCCCCTTGATCGCAAAGGT
>DKBO01000071.1 GCA_002448975.1 Nitrospiraceae bacterium UBA6898
CACCGGGGTAAATACGCCGCTCGCCGGGCAGAGTTGACACCGTAACCGCAGGCCATACATTGTGCCGCTGATCGGGACCTTCCCGGGCTGTTTCTGTCGATCCGGGATCTGCCATCACAGGGGTCTTCCGGATGTCTATATCCCTGACATTACAACTGAACTCGATAGGGATACCGTTGGGGTCAAATGCGTAGATCGAATGAATAAAGCCATGATCGATCACCTCAGAAACCCAGAAACCTGCGGCATCGATCTTTTCCTTGAGGGTCCAGAGCTCATCATCGGTCTCCAGGCCAAAGGATATATGGTCAAATATAAAAGGACCGGAGACCACCTGTCCATGCTCTTTTTCCTGCACAGGGGCCACGGAGGGCCACTCAAAAAACGCTATGGCGCAGGTATCGGATATCTCGAAAAAGTAATGCCGATAGCCGGGCTGGCCGAGGCCGGCGATAAGGCGCATGCCAAGAAGGTCCCGCCAAAAACGTATTGTGGTGTCCAGATCACCCGTTGCCATTGCTATGTGATTGACACCATTGAACCTCATGATCTTTTTCTCTTCCGCTTCAGTAAAATTCTTTCAGAATCCCTGACAGCTTGCTGAGATCAAGACATTGCCTGACAAGTGCTGATTCCTGCAGCATCGGAAACCGTTCTTCGAAGGCCGGCCGGCTGTTTCTATAGATAATGCCAAGGGGTATCCTTTCGCCCCATTCCAGAGCCCTCGCAAAAGCCTTTACCCGGTCAGTCGGCTCATAATCAGCTTCCATATGATATACCCTCTGCCGGTACCATTCGTAGGTGTTCACCTTGTTGAAGGAAACGCATGGCTGAAGGATATCTACGAGGGAAAACCCCTTGTGGTTAAATGCCCCCTTTATCAGCGATTTGAGATGCACCTGATCTCCGGAGAAACCCCTCGCAACGAAGCTGCAGTCAAGGGCAACGGCAAGCGCCATAGGGTTGAGCTGTTCAGAAAAGACACCGAGGGGCTGGTTCTTCGTTACCGTGCCCTCACTTGTGGTTGGTGATGCCTGACCCTTGGTAAGCCCGTAAACCTGGTTATTATGCACAAAGAGCTTCACATTCACGTTCCTGCGCATCGCATGCATCAGATGGTTGCCACCCTCCCCATAGCAGTCACCGTCTCCTGCGACCGCAGCAACGATCAGGTGATGATTCGCAAGCCGTATGCCGGTTGCCACCGGAAGGGCCCTTCCGTGCAGACCATTAAAGGTATTGCATTTGATGTAGTGCGGAAATTTTGCCGCCTGTCCAATGCCGGAAACCACCATCAGCTGGTGGGGTTCAATGCCGAGATCCACGACCGCATCCTTGAATGTCTTCAGAATGCTGAAGTTCCCGCATCCGGGACACCATGCAGGACTCTGTCCTTTATAATCATCCAAGACAGGCATGTATCTCTCCGAGGAGGGCTTCCACGGTAAAAGGCCTCCCGTCAAATCGGTATACCCCTGAAGAAATCTCGAAGCCGGTCTCTGCCTTCATCAGCCGTGCAAACTGGCCTGTCGCATTCTGTTCGATGCAAATCGTTTTACCGGCATTCTTGAGAAACGAGATATAGTCGAACGCATCGACCCCGGGGAAAGGCCAGAGCTCGCTGAAGTGGAGCAGGGCAACAGCCCGCGTTGCGGAAAGCACATCTACCGCCTCCCTCATGATTCCATACGTCGATCCCCATCCGATAAGTACGACATCAGGTACCTCAGCGCCATATCTGAGCGGCGGATTGATCTCCTGCCGGATCTGAGGGATCTTCTGATACAGTCTTTTGAGCACCATGCGGTTTCTCGTCTCAGCGTCTTCAATGATGTGCCCCTCTTCATCGTGCTCATCGCTGTCAGCCACAACGAGATGTTTCGAGTCGCCGGGCACCGCAAGCGGAGAAATACCATTCTCAGCATATGCATAGCGTTTATATACCGCAACGTCCTTCAATGCATCTGCCCTCAGCCGGTAATCAATATTCACGAGCTTTTTCAGGTCGATTTCCCGGTATGTCCATTGTGTATCTCCGAGATACTGGTCAAAGACAATACATGCAGGGATCTGATATTTTTCTGCAAGGTCAAAGGCCCTGTGTGTAAGATGAACTGCCTGTTCAGGGTCTCCCGGGGCAAAGATGACCCTCGGGAATTCACCATGTCCGGCAGATATCAGGAACTGAAGCTCCCCCTGCTCGGTACGGGTAGGTAGACCGGTAGCCGGCCCTGGTCTCTGGGCAAGTCCGATAACAATCGGCGTCTCCGTAATACCGGCAAGCGAAAGCCCTTCCACCATGAGCGCGAACCCGCCGCCCGAACTTGCCGTCATTGCCCGAACTCCGGCGAATGATGCGCCGAGGGTCATATTGATCGCGGCTATTTCATCTTCTGCCTGCTCGACCACGATGCCGAACTCCTTTTCCTTTCCTGCAAGATAGTTCATAATGCCCGTAGAGGGGGTCATGGGATATGCTGCGTAGAACTTGCATCCGGACGCGACTGCGCCAAGACCCACGGCATCGACCCCGGCGATCAGCATCTTGGGCTCGGTTCTTTCGGAGGCCGAGAATGAGCATTTCAGGCATTGCTTGACAGCAACATCGAATCCGGCCATGGCGGCCGATGTATTTTGCCCTATGATCTCTTCTCCCTTTTTATGGAATGTTTTCCGAATGATATGCAGGAGAAGGTCCATTTCCATGCCGAGCATGCCGAGGATCGCTCCGGTAGCAACCGTGTTTGCCATGATACTGCTTCCGCCATGTTCAACGGCAAGGGCTCTGAAAGGAATATCAAGAAATTGCGGCCCTGCGTGTTTCCCTTTCAGTGTGGCGGAATCATATATGATCTGCCCCTGGTCGGAAAGCTCTGCCGCGTGGAGTTCGATGCTTTCTGTATCGAATGCGACCAGGATGTCTATCTTGCTCCGGGAAGCTGAAACCCGCCGGTCAGAAACACGGACCTGATAGAAGTTATGCCCGCCGCGAACTCTGGATTCATAGTCCTGATGGGTAAAAACATGGTAGCCCGACCGGGCAAAAACCCTGGACAGGGTATCGCCTACGGTCTGTATACCCTGACCAGCCTCTCCGCCTATCTTTATGGAATAGTCCACGCTGCCCTATGTGGTGAACGTTTTGCCGAACTTCGCCAGCCACATGATATGGCTCCGCTCTTCATTGATTATCTCGTCTACCATGTCCTTTTCCTTTACCGCATCACGCAATCCATGGAAATGAAGCAGCGTCTCTTTTTCAAACCCCATGGCAAAGTTGACGGCATCTTCAGCAGTCTTCACTTTTTCAAGGGACGGCAATGCCTTATTTTTCCCGAGAAAAAATTCGGACTCAACAATGGCGCGCATATATTCGGATATCTCATCCCATTTCTCGGGCTCCTCATCGCCGATCATCCCTTTCAGTTCAAGGAACGTCTTTTCATGAACGAGTTCCTTGCCGGCAAGAGTTTCAAAAAGACTCTTCAGCCCCTGGTTCTTTTCGAATCTGTTAGCCATGGAAGTATAGAATTCGTAACCCAGCCGTTCTGTGCGAACAGCCTGCTCCATGACTTCCCTGATAGAAAACTTTTCCATATCTCCTCCGTAATAGTGTGATCTTTCTGCAGAACCTAGTCTTAGATTACCTGATTCAGCGCCTGAATATCTATACTGCCCCGATCAATACAGGCGCCCAGAAAGAGAAAGCCGCCGCAAGGAGTCGCATCCCTCCTGACCGGTTCCCGGGGCTCGCCTCTCCTTTCTGCGGCAAAGTCACACCCATCATCAAAAAACGGGCACTGTACACACAGAATACCGTAGAGATTGTCCATTGTCTCACTATGAACCACCTTTTCTTGAACGTTCATATCGATCTCATCCCATGGCAGGGTAAGATTCCCAAGCACAAGAAGACCCATACAGGCAAGCTCCTCATCCTTCCCCGGTTTATAAAAAGAGCAGCACCCTTCACATACATTGCGAATCAGCCATGATTTGTCCATGCTTCAATCTTATCAAAAAAAAGACTTATTGTATAATGAACCATGACCTATTACCTTGCACCGGATGCATGCCTGAAATGGCTCGAAACAAGATCTGTTTACCGGACAACATCGGATGAACTTTATGAACTGGATGAACAATCATTCGATTTCCTGGGGAGATGCGCTTCAGCAGACGGCTGTTCCTCGGACAAAACAGATTTCATCGATTACTGTCTTGAGGAAGGAATCCTTGTCGCGCAGCGGACGCAGACAAATCGACCACCAGTGGTACCGGCGCCGACTCCCTCCCTCCGCTATCTCGAGCTTCAGATATCTGACCGGTGTAATCTCAGATGTAAACATTGTTATATCGGCGATGCCGCATCATCGCATGAGCTCTCTGCTGATGAGATCGGAAATATCCTGACCGAATTCGGGGAAATGCAAGGGCTCAGGGTACTTATCACCGGCGGTGAGCCGCTTTTACACAGCGATTTTCAGACTATTAACGACATGCTGCCCGGGTTCATGGTCCGGAAAGTTCTCTTCACGAATGGCATGCTCATTACCGGCAGGCTTCTCGATAATCTCAACATCGACGAGATCCAGATCAGCATCGATGGCCTTGAACCAGCGCATGACTCTCTCAGGGGAAAAAGGTCGTTCCGGAAGGCCATGGATGCCATAGCGCTCTGCAGGAGAAGAGGGGTCGACGTCTCCGTCTCGACCATGGTGCATAAGAACAACCTTGATGACTTCGCCCTCATGGACAGGATGTTCCGGGATATCGGCATCAGGGACTGGACCGTGGATATTCCCTGTGCTTCAGGAAGGCTTGCAGACAATCAGGAGTTCCTGATCCGGCCGGAACAGGGAGGCAGATATCTTGGCTATGGCTTCGGGGCCGGACTGCATGACGGTGGCGAGGGCTATGGCTGCGGACTCCATCTTATGTCTGTCCTTGCGGACGGGAGAATCGCAAAGTGTACGTTTTATGCCGAGACAGCCGTCGGGACAATCCATGATGGTCTGCGCGCTTGCTGGGAGAAGATCGTCCCTGTCAGGCTTGATGATCTCGCCTGCGACTGTGCATATCGTGAAGCCTGCAGGGGAGGATGCCGGTATAGGGCGCAACTGCTCGGCAGTTCACGCGGGAGGGACCTTTACAGATGCTTCCTGTATGATATAATAAACTCGGAATCTGAACGGACATGAAGTCCGGATCTTTGCACAAAGGAGGTGTGAAGCATGACGATCAAGAAGATCTCGAAAAAGACGGCAACAACCTGCAAGTGCAAGAGCTCCTGCTGACCGGAAGTTTTGAAGCGTTATAAAAAAGGCAAGGTTTTTCCCTTGCCTTTTTTATTGCCGATGTCTTCCTGTTATCCTTTGCAGCGTGATTCCGCTACCTGCCAGTTGATGTTCTTGAAGAACGCCCCTATGTAATCGGCGCGCTTCAGCCCGTAGTCGATCATAAACGCATGCTCAAAGACATCCATTACCAGGAGAGGATTGCATCCCGCTGGATGGGAAACATCATGCTCGTTGATCCAGACATTAAAGAGCCTTCCGCTGGGTGCGTCTTCATAGAGTATGACCCAGCCAATACCACGCATTGCGCCTGTTGCCCGGTAATCCTTTTCCCATTCCTCAATGCTTCCAAACTCAGTCTGGATCTTTTTGGCCAGTTTGCCGTCTTTGGCCATCGGGGTCTTTCCGCCTAAATTCTCGAAATAGTATTCGTGTAGCCGCATACCGTTGAATTCCCACCCGAATCTTCTTTTGAGTTCGGCATATTCCGGTGTCCCGGCCTTACCGTCCTTCAGCAACTGTCCGAGTATGTCCATAACCTTGTTCGTATTCGTCACATATCCCTGATACAGCGTGAAGTGGTTCTTGATGAGCGTCTCGCTGAACCCTTCCATCCCTACCAATGCGGCATAATCTTTTGCGGTGTACGGCATGGCACTACCTCCTTTTTGTATATCTTAGACTTTCGTTGCGGCGCTGAGGGCTTTGTCATAGTCCGGATGATTCGTAATGTCCGGCACGATCTCAACGTATTGAATCACATCACTTCTGTCAATTACGAATATGGCCCGGGCGAGCAGCCGTAGTTCCTTGATCAGTACGCCGTATGCAGCTCCGAATGACGCATCCCGATGGTCTGACAGGGCCTTCACCCTGTCAATGCCCGCGCTGGAGCAGAACCGGGCAATGGCAAACGGGAGGTCCATGCTGATATTCAGAACTGCGCTCTCTCCCGACATCTTGGCTGCTTCTGCGTTGAATCTCCGTAACTGAAGATCGCAGACCGGTGTATCAAGCGACGGGGTCACACTTATGATCTTCGTTTTCCCCGCAAAATCCTTCAGACCTACCGGCTTCAGCTCGCCATCGAGCACGGAGAAACCGGGCGCACGATCTCCAGCCCTGAGTGCAGGGCCGATAAGTGTCAGGGGACTGCCCTGAAATGTTATTATGCCACTTCGTTCCATATGTCCTCCTAGGTGTAATGGTTGAACGTCACAAAATCCTCAAAGGTCTTGCGAAATGCCCGGGGCAGCAGCGTGAAACCGGACTTCAGGTATCCCACTGCTATCAGCATGGGAATAATCTTGTCTTCAGGAATACCGAATGCTTGCTTGATTGCATCCTCATCAAATCCGTCCATGGGATGTGTTTCAAGCCCAAATCCTTTGGCCGCAATCATGATGTTCATGGCATACAAGGACGTATTCTTTACCGCAAAAAGCTTGCGCGTCAGACTATCCGCTGCGCTGTATAACTTCCCGGCCAGGCCTTTGTATGTTTCCGCCGCTTCCGGTTTCATATAGCCCAGTTGCATCCAACTCCCCAGGACCGCATCAAGGTTCTCTTCAAGCGCCGCCGGGTCTGCGACCATAATCAGTACGGCAGATGCCTCTTCAACCTTTGGCTGGTCAAATGCGCACTGTCTCAGCGTTTTTTTCCGCTGCGGATCATCGACCACAATGACGCGCCACGGCTGCAGGTTCATGGAGGACGGTGCAAGCTCTGCAAGTTCCAGCAGATCCCGCAAGGTCTGGACAGGGAGATACTGCCCCGGTTCAAAGAAATTAATGGAGCGTCGCTCCTTAATAGCTTGTATCACATCCACGAGATGCTCCTTTCATGTATACAGAGCGGAGGGTATACTTCAGATTACCACATAGAGAATTCTTGTCAAGAATTCTTGCGGGTACGCCTAAGAGCGCTGAAGCGTTACGGTAATTCTTCTTTCAGGAGTTTGTATTCGATGCTGTCGACCAGTGCCTGGTAGGACGCTTCGATAATGTTCTCGGAAACGCCGACCGTGCCCCAGCGGCTGTCTTTATCGCCCGACTCTACAAGGACCCTGACCTGGGCAGTCGTCCCCTTGCCGGCAGTGAGAACGCGGACCTTATAGTCATGAAGCTTCACGTCCCTGAGCAGCGGATAGAACTTCTCAAGCGCCTTGCGAAGCGCGTTGTCAAGCGCATTGACCGGACCTCTGCCCGTTGCAGCGGTATGTTCAATGTGCCCGCTGACCTTCACCATGATCGTCGCTTCGCTCAGCGGTTCCTCACCCTCCTTCCGCTTTTCGATAATGACCCTGAAACCCACAAGGTCGAAGAACCGCTTATGCAGGCCAAGCGCCTTTTTCATAAGGAGCTCAAAGGACGCCTCTGCGCCTTCAAACTGGAACCCCTGGCTCTCTAGTTCCTTGAGCCGGGTGATGATGTCCTGGAGCTGAGCAGAGTCGCTTTCAAGCTTGATGCCGACCTCCTCTGCCTTTCTGAGGATGTTTGCCCTTCCCGCAAGATCGGAGATTAGGATGCGCTGAGAGTTGCCGACGAGATCAGGCCTGATATGTTCATAGGTCTCCGGACTTTTCCTGATGGCGCTCACATGCATGCCGGCCTTATGGGCAAAGGCACTGTCTCCTGTGTAGGGCTGGCGCTTGAAATGCCGCAGGTTGGCAATCTCGGTTACAAACCGGGATACGTCCCTCAGCTTCATAAGCTGTTCATGGGTCAGGCACTTCATGCCGAGCTTCAGCTGAATATTCGGAATAATCGATATGAGATTAGCATTGCCGCACCGCTCTCCGAGACCGTTGATCGTCCCCTGTACCTGCGTGATGCCCTCCTCTACGGAAACAATGGAATTCGCGACCGCGCAGTCGCTGTCATTATGCACATGGATACCGAGCGGGGCAGTGCAGGACTTTTTCACCTGCCGGACAACATCCCTGATGACCGTAGGTGTACAGCCGCCATTCGTATCGCAAAGCACAATACAGTCAGCTCCTGCGTCCTGCGCAGCTTCAAGGCACTTCAGCGCATATTCCGGGTTATGCCGATACCCGTCGAAGAAGTGTTCAGCATCAAAAAAGACCTTGTCGGTATGTTTCCTGAGATAGGCAACGGAATTATAGATAATGTCGAGGTTCTCCTTAAGCGGCACCTTCAGTGCTTCCCGCACATGGAAATCCCAGGTTTTACCGAAGATGGTCACCACAGGAGTTCCGGTATCGAGCAGGGCCTTCAGCGTCTCATCCCTTGATGCCTTTTTCTTTGGACGGTGCGTGCTGCCGAATGCAACGATCTTCGCCTGCACAAGTCTGCACTTTGCCACCTTTTTGAAGTACTCGATATCGCGGGGGTTCGAACCGGGATAGCCGCCCTCGATATACTGCACGCCAAGTTCGTCAAGCTTTTCGGTGATTCTGAGCTTGTCCTCAACTGAAAACGATACATCTTCCGACTGGGCGCCATCCCGGAGCGTTGTATCATATATTTCGA
Organism: Nitrospiraceae bacterium UBA6898; assembly: GCA_002448975.1. Classification (GTDB taxonomy): domain Bacteria; phylum Nitrospirota; class Thermodesulfovibrionia; order Thermodesulfovibrionales; family UBA6898; genus UBA6898. Next base: position 8,792 of record DKBO01000071.1, read on the forward strand.
TCGTTCTCATCCCGTCACCTGCCTTACGCTATGCCTTCACAGCGATATATAGACTTCTCGGTTTCAATGAGTGGCCTCCGCAAGCCCAAAGACCTCATGGAGGACCCTTGCTGCAAGTTCCGTATATTTCTGGTCGATCACGCAGGAAACCTTGATCTCCGACGTGCTGATCATGGCAATATTGATATTATTGGCAGCGAGCGTCTGGAACATCTTCGAAGCAACACCGGAATGAGTCCTCATGCCGACACCGATCACCGAAATCTTGCTGATATCATCACGTTTGTCCACCCTCTCTGCTCCCAGTTCTTTCGCGATAGCCTCGGTCACCTCGAGTGCCTTGCGGGTATCGGTCTTGGGAACGGTAAAGGAGATATCAGCGAACTTGCCGTCGCTGCTGATGTTCTGCACGATCATATCAACCACGATATTCGCGTCGGCAATCGCCTTAAAAAGGGTGGCAGCAATTCCCGGTTTATCAGGCACGTTCACGACCGTCATCTTCGCCTGATTCTTGTCATAAGCTATGCCCGATACCACAACATTCTCCATCTCTTTATCCTCCTCAACAACCAGTGTACCCGGATTATCATTAAAACTCGAGCGCACCACCACCGGCACCCGGTATTTCATGGCAAACTCCACCGATCGCGTCTGCAGCACTTTTGCGCCGAGACTTGCAAGTTCCAGCATCTCTTCATAGGATATCTTTTCTAGTTTTCTGGCTTCCGGCACAATGTTCGGGTCCGTCGTATAGACGCCGTCAACATCCGTGTATATCTCGCAGAGGTCAGCATTTACGGCAGAGGCGATCGCTACCGCGGAAAGGTCCGACCCTCCCCTTCCGAGGGTAGTCACGTCCTCGGTCTCGGTTATGCCCTGGAATCCTGCGAGAACCACAACATATCCCTCATCCAGGGCCTGCCTGATCCTGTTTCCGGTAATACGCTCTATCTTTGCCTTGGTATGATCCCTATCGGTGATGATCCCGGCCTGACGTCCGGTGAATGACCTTGCCTTTTGCCCCAGGGCTTCGATAGCCATTGCGGTCAGCGCGCTGGTGACGCGTTCACCGGATGAAAGAAGCATGTCCATCTCGCGCTCGCTCGGCGCGGCTGATAACTGGCTGGCAAGACTAATGAGCTTATCGGTTTCTCCTGACATGGCAGACACAACCACCACAACCTTGTTCCCCTGACCGGCAGTCCTGACAACGCGCTCAGCAACATTCTTTATCCTGTCAATACTGCCGACGGAAGTCCCGCCGTATTTCTGTACGATCAGTGGCACCTTATTCCTGTTCTCCTTTAATAAGATAATCCATGAGCCGGTAGCCTTCTTCAAAGATCCTGATGTCAGCCCGTTCGGTAATCTTCTCGTCATACGCCGTGACAGTATTGCTGATCTGCACCCTGCTGTCATAGATCATAAAGGGAACAGGTTCGGACGAGTGCGTTCTGATAGCTATGGGCGTTGCATGGTCCGGGAGCACCAGTATCCGGTATTCCGGGAATCGTTTCATGCCTTCCATGACTCCTCCGACAATGAACCGGTCAAAGTCTTCGATCGCCCGGACCTTGTCCTGACAGTTACCGGAGTGTCCGGCCTCATCCGGGGCTTCAACATGCAGGTAAACAAAGTCAACATCCTGCAACGCATTGACGGTAGCGTCGGACTTGCCCTGGTAATTCGTATCGAGATATCCGGTGATGCCGGGAACAGTAAGGATCTCAAACCCCGCATAGATACCGAGACCTTTCGTCAGGTCGACAGCAGATACGAGAGCTCCGCTGATGCCGTACTTGTCCCGGAACTTCGGCATATGCGGCCTTCTGCCCTGCCCCCAGAACCAGACACTGTTGCCGGGGTTCTTCCCGTCCTTTATCCTGCGCTGGTTTATCCTATGCCCTTCAAGGATCGGGATAGAATCCATCATGATCTTTCTGAGCACATCGTCGCCGTCTCCAACCGGCAGATAATCGGCTATATCCTTTCCCAGAATATCATGAGGCGGGACGCACTCGACATCTGCCGCGCCGCCGGTCCATACCATAAGGTGGCGGTAGCTTATACCGGGAAAGAATGCTATAGCATCACCGCCAAGCTGCCGGTTGATTTCCCGTATGAGTTCGGAAGCCTCATCCGTGGATATATGCCCGCTGCTGTAATCTTCCATTATGGCGCTGGCCCTGTCCACACCAAACTTGAGCGTTACCAGGTTACATCTGAAGGCAACGTCATCATCGCCAAGCTCCACCCCTATGCTCGCCGCCTCCAGCGGCGCCCTGCCGGAATAATAGACTGCGGGGTCATAGCCGAGAATGCTCAGATTGGCAACATCCGAACCTGGATGCATACCCTCCGGCACGGTCCTTACCCTGCCGAGAGTGCTGACGGTTGCCAGCATGTCCATGTTCGGCGTACGGGCATACTGCAGTGGTGTCTTTCCGCCAAGCTCTGCCAGCGGTCGATCAGCCATGCCATCGCCAATGATCACAACATATTTCATATCTATTCCTTCATCAATCTCGGGACTGTATACTATACGCCATCATTTGCCTTGCGCGGCTTTATTCCGCAACCACTCGCACGATATGCGGGTATCTGACACTATCCCGAAGCGTGTACATGGCACCCTTCTGCCTCCATAACGTCAGGAAAGAGCAGAAAACGGCGCTATCCGGTGATCGGTCCGCTCGTTGCCATTGTCACGTTTTTCTTCTCCCGCAGTCCGGACTATCGGGACTACTCAATAACATCGCCTTCAATGAGTTCAACTTCAATGCCTTTTGCCTTGAGAAAATTGATCCCTTCCTGCAGCCTTGAATCCTCACCTTCGAGTTCAAGAACCATTTCTCCAACCGTTTCCGTTACCCGGGCGCGCCTGATGTTCGGCATCACGTTAAACTCCTTGGCCATGGTAAATATGACCGGTTCTTTGATAAGGTTCTGCGGAAACGTCAGCCTGACTCTCATTTTCATCATAGCCTCCTATCGGGTTCCGCCCGCAATAGCGGGAACGATCGAGACCTCGTCTCCATCCTTCACCAGCGTCTCCTCGGCATTAAGGAAACGAATATCCTCATCATTCACATAGATATTCACAAATCTGCGTATCTTGCCATTCTCCGATACGCGCTCTGCAAGTCCGGGATACTTTTGGTCAAGGTCATTGACCAGGGAAATGATCGTTCCACCCGCACCCTCAACCTCTTCCTCTCCCTGCGTCAGTCTCTGCAACGGCGTTGGAATCCTTACTTTTACTGCCATATATCGTCCCTCCTTTTAATTTCCCCTGCTAATCTTTCCGAGAACCTCTTCAAATGAGGCCAGGCTCGGCTTGATGTGATGCGGCATCATGGTATGGCCCTGCAGGGCTTCCTGTGTCTTCANNTCTTTGATGACCTGCGATGCATAGAAGCCGTCAGCAGGATTGCCGATCGCAAGGGACTTTGCGATCGTATTCGGTTTGACCGGCCGGATAACATCCGTACCCGCCTTGACCGCCGACGCAATCGGGCCGCAGCCCGTGGCCTGCGCGCCGAAGATCTTCGTGTTAAGCTCCTTGAGGATGCCGATCTGCCTGAACTCCTTCAGGGCCTTCCAGACCTTGGTGAGCAGAGAGCCGCTCGCACAGGGTACGACAATATGATCAGGCGACTTCCATCCCATCTGTTCGACGATCTCAAATCCGATCGTCTTTGAGCCCTCGGCATAGAACGGGCGTATATTGATATTCACAAAGGCCCACCGGTACTTGTTTGCCACTTCACTGCAGAGCCTGTTGACTTCGTCATAGTTCCCGTCGACAGCAATAAGATTCGGTTCATACACCAGCGANNAGCGTAGGATGCACAACGGTATCGTCCTTGATAAAGAGCTCATCAATACCGATCTCTCGCGCAAGATTGTCTGCCTTTACCAGCGGGGTAAACCCCGAAGCAAGGCCAACCTGGGGCTCACCGTCAATGGGCAGCAGTTCCCGATACCGCCAGAGCGTCTGAGGACGTTGTTCTATCTTTTTTCGTGTTATGGCCTTTGCAATACTCTTGTAGTCATAGGCAACCTCGAGGGGTCCGAAACAAAACTCGCAGACATAGATGGGATCGACAGGGTATTCTCTTCCGCATTCCCTGCATTTGAGTCCTTTTACATGACCCATACATCCACCTCCCCGTAGTAAATTTATTATTTTACTGTATCCGAGATCATAAATTAAAGCCTTGAACACTTCAACAGGATCATCAGTTGATATCTCATGGCCACGGCATGCATATGCACGCCGAATTTAGGTTTTCCCGTGAACTGTCGATCAAAGGACATTATGACGTGCGTTGTTTTGCCTCGTCCCAAAGAGCGTCCATCTCAGCCAGAGTCATGTCGGAGAGCTTCCTGCCTCTGTCCGCAGCGGCCATTTCTATGTAGCGGAAGCGGGATATGAACTTGCTGATGGTTTTTCTCAAAGCATCTTCAGGATTAACCCCTATAAAACGGGAGATATTGACGATCATGAAGAGGATATCACCCAGTTCGTCCTCGATTTCGCCTTTTTTCTTCTGTTTGACCGCCTCTTTGAACTCCCTCACCTCTTCGTCAAGCTTCTTCAGGACATCCTCAGCCCGATCCCAGTCAAACCCCACACGAGATGCCCGGGACTGGAGTCTGTGGGCGCGGAGCAGAGCCGGCAACTCCTTCGGTATCCCTTCCAGGATAGAGGAGCGCTGCTTGCCCTCTCTCTTTTTATGCTCTTCCCAGTTCACGACCACCTCTTCCGCGTTCCTGCAGGAAGCATCTCCAAACACATGGGGATGGCGGCTGATCATCTTTCTCGCGATCGTTTCGATCACATCCGATATCCCGAACTCACTGTTTTCTTCTGCAATACGGCTCTGAAATACGATCTGAAAGAGAAGGTCGCCAAGTTCCTCTTTGATAGCACCGGGATCCTTTTGGTCGATTGCTTCGAGCACTTCATAGGCCTCCTCTATGATGAACGGCTTAAGAGAATCCCGCGTCTGTTGCTTGTCCCAGGGGCAGCCGTCGTCAGCGCGGAGCGCCACCATGATCTTAACCAACTCAGAAAGTTCCATAGGTCTTAATGATAGCATATCCTGCATTATGCGCTCCCTCTGACGTACAATAGCCTATGGCAGAGTTTCTCTATATTCATATCCCTTTCTGCATACGGAAATGCAATTATTGCGATTTTCTCTCCTTCCCCTATGATCATGACCTGGCGCAAAGATATACGAACGCCCTCTGCAGAGAACTGGAGCTGAAAAAAGTCTTTGCACCTCACCTGAAAACGGTATTTATCGGCGGCGGAACCCCTGCAATCCTGCCTGAAACATGCCTGGAGCAGGTTTTTTCGGTCATCCGGAAACAGTATATTATCTCCCCGGAAGCTGAGGTCACCATGGAGACGAACCCAGGCACCGTAACGCGAGAGAAGGCAGACCTGCTGCTGTCCCTGGGAGTGAACAGGGTCAGTCTCGGTGTGCAGTCGTTTTCCGATACCGAACTGAAGATACTCGAGAGGGTGCACACTTCCAGCGAGGCTGTCAGATCTGCCGAGATACTGCTCATGGCAGGGATAAAGAACCTCTCGCTCGACCTTATGTACGGCATCCCCGGCCAGACCATCGGGACATGGAAAGACTCTCTGCACAGGGCAATCAACCTTTTCCCTCAGCATATCTCCGCATACGAACTAACCCCGGAGAAGGGAACGCGGCTCACGAAGCTCAGGGATACGGGCGTTCTTGTTATGCCCGACGAAGAAGAAATACTGCGCATGTCCTCTCTGGCTCTCGATATCCTTCAAGAAGCAGGGTTTGAGCACTACGAGATATCGAACTATGCCCTGCCGGGTTACCGCTGCATCCATAACATGAACTACTGGGACAGAGGCGAGTATATTGCTGTTGGCGCAGGGGCACATAGTTTTTTGGACGGCTGCCGTGCAAGAAATGCGAATTCTCTTTCCGATTATATCGGGAAACTGGATAACCTCATCATCCCAGAAATTGACTCGGCACGATTATCGCCGGCAGACAGGGTAAGGGAATTCATCATGCTCGGGTTCAGGCAACGGGAAGGAATACCCCTGAATGATGCGGACGATCTGAACCTGGACATCACAACAGCTGCGCAGCAGCTGATCGAGGATGAGTTCACGGAAATCATCAACAACCGACTGCGGCTCACCAGAAAGGGCCTAGCCGTAGCAAATACCGTGATCATACGGCTACTGCAGAACCTGGAGGTGTGATGCCACATCCTTCCCCGGCTCTCTCCCGATATACTGCGCGCCGGGGAAAAAACCCATCTGCAGCGTGACCGGATTCAGCGGCTACGCGGAGAGCTTTTTCAAAAGCCAGGCCATATTTTCTCCAAGGTTTCTGAAGGTCGCCACGCCCTCCTCATCCTGCAGAACTTCCCCGGGATTTCTGCCCATGCCGATGCTCCAGTAGCTGGAACCCGGTATGATCATATGGTTGATGCCAAAAAAGTAATTGATGCTCGAATAGACGTCGGTACCACCTGCGCGTCTGAAGGCGACGACTGCCGAACCGACCTTGCGTTTAAAAAGACTGTCATTTGCGCGTGCCACAAGACCCGCCCTGTCTATGAGAGCCTTGACCTCGGTCGAAACATTAGCAAAGTAGGTGGGGGAACCGATAATGATGCCATCCGCATCGATCATCTTCTCGACGAATCCATTCAGGTCATCCTGCTGGATACAGCGCCGGTTCTTCAGCTCAAAACATTTATAGCATGCCCTGCAGCCCCTGATGTCTGCTCCGCCGAGCTGCACATATTCCGTCCCGATTCCTTCTTTCCTCAGTTCATCAAGGACGATGTTGATGGCGTGGTAGGTATTTCCTTCTTTTCGGGGACTGCCATTGAATGCCAGCACTTTCATGGTTACGCTCCTTCTTGGGTGTTACGCGCCCTAGGCGTTGCCCGACCTGTCCGAATAGCGATGAAAATCAACGCCTATTTGTCTTGCAGCAGCTCTCCAGCGGTCACGCACCTGCAGAGAAAAAATGATCTCCTGGCTGCAGGGCGCGACGAGCCAGCTGTCCGTCAGGAGCTCCTCTTCGAGTTGCTGGGAGCTCCATCCGGAAAAACCAAGGGCAAAAAGATAACGTTCAGGCCCCCTGCCTTCCAGGATATCGAAGAGCATTTCCTGAGAAGCTGTCACGCCGATATTGGCGGCAACCTTGAGAGATCCGTATTTTTTGTTGAACGGCGTATAGATAATATACCCCTGCTCAGGCTTTACCGGTCCGCCGAAATAAACCGGCATATCGACCGAACTGTCGGATATGTCAAAATTATTGAGAAGGGGCTGAAAGCTTTCCATGAGCACGCGGTTCACTACAAGACCGAACGCGCCTTCATCTGTGTGGTCACACATGAGCACCACCGTATGGCTGAAATTCGGATCATCCAGTATCGGTGACGCTATAAGAAAATTTCCTGCCAGGCTCTTCATCTTCATAATCACGCCGTTCTTACGGGGTACTATACCACAATGTCCCATCGTTGTCATGCCTCCGCGCCAGCCTGTGCCAGCCTGTAAAAGGCTGCAGCGTCCCTTCAGGCTGGTCACCTTGAAAACTTCACGAGCTATACAGTAGTATGTTCCATGCAGAAATTGATCACCCGTCTTGCGCAGAAAAATCCTTCTAAAATAATCCTCGCTGTCCTTGATGGCCTCGGCGGGCTTCCGCTGAACGGCAGGACAGAGCTCGAGACAGCCGCAACGCCCCATATGGACCGGCTCGCCCGCATTTCCGCATGCGGACTGCACACTCCGGTAGCTGCCGGTATTACACCCGGGAGCGGTCCGGGACATCTCTCCCTTTTCGGGTATGACCCTCTCGAGCACCAGATAGGAAGAGGCATTCTCGAGGCACTGGGCCTTGGCCTGGAGATCATGAATACTGACATAGCGGTTAGGTGCAACTATGCAACCATGCGGGATGGCGTTATCACGGACCGGAGAGCGGGACGAATACCGACAGACCGGAGCAGCAAGCTCACGGAGCTGCTCCAGGAGAATATACCGAACATAGCAGATGTGAAAATGACCTTTGCCCCGGGCATGGAGCACCGGCTTGCCGTTCTCATGAGATTTCCGCATATCCTTGACAAGGATGCTGCAAACATCCCGGACACGGACCCCCAGCTCGAAGGCAGACCGCCGCTGAAGCCTTCCGGCAGTTCGCAGAGCGCAGAAAGCGTTGCCGCTGTTGCGGAGATACTCATTGCCCGCGCGCATGAGTTACTGAAGCATGAAGAGAAGGCCAACTTTATCCTCATGAGAGGTTTTTCCGGGAAGCCCGATATTCCGACATTCGAGCAGGCCTTCGGTCTGCATGCCCTTGCCATTGCCACGTATCCCATGTACCGCGGTCTCGCGAAACTCGTCGGGATGCACGCCCCGGAACTGAAAGGTACCGTTGAAGATGAGATCGCTTTCTTAAGGGCCAACTATGACGCATATGATTTTTTCTTCCTTCATGTAAAGAAGGTCGATTCCTTTGGTGAAGACGGCAACTTTGCTGAAAAGGTAAAAAGGATCGAGGAGTTCGATCAGCTCCTTCCGCAGATCGTGGCACTGAACCCCGATGTTCTGGTCATCACGGGAGACCATTCGACGCCTGCTGTTGTCAGGGGCCATAGCTGGCATCCCGTGCCGGTCCTGCTGCGTTCCCCCTATGTTCTTGGCGGTCTCTGTTCATCGTTCTCCGAGCGTGAGTGCTTGAGGGGGGAGTTCAGCATCTTTCCCACCGTGCAGCTCATGTCCTTCATCCTCGCCAATGCGCTGAGGCTCAAGAAGTTCGGCGCATAACTCCTGTGGCCAGTTCCCGTGCTGAGCTTCCGGTACAAGAAATAGGACCACTGTGAAACGCAGCAATGCAGAAAAAGAGTCTACAGCCGTTCCGGCATATGCGACAGATGCTACGCCACCGGCATTTATCGATACCCACTGTCATATCGAGATGAAGGAGTTTGACCAGGACCGGGACGAAGTCTACGCTCGTTCCCGGGCAGCAGGCATTGAATCGCTCATCACGATCGGCTCCGACCTCGATGGTACACTGAAGGGTGTTGCACTCGCAGATCAGTATGACGGTGTCTCTTGCTCTGTCGGCATCCATCCGCACGATGCGAAGGATTTCACCGCTGAAACATACCGTTGCTTGAAGGATCTGACCCAAAAGGCAAAGGTTGTTGCCATTGGTGAAACAGGCCTTGACTTCCATTATGATCATTCTCCGCGTGATGTTCAACGAAGAGTTTTCGAACAACATCTTCTGCTTGCCGGGGAAACCGGACTTCCCGTGGTCATTCACTGCAGGGAGGCGAGCAGCGACACCTTGCGGATCGTGCGCAATTCAGGCATTACCAGCGGTGTTTTTCACTGTTTTTCCGGAGACAGAGCAATGGCTGAAGAGGTCATGGCCCTGGGCTTCTGTATTTCCCTTGCAGGACCGGTAACGTTCAGGAAGGCACAGGGCCTGCACGAACTGGCCAGGGTGGTTCCGGATGACTATCTTCTGATCGAGACCGACGCTCCCTACCTNNCACGAGCCGACCGAAGAAGAGTTGAAAGCCGAGATCGGAGATCCTGCCCGCTACCGGGAGATTGTCTTCTGCGGTTACGGGGAACCCCTCCTGAGACTCGAGACCGTCAAGAACGTCGCGCAATGGATACAGTCACGGCGCGGCCGCGTGAGAATCAACACCAACGGCCATGCGAACCTCATTCATGGCAGGAATATCATTCCGGAACTCAAGGGCATTGTCGACAGCATTTCCATCAGTCTTGATGCTCAGGACGAAGATACCTATAACAGGCTCTGCGGCCCTGCGTTCCCTGATGCCTTTAACGCGGTGATCAGGTTTATCCGGGATGTAAAGGAGTCGGTTCCCGACGTTCAGATAACCGTCGTGAACATGCCCGGAGTAGATATAGCCCGGTGCAGAGAGATAGCAGAACAGCTGGGAGCTGCTTTCAGGGTCAGGGAGCTTGATATTGTAGGGTAGTGCTGTTAACCCAAGCGAGAAAAGCAGCGACTACAGCAGGATCGAACTGGCTGCCGGAACATCGCTTGATTTCCTGGATCGCCTCCTGCCTTTCCCTGCGCGGCCGGTATGGCCTGTCCGAGGTGAGAGCATCAAAGGTATCCGCAACCGAAAGTATCCTTGCCAGGAGCGGGATCTCCTCATACTTCAGCCCGAAGAGGCTGTTCTTGCCATCCCAGTGCTCGTGATGATATTTAATGCAGAGTATGACCTCATTGAACTGAACCATTTCGCCCAGGATTTCTGCGCCGACTCCCGGATGCTTCTTGATCTCAATCAGTTCACTCTCACTCAGGGCACAATTCTTATTCAGAATCTCTCGTGGTGTCGCTATCTTCCCGATATCATGCAGGAGGGAGCTTATCTTCAGCTTCTCAAGCAAATCTCCCTGCAGATTCAGCAGCCGACCGATCGCCAGGGCGTATTCCGTGACCCGTTCCGTGTGGCCGGCCGTCCAGTGTGATGTCGCCTCCAGTGCTTTCACCAGGGATCGTATCGCGCCAAGCAACAGGCCTTCAAGTTCAGCATGGAGCATGGCATTCTCCACTGAAAGACCTGCCTGCGACGAGATTGCCATCAGAAGTTTCGTATCACTCGAAAAAAATTCCTGATCCCCTTCCTTGTCTGCCACAACAATCGCACCGATGGTCTTGACCTTGCCCTGAATGGGACATACCATAAGAGACCGAACACCTGGAATATAATCCCGGTATGGGGTTTCCGCGATCCTGCAGAAGGCTAAGGGTTTCCGCGTCTGGATCGTCTTCCATATGACCTCAGCGTCACGGGAAAATGTGCGCGTATTATCCCATGAACCTCGGGATATCTTGGTATAGAGGACACCGGTTTTATCATCGAGAAAGAGCACAGCTGCCGTCTTGACACCGAGCGTATCTATAGCCTCATCCACCATGCGGGAACAGATATCGTCGATGCTGAGAGATGCGAACATCCCCGCCACCCGGTACAGGAGTGAGAGCTCTTCATAGGCGTGGCTCAACTCCTGTACGGTCGCGGCGAGATCGTCCTTATAGTTGTTCATTGCCGACAGTTTCCTGCACCATCTCAAGAAGTGACTTGGGGCTGAAAGGCTTGGTTATATACCTGCTGACGCCGCACTGCAGGCCCTGCTCTTCATCCGTGTCCTGTCCCTTTGCCGTAAGCATAAAAATGGGGATATCCCGGAGGTCAGGGTCAGCCTTTATGAGCCTGCAGAGATCGATGCCACTCAGGCCAGGCATCATCCAGTCAAGAATAATGAGGTCGGGCCGTTCATTTCGTATACGTTCCAAAGCATGTCTGCTCTCACGCACCGTCACGACATCGATCCTTGCAGTCTTAAGCTTGTCCTCTATCATCATGAGAATGAAGGGCTCATCGTCAACAACAATAACCTTGCTCACGTGACCTCCCGGTGCGGAATGCTGATCGACACCGTAGTGCCTTTTCCCAATGTGCTCTGTACCCACATGGTACCGTCATGCATTTTCACGATCTCTTTACAGAGGGCAAGACCGAGCCCCGTGCCTTTTACCCTGTACCCATGCTTCCCCCGGAAAAAACGCTCCGAAAGATGCGGGATGTCCTCTTCCGGAATTCCCCAGCCGTTATCCGTAACTGCAATATCAATCATATTACCTGTTCGCTTAATGTCTACCTGTATCATACATCCTTTGTCGGAGAATGTTAAGGCGTTATCAATAAGATTCATCATCACCTGTTTAAGGTTCCCCTCATCGCCAAGCATGTAGCTGGCGCCATCCATCGCATATCGGATCGTCGCATAATGCCTATCGACAGGAGCGGCAAGGGTATTGACAATATCCTTCAGCAGCGCCTCGATATCGATCTGTCGGAACTGCAGGGTCTCCTTCCCACTGTCAATGCGCGCCAGCCGAAGAAGTTCTGTCACCATCTTTGCCAGCCGCAGACCCTCATTCCTGATGATTTCCAGATATTTCTTCGCCCTGCTGTCCTCCACGTCACCCTGCAGGAGCATCTCGGTCATGCCGACGATCGCCGAAAGAGGCGTTCTGAACTCATGGGAAACTGATCTGACAAGCTCGGTCTTCATCCTGTCCAGTTCTATTTCCCGGCTCACGTCCCGTATCAGGTTCACGATGCCTGAAATCGTGCCATTGTTGCCCAGGATCGGGGAACTGGTTATGGTCACCGGGGTCCTGCTGCCGACTCGCGTCGTCAGGACCGAAGTGCGGGAGGCCGCCCTGCCCTGCGCTGCCTCTTCAAGGGATTCACCCAGCCGTATGCGGAAATCAATGTTTTTATCACTGAACCGGAAGTTATCACAGACCTGAACTCCGACAGCCCTGTCGCGACCGAGGCCGGTCAATTTCTCAAATGCAGAGTTCACCGCTATCACTTTCAACTGCCTGTCGACCGTCATGATCCCGTCAGCAACGCTCTGAACAATAGTGTCTGCAAGCTCCTTTTCCCTTCCGGCGCGCCGATAATATTCAGACCGTTCATAGGCAACCGAGATCATATTCGCCATGATCTCGAGGAAATGGAGTTCTTCCTCCTTGAAATCCTTCTGGATCATATGATACAGGGTAAATACGCCGACCGGCTTTTCGCCGATGAACATAGGCACAGCTATGGCAGCATGATATCCGGACACGTCGGGAGAAATATCAAATCGGGACCCTGCCCGTATATCGGACACCGGCACCATCTGCCTCCTGCTCAGCGCATACCGTTCGAGCGAAGTAACGTCTGCAGCGTACATCGTAACTCCTTCTTTGTCTCCTGTCCGTGTAGAAGACCTGAGCACGAGGTTCCCGGACGGATCGTTCACGAGCATCCAGGCGAAGTCCGCCCTGAAGATCTGCCGCAAAAGCCCGAGGACCTGGTTCATGATGTCTTCAATCTCAATTTCTGCGCCGAGCTTTGCTGACATGGTAAGCAGATGCCGATGCTCCTCTTCCCATCGCTTCTGCTGGTATTCATACATTAAGCTCAGTTTCTCATACAGCCGGATATTCTCCAGCGCCATGCCGGTCATCTCACCGACCGCGGAAAGGATGCTCTCCTCCCCGGGGGTAAACACATGCGGATTAACGCTGAAAAGACTTAAGACCCCGATGATCCGCTCCTTTCCTTTTACCGGAACGCAGCAGTATCCGCGAATACCGGAATGCTTGATGATCGACCACCCGACCCGATGATCGCGCGAGATGTCCGAGGTAGAAATGATCTGACCGGTGACCGCTACCCTGCCCGGCAGGTCCTCCCCGAGACGGATTCTGCTGATCGTTCTTGCGTAGTCATCCGTGATCCCGCTGTGATACTGGCAGACCATTTCCTTCGTTTCCTCGTCCAGGAAGAATATGCCGCCGCCATCCATGGACAGCAGTTCGCTCATTTTTTCGAGCACCTTCGTGAATATCTCATTGGGCTTGAGTGACCGGCTGAGAATTCCGGAAATGCTGTTCAGGACCGTGAGTTCCTTATTCTTTTGGACGATCTCAGCCTCATCCTCCACCCGTTCGGTAACATTCCTGAGGAGTTCAATGACATGCCGTACAGCTCCAGATGCATCTTTTACCGGGCTGGCTAAGATCTCATAATGCTGGATACTGCCGTTCCCTGCGGTATGTTGATGTATGATCCCATGACTCTTGCCATCTGCAAAAACAGCATGGGTAGGACATTCATACCCCTGAGACCAGCATGGTTCGGGTGAGTTATGCAGCGCCTGATGACAAAGCTGGCCAGTCAGGTCGAGTTCGGCATTTCCAGTCGCAATCCGGTTGGCCATGACAATCTTATAACTGCGGTCTATGACGATCATTTCGTCAGGAATGCTGTTCATGATCGTTTCGATATAGTCCAGAGAATTCTGCAGTTCCTCCCGCAGGCTGCGCTGCTCCCTGAAATCCTTGAGGATCCCTATTTGTGCCACGATCTGATCTCCCGAAAACATGGGAGCCCCGCTGACGAGGACCGGGACCGCTATCCCGCTCTTGGACAGAACGTTCAGTTCATATATGGACGCGATCCCGTTTCTCCGTTCTTCTGCCCGCTGCTTTCTCATGATCAATGCGTTTTTCTCATCAAGAAGATCGTACACGGATACCCCCATCACGTCTTCCCGGTCATGGCCGAACAGTCGCGTGAAGGCAGGATTGATGTCAATGATTCTGTCCTCCTGGTCGACGACCCAGAGGGGATCGAGCATGGTAGTGACATACCGATTCTTCTGCTCAAGCTCCAGCGTCTTATTCTTCAGCGCAACTGCCATGTCATTGAACGCTCTCGTCACATCGCCGAGTTCGTCATCAGTCAGGACATCAAGCTGAACATCAAGGTTTCCTTCCTTCATCTCCCTTGTTCCTTTCCTAAGGTTCGTCAGGGAGATGAGCATATTTCTGAGGAAAAATACCGAAAGAAGGAAAGCCAGGATCAGGATATAGAACGTGAACGGTACCATCTGCTCAATAAGCCGGGAGGTGAATTCCCTATGCGCAGGATTCCCGTCATGAGCACCGGGCCTGCTCAGTGACTCTTCCTGGCTGTTCATCTTCTGTACCTGCTTGATAATAGTCAAGGAATACGGACCCACGATCAGCAGGGCAAAAACTATCAGCAGGCCGATCAAGCGTGAGATGATTCGTTTCTTGAGCATTAATAGATATTCCTGAAGAGGAAAATTGCGATTATGACGACCAGCCACGAAACAAGTATGACGCCCAGCGGTGACAGACCCTCATCCACAATCGTATCAAAATCAACGGAAAGCCCTATTGCCGCAAGCCCAGCAGAAAGACAGAATGTGCCTGCGGCCCTGCCAAGATCCAGAAAGTCTTTCAGGGATTTCAGCGAATTTGCCAGAACCGAAAGAAGGACAAATACCACAACGAACCAGGGAACCACGACTCGTTTCTCATCCTTCCGTGACAGAACCATGGCCAGCGGAATGAGAAAAACAAGGAAGGCAACACGTACCAGCTTGATCTGCAGAGCGCTGTTCACGCATTCAGGAGAGACATTCCCTGCCGCCACCTTCACCTGCCCTATCATGGGCAGCGTTGTCCCCGCAATAAAGGTGAACTCTTCTTTCGAAAAAGGTACAAGGTCGTAGAGCAGCGGATAGAAGATCATACCAATAAGGCCGAGCATCATGACGGACAGAACGGATACCGAGGTATCCTCCCGTTTCGCAGCAATAAGGGGGGAGACGATGGCGATTGCCGATGCACCGCAGACGGAAAGGCCGGATGCAAGAAGAATGGCAATCCTCGCGTTCAGATGAAACATGCGGGAAAGCATCACGGTGAGACCAAAGGTCATCACAAAAACCAGAAATATGCTGGCGAAGAGGCTTGCATTCACTCCGGCAAGGGAAAGCTGCGTGCCGTAGAGGGCAATTCCTGCAGGGAGCAGAACCCCTATGGCGGTATCTGTCCCTCGTATGAATATGTCTCGTACACCGATAAGATTATTGAAAATCATGCCGATGATTATGGATATTACCAGGGCGTCAAAGGATGCGTGAAACATTGAAATATATGCCGAGAGAAGTGCAATAACGCCGGCCAGCAGCAGTCCCGGGATATGCTCCTTATACTTCATGGCCTCTTGAGCCTACCATAAAACAAACACGCCGGTGAAACAGCATGAAGCAGGTGTTTGTTCATCAGATCGCGGCAAGGAATTCCTGAATTTCCGTCATCTTCACTTCCCCCTGGGATGCGTCAGCAAGATTTTTCCATTTCAGGGTTCCTGACCGCAGTTCTTCGTCACCGAGGATAAAAACAAAACGTGCGGCAAGTCTGTCTGCTCGCCGCAACTGGCTCTTCAGGGAACTTTCGGCATCGCCAACCTCGGCCCAGAGATCCTGATCGCGAAGCTTACCGGCAATACGGAGCGCCGCATTCCCCGCTGCTTCACCGAGAGCTGCAATAAATACCGCAGGTGCCGGCCATGTCAGGGAAGCCGACTGTTTCAGCAGTCCCACCATCCGTTCCATGCCGACGGCAAACCCTATCGCCGGCGTATCCGGTCCGCCAAATTCTTTCACCAGCCGGTTGTACCTGCCGCCGGCAGCAACCGCATTCTGACTGCCAAGGCCCTGACTGGTCACTTCAAAGGTCGTTCTCGTATAGTAGTCAAGTCCTCTCACCATTTCAGGGTTGACCGCAAAGGATACCTCTAGCAGCGTCAGCAGGTCCTGCAGTTTCCCGAAATGCGTCCTGCAGTCCTGGCAGAGATGGTCAGTTATCCGGGGAGCATCTGACCGAGCCTCGATGCATCTGCTGACCTTGCAGTCGAGGATCCTCAGTGGGTTTCGGTCAAATCTGCGCACACAGTCGGGACAGAGATTTTCCTTTTTATCCGAGAAGAACCCGACCAGTGCATCCTTGTATGCAGGTCTGCACTGTTCGCATCCGATCGAATTGATCTGGAATGATATACCCTCTAGGCCGATGGAAGTGAGGAACCGTCCCAGCATCGATATCACCTCTGCATCCAGCCGCGGGTGCGGGTCAGCAAAGGCCTCTACGCCGATCTGATAAAACTGCCGGAACCTTCCGGACTGGGGCCGTTCATACCGGAACATCGGGCCGAAATAGTAGAACTTTTGGGGCGATGGCAGGCTGTGGAGATTATGTTCCACATAGCTCCGTACCACGGCGGCTGTCCCTTCAGGCCTGAGGGAAACGCTTCTGCCGCCCTTATCCGTAAAGGTGTACATCTCCTTCTCGACAATGTCGGTCTGTTCTCCGATCGATCGCGAAAAGACACTGGTCGCCTCCAATACCGGGACCCTGATCTCCTGGAATCCAAAGGCGGAAAATATCCGGCGGGCTGTCTGCTCAACGGACTGCCAGAGGAACGTGTCGGGCGGCAGTATATCCTGCATCCCCTTGAGCGTCTTATACTGCGGTGTTCCGCTCACTCCGTGACTGCTTCCTTGTCCTGGCCCTCTCGGCGGTTGTCGAATTCGAGCATCTTGAGGTGGTTCTCAATGAGACGTTTGAGTTCTTCCTTGAAGTGGCGGCGGATGCCCTTCATGTCCGTGATGTCCTCATGTATCTTGATGACCTTCTCATGCGCCTCCCGGATCAGCGAGTCTGCCTTGGTTTCCGCCTCCCGGATCAGGAGTTCCGCCTCCTTCCGCGAGTTGATCTTAAAGTCCTCGACCATCTGCTGCGCAGTCATGAGCGTTTCCCTGAGCGTGGTTTCCATATCGCGGTATTCCCGGACCTGGTTTTCTGAACGCTGGATGTTCTCCTTAAGGTTGGCATTCTCCCTGAGCAGGTCTTCCATCTCNNTGCTTCTGCTGGATATCCAGCGGCGTGATCCTCATATGAACGCTCCCCCCTTGATTTTATGCCCAATCTCTATGACCGACCGAACCAGGAACTTCTGGATAAAAAGGATGGCAAGAATGACGACAATCGGTGAAATATCAATGGGGCCAAGCCGGTATCCGATAAGTCTCCGGATGGGTCTGAATACCGGCTCCGTGACCGTGCGTAGGAACCTTACCACAGGGTTGTACGGATCAGGGTTTACCCAGCTGATCAGCGCAGCCACAATGACAACCCAGTAGTACACGTTTAAAAGCATATTTACTAGCTCCGCAACGGTCAGGAGCAGGTTAGCAAAGATCAGCATGTTCCTCCTTGTCTGTCAATTTCGTGATATTTTACAATGTGGTATGGTTTTTTATCTATTCTGATTTCTCCCGGACTGTTTCCGCTGCATGCGCCCGGCAAAATCCTCTCGGGTCGTCCGGAAGCTCTCGGGCTGCTGCCGGAAATCATATGCAACGCAACGGGAACCGCCCGCCTCAGGCTTTCTTACCCAGTTCTTGGGACCTGTTTTTCGCGGCAAGAAGTGCGTCGGCTACCATTGACTTTAATCCTTCATCCTCGAATACCTTCAGCCCGGCTGCAGTTGTCCCGCCGGGAGACGTGACCATCTGCCGCAGTCTCTCCGCCGTCATGCCGCCATCAAGAAGCTTTGCAGTTCCCACTGCCGTCTGGACGGCAAGCTGTGCAGCGTCATCCCTGCTCAGGCCCATATTACTGCCGGCATCGATCATTGCCTCCAGGAACAGCGCGATGAACGCAGGTCCGCTCCCGGATACGGCGGTTACCGCATCCATGAACCTTTCGGGCAGCGCCATCACCCTGCCG
Source organism: Nitrospiraceae bacterium UBA6898 (assembly GCA_002448975.1). Lineage (GTDB taxonomy): Bacteria > Nitrospirota > Thermodesulfovibrionia > Thermodesulfovibrionales > UBA6898 > UBA6898. The sequence goes on from DKBO01000071.1 coordinate 27,058, forward strand.
ACAGACATAAAAATACTTCTTACGATATTGATCTCTTTGCCGGTGAAACACTCGCAGAGCGACATGACAGACATGCCCTCCTGGACCAATGCCGGCGTGTTCGGCATGACTCTGACTATCTTGTCCGTCTTCAGCCTAGACTGCAGATAGGATAGGGTTATACCGGCAGCTATCGATACCACGGTCTTGGAATGGTCGATATCCGCAGCAATTTCGTTGATCACGGACTCCATATTCTGGGGTTTGACCGCAAGAATGATGATGCTGCAGGATGAGACAACGCTGCTGTTCGCTTGCGTGGCCAGGATACCATACCGCTGCACCAGTTCCTGCCCTCTCTCCTCACGCGGCTCAGCAACCATGATATCCTTCATGCCCTCCATTGTCATGCCCTTTATCAGGGCTTCTGCCATATTACCGCCCCCGATAAAACCGATCATCGTGAACCCCTTTCTCCGAAGATTGCCGTGCCTATCCTCACCATGGTGGAACCCTCCTCGATCGCTGTCTCAAAGTCATGGGACATGCCCATGGAAAGTTCGGGCAGAGCGAAGCCCGCTGTTTCTGCCCTTTCTCTCAGCTCCCTGAGCCGAATAAAATATGGCCGAACACTGTTCAGATCTTCCAGCAAAGGAGGTATGGTCATAAGGCCTTCAGGTTTCACATGTTTTTTCCTGCAGAGCCTCTCCAGTAAGGGCAGCAGTGCACCCTCCGCTACCCCGTATTTTGTCTCCTCTCCGGAAAGCTTGACCTCAACGAGTACCCTCTGGATCTTCCCAATCTTCTCTGCCTGACGATCAATCTCATCGACCAGTTCCGTGGAATCGACGGAATGGATAAGACCGAAAAGCTGCACAGCGTCCTTTGCCTTGTTCGTCTGGAGATGACCGATGAAATGCCACGCAAGCTCTTCGCTCATGGACTGCATCTCTTCGCTCATGACCTTTCTTTTTGCTTCCTGCACCCGGTTTTCACCAAAAGCCCTGAGCCCGCAATCAACAGCCTCCCGGATCGCGCCGACCGCAACCGTCTTGGTAACCGCGATGAGTTGAACCTCCTCAGGACTCCTGTCCGCCTTCATGGCGGCGCGGGCCATCCTCAGATAGATATCCTTTATCCTATTGAAGAGTAACGGCGTTTCCATAGCCTATCCGCTGCACGATATGAAATGTATACTAGTATCTCAGGGTTGAAAAAGCAATGCGGCAGGGCAAGGTTTTATGCGGATTGCACGTACCATCCTCCGAACAAGATAAGAAAGATTCCGCAGAACAGCAGGACCGCTCGGTAACCTCTTTCTCCCATGATCTTTTTTCCTTTTGAGACGGCGTAGGACACAAGGCTGTACCATGCAAGATCAGCCGATATATGGCCGAGGAAAAAGACGATCACCCCCGCCATGCCGAACCGCAGGGAACTGACCAGATAGCCCAAGCCGATCGTTGCCCACCAGATGACCCAGTAGGGATTCGTAATGCTCCCGACCATGCCGGTAACAATGAGGTTCATTCCCTTCCCCTTCTTTTCTGACGTAGTATCAAGCCGTGCCTTTGGTATGTCCCGGAGCAGCAGTATACCCATGACGACGAGCATGCACCCGCCTATAAGGCTGATGAGTTGCCGTGTGGTATCGTGACGGAGAAAAGGAGAAAGACCGGAAAGCACCAGGACAACAACCATGATCTCCAGCAGCCCGTGACCCAGTATGATGAGGGGGCCGGTAGCTGCGCCTCTTCTGGCCGACTCGCTCACGGTAAGGGTGAACAGGGGGCCGGGCACCAGCGCTCCCGAAAGCGCGATCAGAAATGACGTGACGCCAAGGACGAGCAGACTCATGCGCTCAGCGCCTTGCCGTATTCTTCCCAGAGGTGCTCTCTGTCCACCCCGGCATCAATAAAATCCCAAGGCAGGGTCTCGGCAAAGTCTTTTCTTCTGAAGATAATGTGTGCGATATCTACATCAGGTGACCCCTTTTTTATGATATCCGTATCTTCATCGGCAAGACGTTCCAGGACCCTGCCGATCCTTCTGTCACCGAGGGCAAAGAGACCCTGCAGATGTGCATGCTTGGGCACATCATGGAAGACGCGAACACCTTTTTCCTGACCGAGCCCTTTTTTGATCATCCGGAGCTTTTCCTTAATGCTTTTCAGGGGTTCCATGGGATGCCATTGGAACGGTGTAAAGGGTTTCGGGACGAACGTGCTGACGCTCAGGCGAATGTATCCCCTCCGCGTGTTCTTACGAATAGTCTTCACCAGCTCGATCAGGCCATCGATATCATGCATGGTCTCGGTCGGCAGGCCGATCATGAAGTAAAGCCGCAGCGTCTCGACCTCGCTCTCCAGAATCAGCCGTGCTGTTTCGTATATATCCTCATCCGTGATCTTCTTGTTGATGACGTTGCGCAGGCGCTGCGTTCCTGCCTCCGGAGCGATCGAAATACTCTTATGTCCCTTCATGAGTTGTACCAGGCGTCCGCTTTTGGCACTCGCCCTCAGCGAGGTGATAGAAAAATCAACGCCTTCCATCTTCAGGACATCTTCAGCATGGGGATAATCCGAAAGCGATGGCCCGATTAGCCCGATCTTTTGCGTCTTCTCCGAAGCTGCCCTGACCTCATTCTCCAGTTGTGCAAGATCCTTCTTTCTGACCGGCCGGTAGATGTGACCGGCAACACAGAACCTGCATGACCAGGGACAGCCCCTCATGGCCTCCAGAAGAAACATATTCGAGAATTCTGCCTCCGGCGTGATGACCGATGACCGGAGAAAAGAGCGGGAGATATCCGTAATGGTCCTCTTGCGGATCCGATCAGGCGCTCCGTGAGCAGCAGTGCGGCCTGCGATCTTTCCGTCGGCATCATAGGTAATGCGGTAATAGGCGGGGATATAGACCCCATCGATATGTGCAGATTGTTCGAGGAGTAAGGCCCGCCCGCCTCCCCGGCGATAGAGTGAGATGAATTCTCCGAGCATCTCTTCTGCTTCCCCGATAAAAATGACGTCCATGAAGTCGGCCAGCGGCTCAGGGTTATAGAATGCACAGACACCACCCATGATCACCAAGGGGTAATGGTCGCCCCTTTCTGAGGTCCGTATCGGGATATGCCCCATTTTCAGCAGCTTGAGCAGGTGAGGATAGTCGTTTTCGAATGAGACCGAGAAGGCGATGATATCAAACGCAGAGAGCGGCCTCTGTGATTCAAGCGAAAACGGCTCCATGCGGGAGTTTTCAAATTCCTCCAAATCCTCATGATCCGGAAAAAATATACGCTCACACACAACGTCGGCCTGACTGTTCAGAAAACCGTAAATGCCCTGGAACCCGAGGCTTGACATCCCCACTGAATAGCGGTTCGGATAGCAGAGGGCGATATTGATCCTTCCTCCAGGGTCTTTGAATACGGTCCCTTTTTCTTTTGATAACAGAAGGTTAGCTTTATCCAGAAATTTTCGGCTCATCTGATAGCTGCGGAAATATGCATACTGATCGTATCTGTCTCCATAGGGAATGACCCATTATACTGAATTTCTGCATGTCGAAGATACATTTCGGAAAGGTCTTTGCGGTCTTCCGAACGACAGCGGGCGGACGGGAATGCCCATATGCAGAGTTTTACGTCTTCTGACGCATCATTTTCGGGTCTCGGATCGAATAAGAAAACGCTCGCCCCTGCCCGAAGTTCGCTTTCTGTGCATGCGTAGCCAATTACAGAAATTGCAGCACTGACATCATGGCAACGGACCAGAGGATATCTATCGGCAGATGTTGCAGTGCGGAAGCATCAAAGAGAAGGTCTGCACGCGCATCCCACTCCTCGTCTGCGAGCCAGAGTACAACCGTGACCGGTATCTTCGGGAACGGCAGGAACTCGACCGCCGCGTCCCCGTATGCCGCATCCCTGCCGCCAAAGGCATGGCCACGTTCTCTGAAGCCTGCCCTGTCATGGGCGTATTTCTTCGCAATACCGTCGAGAGGCAGCACGTGGGTTCCGCGGAAAAAAATGTCTCCGCCGGGCATGCCTGACGGCTTGATCAATTTACCGGCCGGACCCGTACCGGTCGCCTTCACCATATACCAGAGAGCCGACAGCAAAAAAAAATAGCGGAGGCGCGTGAGAAAGATCTCTCCTTCCGGGGCCAGGTTCCTGATCTCTTTTTTCTGCGGGTCAAGGGAGAACCAGGTGCCGAATACCTCAAGACGATATGCGCGTGATGCCTCATCGAAAACAGCACCTGTCCTCCTGCATACATCCTCGGGAAATAGACCCGCCATGATCTCCCAGGCCTTGTCCTCACCGCTCATGATCTCAGTCATGCAGGTATTATACGCGAAGCCCTTATCAGATACCGCCTGTTCTCATAAGAAAGACCTGCATGGTATGATTCAGGCATGAAGATCGTTGCCCAGAACAGAAAAGCATTCCATGATTACTTCGTCGAGGAAACCTTCGAAGCAGGCATGGTCCTCACCGGGACAGAAGTAAAGTCACTGCGTGACGGCAAGGCAAACCTCAAGGATAGCTATGTCATTATCAAGGATGCCGAGGCCTTTCTCCTGAACTGTCATATCAGCCCTTACAGCCATGGTAATATCGCAAATCACGATCCGGTCAGGACGCGGAAGCTCCTGCTGCATCGAAAAGAGATCATACGCCTGCAGGGTATGGCTGCACAGAAGGGGTACTCGCTCGTTCCGCTCAAGATTTATTTCAAAGAGTCGCGTGCAAAGGTGGAAATAGGCCTGGTAAAGGGCAAGCGGCAGTACGAAAAGAGAGAATCGATCAAGAAGAAAGAGGCTGACCGCGAAATAGCGCGGGCCATGAAAAACAGATAGACCTGCATCTGCAAACCCCCTCCACGCACAGGATTAATGGTATAATAATNNTGGAACAAACACAAACGCCAATAACGAACTGGCACTCGCTGCTTAACTAAGCAGCACGCTCTCCTGAGATTGCCTGTGTCTCAGGTACAGCGTCAATCAGCAGGCTGGCTTTCGGCTGGGCTCCCTGCCCGAAGGCGAGACTAAGGGAGATAGGGGTTCAGGAAGCCTGTCAGCCGGGGGCCTGAATCCCGAAGGTGATAAAAGACTGACTACACATGTAGATGCATGAGCGTAGTGCTTTCGGACGCGGGTTCGATTCCCGCCGCCTCCACCATAAATGTTGTTGATATTAAATTATTTTGTGTCTTTTTATGCAAAAAATATAGCTGGCACTAAAGTACTTTTATTCAGTATGTTACATTTGATTTCTTAAAGTATAACTTTAATTTAAAATGCTTATTTCGGACGCTCCCATTTCCCCCCACTACTTCAGTCAAAGAGTATGCTCAGAGAGAATTCTCAAAAAAGGCAGTACTTGACTGCACTATTTTTTAGTTTCCTTCCAATATAGCGGTCAGGAGAGGTGAAAGTCGCATCGCCGTTATGTTGCAGTGGGCGTTTAGCTCAGGAACTACTATGTGCTCTATCACGACCGACGCCAACAAGTCGTATGACCAGACTCTTCTGCAACATGAGGGTTGTTTCTTATGATCTGCATCATACACAGGGAGCACGATCCCCAATATTCTTTAAGTAAGGATTGCAGCAGTCCGGCATGCCGGGCTGCGAAGCAGCTTCAGGGCAGGATATGCGAAACTGATGGAGAGGGCGCGGCAAGGAACGGAAAGGCGTGTGCCGCCGGCACAAACAGAACACACTCCAGGGCATGGAGAAGGAAGAGGAGGAGGAGATGAAGAGACTTTTCGCAATTTTTGTCGTTGTAGTTCTACCCCTGGCCTTTGCATTAGGCCTGGCAGCGGATGAGAAAAAGGAGGTATCTCTTCCGGACGATTGGCGGAGTTACACCCACGTGAAGTCAATGGTGATACCGGATAAGAACCATGGCCTCTACGGCTTTCACCACGTCTACGTCAATGGCAAGGGGTTGGCGACCTTAAAAGGGGGAGGTAGCTACCCTGAAGGAAGCATTTTCATTGCCGTCTTTTATGATGTGAATATGGAGAAGGATGGCTCGGTCACCCAAGGCAAGAAGCTGCGGTATGTCTATATGAGGAAGGATGCGTCTGCGAAGGAGACGGGGGATTGGGAGTACGCTGTTTTCGACGCCGATGGCAAGTTCGTTGAGAAAGACACGAAGAAATGCTACGAGTGCCACACCGGGGTAAAGAGCTCGGACTTTATCTTCTCTAAATTCATTGAGTAGCAAAAAGAAGGGGCAGGGAGGCGGCACCCGTCGTCTCTCTCCCCCCTCAACGCGTGAGGCGCAGCACGGTTCCGGCGGATTCCTTGATCGCCTTCCAATCTGCTGTGGCTTCGACAACAAGCTAGGGCAAAGCGGATTTAACATGCAAATGATCCGGGAACTTGTCGGCCACAAAAACTTTTAGACTAGATCGGCCACAACAGGTTAACCCTGATTTTCACGCCATGATTCTATCATAGGGCGCTACATTGATCAGGTGGCTTCTCAGAGCGGAAACATACTCAGGCAATAAGGAATAAAAAAGGGCGCAAAGATGCTCGTCGTCGCGGGTTAGAGGCCTGTCGCCTCCACCATGAATAAGGCTTATTTTCAATAAGTTAGCCTTATTCAGACCCTATATGGTCTCGCGGGTAGCCCTTCCCTACTTCAATCCGTCTGATTCGTGCCCTGGTAGTTCACAATACTTCCTGTAACGCGCGAACTCTCGACCGGCCATAATGAAGGTTTTTCATCAAAAGGCTTTATATGAAGATGACAGGACTCGAGAGGACTCCACTTGGGGTCAGCTACTTGGAGATTTGTTCTTCAAGGCCCTCTTGTTGTATCCGCTCCCCAATCGCTTTGAACGTATCCTTATAGTTGTCATTCGATGGGTCCAGTTCCAGCGCCTTTTGAGAGAGTGACTCAGCTTCTTTGAGATTTGTTCCCAAGCGATAAAACATCCACGCAAGGTTGTTATAGGCGTCGGCAAGGTCAGGTTTCTTCTTAATGGCCTCGCGATAATATCTCTCTGCTATGGAGTATTCACCCTTTCCGTAATATATATTCCCAAGATAGAGATAGGCAGTCGGAAGGTCTTTCGCCGCCTTCTTGTATTCTTCAACAGCCTCTTCGGTTTCACCCTTCTTTTCATAGGTCAATCCCAGGTTGATGTGTTCCTCCGGACTCAGCGGGTCATGGAGAACGATGATTTTGGGAAGGGCACAAGACGCTGTTGTCAGAAAGAAGAAGAAAAGACTCAGAAGGAATGGCGCCTTTATCCATAGCGGGTCGGAGTCTGTCGTTGTCATTTTTTCTTTATCAGCAGGGTCCAAAAGTCTGTTCTCCTCCAGCTTGTGAGAAGAGCATCGTTTCCGATAAGTGCGTGTTCTTTCTCTCCTGAATTCACGATAATGCCGTCGTTTTGGTATCCCACAACGACCATGAAATGATTCTTCTGCCAGATAGAAAAACCGTAATCGACCATGACGATGAGCGGGTAACCTGAGTCTATTTTTTCCTTGATATCCCGTAAGCTGCCGGAATAACTCAGGGCAAAAAAGCCTTTCCGCTGCGGATAGAGCTCCATATCGATACTAAGGGTGCCCCCTGCGGACTTGCTGAACAGATCGCGAGCGATCTCTCCAGGAGATATGCCGAGTCCCTGGTAATTGAGAACCCCCGCAAGAGAAGCTGGTCCGCACTGATAATCCTCCTGCGGGTAGAAGGGAATGTTTCCAAGGACCACCTCGCTGTGGTCAGCAGCCGGCGGCGCGGATGCGCAAGCACAGAACATGATGCAGGAGAAGGCAATTACCGACAGCAATCGAATTTCCATCTGTATCCTATGCACGCAATAAAGCGGGCGGGAACGTCTTCCCGCCCAGCTGGTATTTGACGCTGAAAATCGTTATTTAACTATCACCCTATGCCCTGTGAGTTGTAGCAAGACCACCACAAGAATTGCGATTACAAGAATACCTATGATGATACCGATGCCGCTGTCTCCGCCTACTTTCAGGGTATCGAGTTGCTTGGCGACATTGTGGAGCTGCTGGTCGCTTAGCTGTCCAAGTCTGGCCTGGATCTCATCAGGGGTAAGTCCTAAATTCGCTAGTCTTTCTTTGACCATTTTTTGCTCCAGGGCCTTCTGCAGAGTCTCGAGGTCGGTAGCCCTATCGGTCTGGACCGGAAGAAGAATGCCTGACGGCGCAAAAGATGCGTCGACTCTCGGGGCAATACCAATGATAAATAGCGCACATGCGAGATATGCCGCGATCGACTTCATGAAAGGAATCGACATTTCATTCACCTCCCTCCCTTTTCAAGTATGAAACAAAGCCTAATCTTCAGATTGCATGACCGCTTCCGTAAACACCGTTGGCAGGCAGTTATCCAAAATATTATAAATATGCACAAAAAAAATCACGTTAATTTTTCTTAATAATCAAGCTCAAACAACGTGAGACATTGATTTTAAAGATGCTTTACTGATCCGGCAA
>DKBO01000157.1 GCA_002448975.1 Nitrospiraceae bacterium UBA6898
TTCGATGAACCGACTTCGTCGCTCGATCCGGAGGTGGTCGGCGAAGTGCTCTCGGTCATCAGGGGCCTGGTGAATGACGGCATGACAACGGTCATCGCGACGCACGAGATGGGCTTTGCGCGGGAGATCGCAGATCGTGTGATAGTCTTTGACCGCGGGGAGATTGTCGAGATCGGTCCGCCGGAGACGATATTTACAAACCCGAAGACCGATCGGACGCGTGCATTTCTGAGCCGGGTCCTGAAGCTGTAGCCGACCGTTCCCACCTGCCTGGCCAGATGCAGAAAGCAATTTGTGCTATAATAAAAGTGTCCAAACAGCTATAACCTTATTATTTCCGGCACAGATGAAAGTTCTGTGTAAAACGATGTTGCATATGCCGCACGTAAGGTGATGGAATGAGGATACGACACAGGTTATTTAACAGCTCGCTTCTTTCCTGCTTCTTGGTGTACGCCATTTCTCCGCTTTCCTACGCCTGTGTGCCTTCGGTTTCGGCTGCTTACCCTGCCGGACAGGAAGAGTCTGGGTTCAAAAATTTCAGCATATATTTTTTTGAAGCGGTTCTTAACGGTTTTTTCCCTCCTGAAGATGATGGGGCAGCGCCCAATTGTGTGGCCGTTCTGGTTATTAAAAAGCATGCAGTGGTGCGGCTTTCCCCCGAAACAGGACATAAACTCTTTAAATGTGCAGCAACCGTTGTATCTGCAGCGGAGGTATGCCGGGCCTGGTCAACGGAGCGGGGTTATGCTGATGCCTGCGTGTATCAGTCAGCAGGGGTTCCGGCCTATTCCGGTCTATCACCACCATCCCCTTCCGTGTCGTGCCGCAGCATTTCCATATGAACTGAAGGAGGATAGTATTTATGGGGTTTTTTGATAAATTAATGGGTAAAGATCAGACATATCCGGCGCTTGATCAATCGAGCGCTGCGTATCAGCGCATTCAAAAACACCGGACGATGGTAGAACCTTTCTTCCAACGGGTGAATGAGAAGTTCGAGATGATACCAACGGACGATGCTGTCTATGTATTCGTTGGCAAGCCGCCAAGCGCGTTCGGCGTTGCATGGTTCAACGGCGGCAAGGAGCATAACCTCAAGTCGTTCATGCAGGAACATGGCTTGTCTGCCCAGAAGGTGCAGATCCTCTCGGACAAGCTGAGGGACGTATACGTAAGTTTCCAGTCAGCTGAACGCTTTTCCATCTCTCTTGGCGGCAAAACTATCACCGTGACACCTGTTGACGGGTTTGGCCAGGCTGTTGCAAAAGTAATCCAGGAAGCGTCATCTGCCGCAGCAGCGTAGCGCACATATGCCGTATCCCTGCAGTGCCCTGCCGTCCGGCAGGGCACTGCAGCGGTTTCTTCCTTGCCTTTTCCTGATGGTATAATATCGAAGCCGATATCGGCGAAAAGAATGCGACATGCTGATCATCCTGATTATTTATGCTACAACCCTGTTTCTTCAGTACTGGCTTGACATCATCAATATCGGCCACATGAAGAAGTACGGCACAAAGATACCTGAGGGATTTGAAGGCTTCATTGACGAAGCGGTCCTCAAAAGGACTCATGCTTATACCCGTGAGCGCAATAGCTTTTCCCTGGTCGAATCTCTCTTCAGCAGCATCGTGACCCTGCTCTTTGTCTTCGGCGGGCTGCTGGGGCGGTATACATCATGGGTATCTTCTCTCACAGGCTCATTCATCCTCCAAGGGACGTGCTTTTTCCTGTTCCTGAGCTACGCAAGCTCCCTGCTGTCCGTTCCCTTCAGTCTGTACAGCACCTTCAGGATAGAGAACACGTATGGCTTCAACACCATGACGCCGAAGCTCTGGCTTACCGATTTCGTTAAATCCACCCTTATCTCCAGTGTGCTGATGATCATCACTCTGGCATGCGGTTTGTGGATTGTTCAGAAAAGCCCGAATCTCTGGTGGCTTTTCGCGTGGGGATTTTTTTTCCTGTTCAGCATCTTCATGATGTATATCTCGCCCTATGTGATCGAACCGCTCTTCAATAAGTTCACGCCCCTTGAAAGTCACGATCTGGAAAGAAAGATAACGACCATGATGCAGCGGACCGGGATCAGGGTCAGCAGGGTCTTCACAATCGATGCGTCAAGACGCAGCCATCACACGAACGCCTATTTCACCGGGATCGGAAGAACGAAGCGGATTGTCCTCTACGATACGCTGATCAACAAGATGGCCGAGAACGAGGTGCTTGCGGTGCTTGCACATGAGGCCGGCCACTGGAAGAAGAAGCATGTGCTCAAGATGATCATGATCTTTGAAGCACTTTCCCTTGCCAGGGCCTATGTTGCCTTCCGGGTGCTCAAGAGCGGCATACTGGCTGAAACTTTTGGATTGCCGGGCAATTTTTTTGCGGAACTGGTTGTTCTCGCTTTCGTCTTCAGCATCGTCTCTTTTCCCGCCACACCACTGTTCAGCGCGCTATCGCGCCGACATGAGCGTGAGGCAGACAGGTTTGCCGTTGGCCTTGCGCCAATGCCGGAAGCTCTCGCAACGTCACTTATCAAACTCTCCAAAGACAATCTTTCGAACCTTCATCCCCATCCCTTGTACGCTGCGGTCTATTACTCCCATCCCCCTGTTGTGGAACGGGTACGGACGATCCGAGAACTGGCTGCACATCTGCCATAAGGGAGCAGGTTTTTGCGTGATCCCACAGTGAAGGCAGCGCACGCGCCTTGGCCGGACTTCGCAGGGACGCGTGCTACGCTGTCGCCGTCCCTCTTTCGACAGTCAGTGAAGACTACGGGCGAATCAGTACCCGATCAATACCTCGGTGGTGCCGGTGGGGGAGGGTAGTCGGCAGGAGGCCGGGAATCCCATTGGGACGGAGCAGGAGGCGCCGGCTCCGTGAACCGGCCGTACACAGGTACCCGGTTCCCCTTAGCATACATGCACTGTATGTATGCATTGTCGTAGCGATGCTGATTCTCATAGTACGAGCTGGACGCATAGCCCGAACCGGCTGCGCTCCCGAGGAGTAGTCCGCTGCCAGCACCGATGGCTGCTCCTGCGCCCATATCGCCGGAGGCGCTGCCAATGGCTGCGCCTGCAGCAGCTCCCAGGACTGTGCCTACAGCGGCACTGGTGACCGCCGCGTTTTGAGCAGCCTGTTGACCGCTAACGCCTCCCACCTGCTCGAAGGCGAACTGACGGCAGACAGCATCGTCTGCGCGGAACTGTTCAAAGCTCTTGCCTGTTCCCGGAAGGGACATGACGCTCGGTCCCGTTGGAAGTGTTGCGCACGCAGAGAGTGTAGCTATAAGAACGAACAGAGAAAAGATGATCAAGCGACGCATGGTACTACCTCCTTGGCTCGGACGAAGGCTGTGCCGGCACTGTCTGCCAGCCGCCCGGGCATTCCATGACATAAGGATAATACGTCTTTGAGTCGGGGCAGTAATACCAGACACCCGACGGCGTTGAATCTTCCGATGGTTCGAATTTTTCGATATACTCGGGCGGCGATGTCGGCATGGTGACTACGGGGGCATAGGAGTAAGGGTAGTAATAAGGATAGGAATAATACGGATAATAGGACGGGTAGTACCACGACGGACCCCAGTATGGCCAGCCGATCGCTATGCTCGTTCCACCCCGGTAGTAGCTGCCGTAATATCCTCCGCCCCGATAGTAGCCATGGGAATGACTCCCGGCGCCTTTATAATAACGGTCTGCGAATGCCGTGTTGATTAGCAACAGGGATGCCGCCAGTGCAATAATGATCAATACGGGCTTGAGCGATCTCATCTTTTCTCTCCCTTCACCATAAAGGGCAATTCGATTGCCGTTACGAAACCAAACAAACTATCCTGTCATATGATCTATCGCCTTCGATCACAACAGACATCATCCAATATTCTTTAATCATATGCTAGGGCAAATAAAAGCCCTTGTCAAGGACGGGTACGAACGTGCGGCAGAGCAATTCTTTGCTTCAGGGCTGTCATGACATGATACGTTCAATCATCTCAGGTAAAGAGTTCCGGATACTATAACTTATTTCTTTATGATCAGGGATTTAAGCACGTTTCCGAGCCGCTGTATCCCTGTCCTGATGGTCTCCTCATCGACGCTCGAATAATTCAGCCGCAGGGTATTGACATCGTTCTTGTTCACATAAAAAGGGTCGCCGGGGACGAAGGCGACCTTCTGTGTGATCGCTGCCGTGAAGACGGTCATGGCTGAAAGACCCTTCGGCAGGGTGATCCAGAGGAACATGCCTCCTTCCGGATGGGTAGAGAGGACCTCAGCGGGGAAATACTCCTGGATTGCCGTCACCATGGCATCCCGCTGCCTGCCATATGCCTCCCGTATCTTGCGGATATGTTTGTCAATGTCATTATCCCGAAGATACCGGTGAATGATCCTCTGGCAGAAATAATTGGTGTGGAGGTCTGACGCCTGTTTTGCGATCACCAGTTTCTCCATGATCTTGTCATGTGCGACGATCCACCCTATGCGAAAGGAAGGCGCAACTATTTTTGAAAAGGAACCAAGCAGTAAGGTGTATTCCGGCATAAGCTGGTAAAAGGACGACTTTTCTTTGCCCAGGAATCGAAGCTCCCCGTAAGGGTCGTCCTCCATAAGAATGGTCCTCCTGCCTTTGAGCATCAGAGCTATGGTCTGGCGATTTCCCTCGCTATAGCTTATTCCGGAAGGGTTCTGAAAGTTCGGGACGCAGTAGAAAAGCTTTATGGAATGCCTGGTCACGGTGTTGTGAAACGCATCAAGATCAATGCCTTCTTCGCTCACGGGGACAGGGTGGAAAGAGGAACGGTAGAGGGAAAAGGCCTGGATAGCGCCCAGATACCCCGGTTCCTCGATGATGATGTCGTCGTTGTCATTGAGAAGGGTCTTGCCGAGAAGGTCCATACCCTGCTGTGACCCGTTGGTAATGAGGATATTGTCGGGATGCACGATGAGATTTTTTGATCGGTAGCGGTCAGCGATCCATTCCCTGAGCCCGAGGTATCCTTCAGATGCACTGTACTGCAGGATATCTTTTCCTGCTTCTTCCAGCAGCCTGTCTGTTGCATCCTTGATCTCCTGCACCGGAAACAGGTCGCGGTTGGGAAGGCCTCCTGCAAAGGAGATGACCGATTTGTCCAGGGTGAGCTTCAGTATCTCTCTGATAAAGGATCTTGGTACATCTGAGATTCTGTCGGAAAAGATGTCGCCCATGCTTTTCGTTCGCTGCCGGTCACTCCAGATACCAGTCGTTTGTCGTCTCGTGACAGCAGAGCAGATGCCTCTGTCCATCACTTCCCATTACCCGGAAGCACCTTCTCTGGTTTCCACCGTCAGCGTCCTGCGCTACCCACCGCTCTTCAATCCTGGTGACCGTTATTCTTCTGCCTTCAAGCACAAGGGAGCGGGGCTCCTCATCGCCCCGGTAGCCGGCATAGGCTGTCAGCGAAACCCGTTTTCCTTTCACTAGAGGCAGGTCAAACAACTACTCGATATTGAAGGTTGCGACTTCCTTCATGCCCGGGATGTACTGTCCGACCGGCACCAGCTTCTTGTTATCTTTTACACAATCAATAATGATGGTCCAAAGTTGGTTCAGTTCTTCCTTCTCCCTGGCAGTCTCGGGCGTCATCTTCAACAAGGTTCCCTCAAGTTCAATCTTCATGGCTTCCTCCTGTTAATGCGGGATGCATCATTATACTATGGATAGCTGCCTGCAAAAAAGTGGTAACGTTGCATGCCCCGGGGGCTGTAGCATATCACGTTCAATGGTATAGGTCGAAATGAGTCTTTTGCTCACGGGCAAATGGGGAGGTGCGTGAGCATCACTATCCGCTATTGCGTCGTCCCGGCCCTGCCTCAACAGGCTTTCTGCAGGCCATTGCGGTCTACGGCCCGCTGCCCCGTCCAGGGTTTTTCGTCAGCAGAGAACGCTATGCCTCTGTGTAAAGGCGAACTCCTAAGATCATCAACTGATCGGAAATCTTTTGTTTACAAGAATATATAAAACTGCTATATATAAAACAATATATGCAAAACAAATAGATAGAGGTAAGAATGTCGTTACGTCCGGGGGGATTAGCTTTTATTGTTGTCACGCTGTTGGTTGTTCTGATCTCATTGCCTGTGCAGGGTCTGGCAGCTGAGAACACCATAGGGGTGATCATGACCGGTGATATTCCCTATTATCAGGACCTCCATAAAGCCTTCATGGCAAGACTCGGACAGAGCGGACCTCTGTCAAAGACCGAGGTCATTCTGCAGAAGCCGTACCCCGATGACATCTCACTGAGCAACGCTGCGCGGAAGCTTATCGCCATGGATGTTGACGCAATCGTGGCCTATGGAGCTCCTGCTGCCATTGCCGTAGTCAAGGAAAGGACAAAGATTCCGCTGGTGTATGCCGCTGTTTATGAGCCGCTCATGCCGGAAGTGAAGGCGCGCAATAGCACGGGAGTTTATGTAAGACTCTCCATATCCAGCCTGTTGCGCTATCTCCGCTCATTGAATCAGATCAACACCCTTGGCGTTGTCTACAGCTCGCATGAGGAAGACTCTGTTTATCAGTTCAGCGAATTAACTAAACTTGCAACTCAGTATGGGATGAAAATCGACGGTATCAACCTCAAGCGATACCAGGATGCAGAAGCAAAGTTTGCAGGCAGGAAGATGGATGCCGTCCTTCTTACCGGAAGCTCCGTAGCACATATGGCCATGGGCCAGGTCATCGAATACGCAAGGGAGAAGAAAATACCTTATGCATCATTTTTCCTCTGCACGGACGGACATGCGATCGTTTCACTGGCTGCAAGTCCGAACTCGCAAGGGGAAAAGATCGCGGAAAAGGTGCAGAAGATTCTTGACGGTGTTCCGCCCGACAAGATCAGATCCGAAGCAGCGAGTAATATAGAGCTTATCTTCAACATGAAGGAGGCTACTGCCCTGGGCATGAAACTCTCGATGGAACTGGTAACCGAGGCGACGAGGCTCATAAAGTGAAGATGCGTTACGGCATAACGCTTCTCCTTGCCGTAACCGTTCTTATGGCATGGCCGGTAAAGGCACATTGCGAGAACGAGATCCTTATCGGACTGATCCCTGAGGAAAATATTTTCAATCAGATGGACCGGTACCGGCCGCTTGCAGCCTATCTCTCAAAGAAGATCGAAACACCAGTGCGGTTTACCATTCTCAGCAGGTATGGTGATGTGATGGACAGGTTCGTCTCGCGGAAGATGGATGGAGCATTCTTCGGCGTTTTCACCGGGGTACTCGCCATGGAAAAAATTGACGCAGTGCCGGTCGCCAGGGCGGTAAATCTGGACGGATCGTCAACGGTACAGAGTTATATCTTTGTGCGAAATAACAGCGGCATCCGTGATGTTGAAGGCATGAAAGGCAAACGTATAACTTTTGTAGACCGTGCCACGGTTACCGGATATCTTTACGCGCTTTCCTATCTCAAGGAGTTCGGTGTATCTGACCCGGAATCATACTTCATGGAGGTTTCCTTTACCGGCAGTCATGGTTCGACGATCTATGCCGTTCTCGACGGCAGGGCTGATGTCGGGACCGTAAAAAGCAAGATTTATCAGCTGTTGGTCGCGAAGGACTCGACCATAAAGGAAGAGCTTATGATCATTGCCAGATCGCAGGAATTTCCCGATACCACACTCTTTCTGAGAAAGGACATTCCCGAGACCCTTCTGTCACGGATAAAGGCTGCCCTTTTCAACATGGAGAAGGACCCCGAAGGGATAACGGTCCTCAAAAAGCTCGAGGCACAAAAGTTTATTGAGGCCAAGAAGAAAGACTTTGCATCCTTCTATGATGTGGCCCGTAAAGCAGGAATAACCGTGAAGACATATAAATATAAATGAGAAAACGGCTAATATATTCCCTATCTCTGCTCTTTCTGCTTTTTTCCCTGGGAGCGGGCATTACCATGCTCTATACCTACCGGATAACCGGCGACCTTGAGTCGGTCATCACCCTGCACAGGATTGAGATCATCAGACAGAACTTTGTGATTAACATCCAGACCGTTCAGTCCAACCTTTATGCTACCGGTACCATTTTTGGCAAGGAACTGGATGCTATTGTGGATAACGTCTCTGCCATGGACGCATCGGTCAAGAATTGCCTAAGCTGTCATCACAACGAGGAAATGACCGACAGACTGGTTAAGGTCAATGAAATGGTGGAGCAATACAAGGAAGCAATCAGTTATCTGGTCACCAGTACGGCCAATGAACAGAGGATCGAACGTCTTAAAATGGTTGCAGTCAGCATCGGCGACTCACTCCTCGGACGGACGCAGGAAATGGCAGCGATCGCCGACAATGTGCTAAGGCGGCGGACCATCGAGGCAGTCAGGGCAATCAACCAGACCCGGCTCATTCTTATCATTACCCTCGTCGGGTCATTTATGCTTGCCCTTGGCATTGCGGTGATCCTTACCCGGCAGATCACCCGTCCGGTCATTGAGCTGGTGAACGCTGCCCGCATGCTAGCAGCAGGAAAACTCGGGTATAAGACGGAGTATCATGATGATACCGAATTCGGCGAAGTAGCGGAAAGCTTTAATGCCATGAGCACCGCCCTTCAGGCAGAACATGACAAGACGAACCGCTATATCGATCAGCTGTCCGGCCTTTATAAGGTTACGCTTGATTTTTACGATATCGTTGAGATGGATCAGGCGTTTCAGGATACCTGCCTGAGTATCGCCGATATCCTGAAGGTGAAGCAGGTGATCCTGTTCCTTTATGACGATGCCCGGAAAGCCTTTGTTCCCAGTACGGCAGCCTTTACCCTGACGGTGGACTATCGGGATACCATGCACTATTCCCTTGAGAAGATGGTCGAGCTGTACCAGGTCTCCGGCGGGCTGCCGATCGTGATCAATGAGTATGCGAACGCGGGCGGTTACGAATTCCTCGTCCCTGACCCGCAGAGGGAAAAAAATATGATGGCTGCATGGCTTCTCACCAAAGAGAAGATGCTGGGCGTGCTCCGTGTCTCTAACAAGGAAGGAGACTTCGGTGAAGAGGACGCAAAGATCCTGATCATCCTGGCAAACCATATGGCGGTTGCCATGGAGAACGCAGAACTCTATCGCAACCTGCAGGAAAAGATGGAAGAGCTTCGGAAGACACAGGAACAACTGATACAGTCCGCGAAGCTCGCTGCGATAGGAGAGCTCGCTTCCAATGTGGCGCATGAAATCAACAACCCGCTTACCAGTATCATCGGATTCACTGAGCTCGCGAGGGAAGATGATGACAAGGAAATGATCGGAAACAGCCTTGACATTATCGAAAAAGAGGCACTCCGCGCACGCGAAATCGTAAGGCAGCTGCTCGGGTTTGCCCGGAAGAAACCGCTTCAGCTTACCGAGGTGAAGATCAACGACGTGCTCAAGGATGTCGTTGTCTTATCTTCTGCACAGGCACGGATGTCCAAGGTCAAGATATCGGAGGAATACGAAGATGTCCCCATAACCATCGGTGACGTTGACCAGCTGAAACAGGTATTCCTGAATATTATTACGAATGCTGTCCAGGCCATGCCCCATGGAGGGATCCTCACGATAAAGACCGCGATGGTCGGCGACTTTATTTTCGTGAGTATTGCTGATACCGGTCAGGGCATACCACCGGAGTTCAGACAGCGCATATTCGAACCGTTCTTCTCTACCAAGAAGGACAGCGGTACGGGCCTCGGTCTCTCGATCAGCTACCGCATCATCCAGGACCACGGTGGAAGGATTGACGTGGAGAGTCAAGAAGGCAAGGGCACGACATTCATTGTTCGTCTTCCCATCAAGGTCGCGGTCGGGACCGTATGATGCCGGTTGCGGAGCGGTGGCGAAGCAAACAGCAGAATCCAGGGTTTATGTCCGAAGCGTATCCTATGCGTATAAAGAACTGAAGCAGGTAATGTTTGGGCTCCTGAGCTTACTCGATCAGGGGCGGATACAGCAGCAGAGCCGTGTTCTCATAAAGCCGAATTTCCTCGCTCCCGCACCCCCTGAGAGGGCAATGATCACCCACCCCTTGGTCATCAGGGCGGCAGTGGAGTATGTCCATGAAAAGGGTGCCCTTCCGCAGGTATCCGACAGCCCTGCCATGGGGACCTTCGAGCGGGTAATGCGCGAAGGCGGCATCGACCGTGCCCTGAGGGATGTCCCGGTAGATTGCAGGCCGTTTCAGGATTCCCACATGGTCGACATCGGCCCTCCGTTCAACAGGATAGAGATAGCTGCAGATGCCATGGATGCCGACGTGATCATCAACCTGCCCAAACTGAAGACCCACACCCAGATGCTGCTCACCCTTGGCGTTAAAAACATGTTCGGCTGTATTGTCGGCCTGCGCAAGCCCGAGTGGCATTTCAGGACAGGCATTGACCGGGAGAGATTTGCAGAGCTTCTGGTCAGGATTTGCACAGTCATGAGACCCGCTATCACGGTCCTTGACGGTGTCCTTGCGATGGAGGGACAGGGACCGGGAAAGGGCGGCATGCCGCGAGAACTGGGAGTTGTCATGGCTGCGAACGACGCCTTTGCGGTCGATGCCGCAGTCTGCAGGATGCTCGGCA
>DKBO01000146.1 GCA_002448975.1 Nitrospiraceae bacterium UBA6898
GATCGCGGCCTGCCTCGTGAGGACCACCTGTGTTCTGATGAAATACCCCGGCAGGTGAACCGGTGCCTGAAGGTTCTAATCCGGGGGGCTGCCTGCGGAGGTTTGGACTAGACCTATCGTGTCTTTCTTTCGGATCAGGGCAATGCTTTCCTGTCTGCAGTCCATCCCCTGTGTCAGCAGCGGAGGGCTGCGAGCTATTACCGCTCCTCTCGGCGTGCAGCCGCTCATGATCTCCCGAAGCGCCTTGGCCCGCAGGCTCCTGCTGAAGGCGACTGTTCTGTCTTTCATCGAGCGCCGCCGTCTGTTCTTCATCTGTTCTGTGACCGGGCTTGGAACTTTTACCTGCACTGTCCCCTGCATCATGGAGATACATGTCAGGAGAAAAATACGCCCGGCGGCTCATCGGAAATGCGGTACGTTTCATCGATGGAGGAACCCTGAGACAGGAGCCGACAAAAGCGCTTCCCGTCTCCGCGATGCCCAGCAGCCTCATAACACCGCTCCGGTAGCGGAAAGGCTGGGTGCCGTCCCTGACAATGGCCGACAGATACGGTGTAGGGGTGTTCTCAGACCGCATTGTTCATATTCTCGATCTCATCCGCGAGGACCTCGATATATCTCCGCCTGCGGTCCTGCGTCATGGACATAATCTCCTGCTCGCTCCAGTGATAATGATAGGCAAGGTAATGGACCTCGCGAAAAAGCAGATCTACATCACTCCTCAGTTCTCCAAAGAAATAGTCCTGAATGTCGAACGGCGCGGTAAATATCCTGCCGCATTCGGCGCACGCGACCTGCATGTCGAGATCGACGGAAGGACTAACCCGCTCCATTTCCTGCTCGATTTCCTGCCTGGCCGCCGGTGAAAGCCTGCCGAGAAGTTCTGGAACCGGGTTGACATACTCCCCCAGCGAATGGATGCAGCGTTCCAGCAGCAGGGTCAATGCCCGGGCGGGATTTTCCCTGAAATACGGCGTCACGGCCTCCTGGTCTGCACCGTTCGGCAGCCTGAACATAACGGCAGTGATGGCTTTGCCGTCATGCTCCGTCAGTGCAGCCTGCTCCGAAAGCTGCATGGAATACAGAGGGCCTTTGTCTCGGGACGGCTTCACGGGTATGTCCGGTATGGCGAAGTCGATATCGACCTTTCTGCCGCAGTCTGGCCAGGGACAGAGGTGCGTACCCCGGATCTCCCGGCCGAAGGTGACCTCTCTCAACTTCAGGAGAAGATATTGCCGGTCCGCGACAAGCAGTCTCTGCAGCACCGACGGCGGAACCGGGCTGATCGTACCAAGACGCAGCAGACAGCCGGCGAGCACTTCCGTCACAAGCGAAGACGTTTCCCCGCTGTTTCTCGATGCCAGGATTTCCTCCTCATGACCGCTCAGCTGCCGCAGCTCTGCCTCGGCATGGAACGTGCCGTGGCCGTCAACATAGCCTCCCGGAAGGGTGCAGGTTACTGTCTTCACGTCTCAGCCCCCGGTGCTCCGTGCTTCATGCTACGTCTCTGCAGGCTCGGCCACCGCGGTGTCCCGCTCCCATCCCTCGTTTTCGAGTTTGATGGTCTGTATCATCACGGCATTGCCCCCTGCGTCGAGCTGCGGCAGGGCCTGATATTCAGAGACCCAGCAGCGGAAGACCTTGTACGAGAGCACCTTTTTGCCCTGGAGGTTGAAGACGTCGATGACAACATCTTTCCGAAAATTCTTCAGGGACATGGAAGCGTCACCCTGGTAGTTGTTCACCTTGCCGGCCCACTCCTCGAACGTGGTGTCATGGGTTACGCCCGCCTCGAGGGTAATGGCATCATAGGACGTCTTGCCGGGCATCTTGCGGCTCGTGCTCGGATCGCCGCCCTCCCGCCAGGTGACGACCTCGGTCGTCTTTTTCAAAGCTCCGGCCTTGTTCATCCCGGCGACGTATTTACCGTCCCACTTGATCCTGAACTTGAAATTCCGGTAAGGATCGAACCGGTGCGTGTTTACGCTGAATTGCGGCATAGATCATTCCTCCTTTGGATGTTTCCCTGCACGGTCGTTATGACGACTGCCCTGCCATCTGGCTGATCTTCACAATCACGAACTCTGCCGGCTTCAGCGGAGCAAAGCCGACCAGCACATTCACGATTCCCAGGTTTATGTCATCCTGCGTCGTCGTATCCTTGTCGCACTTCACAAAGAACGCCTCTGAGGGTTTTGATCCCTGGAATGCCCCCTGGCGGTAGAGGTTCATCATGAACGAACCGATATTCAGACGGAGCTGAGACCAGAGCTCTTCATCGTTCGGCTCGAAGACCGCCCACTGGATCCCGTTGAAAATGCTCACCCGTAGCATGATCGCCATACGCCTGACCGGTATGTATTTCCATTCCGGGTCGGAGCTCAATGTCCTCGATCCCCATACGACGATGCCGGCGCCCGGGAATTTTCTCACGACGCAGACGCTCTTGCTGTCCTTGTTCAGGTTCCCGTGCTGGGTGTCGTTCAATTCTGTGACGAGCCCCGCAGCACCGCTTACCGTGGCCTCGGTGCCCGCAGGTGCCTTCCAGACGCCGCGCTTTGCGTCTGTGCGTGCATAAATACCTGCAAGAAATCCCGACGGCGGAAGAGCGATCGCCTCCTTCGACTTTCCGGTCGGATCGAGCGCCTTGATCCAGGGGAAATAGATCGCCCCGTAGGAATTCGGGTTCGCGAGCTTGTCGCGGTAGAGGATCACGCTTTCAAGGTCCTTTTCATCCTGGGTCATGTCGGCGATGAAGAAGCAGTCGCTCAGCGGCCTCCGTGCGCAGTAGTTCATGCCTGCGTCCACCATCTCAAAACTGCCGATCCCCGGCACCGCGATGAGGCTCACGTCGCGAACCGTATCGAGCAAGTTCAGCGCCGTGACGTAGTCCTGCACCTGAGGCGTCGAGCCGTCACTGCCGGCAACTACTGCGCTGACTGCCCCTGCTACGGTGTCGTCTCCGAGCAGGTAAAAGTTCGCCCAGTCGGTCGCGGATGTTGCCTGGGGTCTCATGGTCGATGATCCGAACACCTCTTTCCCTCCATTTGCCTTGCCGAGCTTCAGCGCCCCGGCAGCGTCCACCTGCGGATTTTCCGCCTTGATGATCTCTATCCTGGAGTCGGCGCTGACATTGCCGGAGGTGATCCGGAGCTTGTTCGTTGCCTCAATGGTCACGGCAACGGTGTAGGCATCCGAAGGCGTTGAGTCCCTGAGCGGCTTCAGTGCCCGTATCGTCTTTTCAATCGCGCCCCGCACATCTTCGAGCTTTGTGAGGTCTTTGCCGGCCAGCTCTTTGGTGAGATCGACGACCTGAAACCCGTCTCCATGGACGTTGATCCTGAAGGTGCGCTGTTTTGCCGCGAGCAGCTCTCCGCCGAGAACGATGGCACTGCTTTCGCTGTACCCGGCCGTCTGGTTGTCATTCGCCGTATTCACCGCTACCCTGATCTGCTTCGAAAGGGTGTTGACGATCTTTTCCACATATGCCGGTGATGAAGAATCCATGCTGAGATTATCGAAACTCTCCAGAAGGATGGGTTTTTCGCCTGCCTTCGGGTTGTCCACATGCACGTGCATGGCAAACAGATTATTCCTGTCCTCAGACGCATCCGTCACGGCGATACTGATGGTATTGCCCCAGATCCCCGGAGAGTTCGCTGAAATTCTCATGCTGTCTTTTGCCGTAGATCCATAGTCCTTGACCGTGGCCGAGGCCGTCTCGGTCCCTGAGGCCACTCTGCCGATGTAACACTGGCTTCCCCCGTTATTAAAGAACTGATAGACGCCATAGGCGAGATAGTGGCCGTCAATAAAGCCGCCGTAGATGCCCTGGAACTCGCTGAAGCTGAATATTTTTTTCACAACCCCGATCGGCCCCCGCTGGGCATAACCGAAGAACGCGGCCGTCGATGTCCCTGCAGCCTCGATCGGCCGGACGCCGCTTGACACCTCTTCCATATACACACCTGGATACGTTGGGTTACTCATGGCTCCTCCTTTTCGCTCGATGTCGTAACGTATTTATGGACCTAATGTCTTTTTTTCCCGCGATGAGCTTTTGCCTTCTGCGCTGATTTTGCAGGCATTGCGGCTGTTTTATCGCCCTGCACGGAAACGACTCTTTCGTGGCTCATTTTCTCGATTGTTCTGTTCCCCCTGGTCTCGGTTCCGGGAATTTCAGCAGACGTCTCCCGGGGTCCGAGGATCACCGTCCTTCCGCTGTTCAGACTGATGACCGTCAGCCTGTTCGTCAGGTTTGTAATCCTGATGTTCATATCTCCTCCTTTATTAATCGTTGAGGTCGCACTGCCCTGTCGACATTCAATTTCACGGGCTACCGCCCTGAGCTGTCAGGGACAACTTTTCTATAACCACATTGCATGTACTTCCTTCATATGAGTGCTTCCGCCTTTTCAGACGGCAAACGATCGCACATCGCCGGGAAAACCGTTCTCTTCCGTTTCCGTTATGCTCTATCTCCATCAACGCTGCTTCGGTACTTCAGCGCCCTTCGTCCTTGCCCTGCTCCGCATCGTTAAGCCGTCCTGTCAAGTTTATAGACAGGCAATCCGCTCATCGACTCTAATTTAATTACCGTGCCTTGTCTGACCAACCTTTCCAGGGCATTGCTTACCTCATCCACGGTCTGCTCGATCCGTTCGAACTCCAGCCAGAATTGAGAGATTCCCTCAAGAGTATCACCGGCATCCGGCTTCTCCCGGAGATATTTCATTATCCGCTCAATAATTTCCTGATCTCTCTTATTCACTGAAATCTCACGAGAAGTTATTTTGATATATGCTGTGAGCAAGAAGGTTGCCAGCGTATTGTCGTGTCGATATGATTGATTTAATACATTTATTCGGGCATGCAGGAAGAGGAATTCCGGCAGAGCGTCATAACATTTTGACTGCCACGAATAAGTAATGTAATGTCATAGAGTTAGATAGTCATCTTTTTATGACGCACGTCGCCAGATATAAAACAATATTGTGGGCCGAATACTTTTTCCCCGCTTAGATGCTGTCAGTGCGAAATTGCTTTGGGGAGAGGTGGTGCTTTCTTATCAGGTTCCAGAGGGCGGTACGGCTTTTCCCCGAGCTCTTTGCAGCAGTAACGACATTACCGTTGTGCTCGGATAGGAGCTTCACAATATAGCGCTTTTCGAACTCATTCATCGCTTCTTTTTTTAACGTCTTTAAAGAGGGGCCTGTCTTGTGATGGGTCGCATCGATTGTCGATAACTGCATGGTATCAGGCGTTATTACATCAGTGGTTCCCATAACAATGAACTGCTGGATCTTGTTCTCCAGTTCTCGCACGTTCCCGGGCCAATCATAGGTGAGCAGGTATTCCTCAAGGGCTTTTGAGAACGTTCCCGGTTGCCGGCCATATTCCTTGCAATATTTACCGGTGAAGTGATCGATCAGTAACGGGATGTCTTCTCTTCTCTCCCGCAAAGGCGGAATATGAAGAAGAACAATGTTTAAGCGGTAAAAAAGATCCTCCCTGAAGGTACCCTCCCTTATGAGCGACAAGAGGTCTCTGTTTGTTGCCGTAATTATTCTTATGTTCGCCGTATGGATATGGGAATCGCCAAGGGGCTTATACTCTTTGTTCTCCAGCAGGCGGAGCAGTTTAACCTGAATAAAAGGACTGATCGTCCCGATCTCATCCAGAAAAAGCGTGCCGCCTTCAGCTTCCTTCACGCATCCTTTTTGCTGAAGGGTGGCATGCGTGAAGGCGCCCCTGACATGCCCGAAGATTTCATTTTCAAACAGGTTTTCCGGAATGGCGCCGCAATTGACCGGAATAAAGGGTTTGTCACATCGATTCCCCAGATAATGAATAGCCCTGGCAGCGCGCTCCTTGCCGGTGCCGGTCTCACCGGTAATGAGAACACTTGCATCACAGGAAGATATCAATGCTATTTTTTTATGCAGCGATCGGATCGCCTCACTTTTTCCGATGAGCTGACTGAGTACTGCCTCCCTTTTCAGAGACGCTTTGACAGTCTCACGTTCATCCATCACGTTGTCCTTTGTATCAAAATCTCTGTTCAGCATTCGTGGCATGTCATCCCGAGGTAATTTCTTCCGCGCTTTTCTGTCGCATCTTTTTCAACACAATACGATCTTTGCTCAACCTCGTTCATCAGCACAGAATTCACTATTTCAGATGCACCCGAGAGGAAACGCGGCAAAATAGCTGCAGAATCTAATAAATGATCGAGCTGATTTGAGATGCAATATCTACCCACTTCGAATCCCCCTTATAACACCGACAGCCAAGCAATCAAACAGGACAAATCGACGGGTTTGAATATTTCTCAAGTCCGGCCATCTATAGCACAAAGATTATTTCCGACGATTTCCACGTCCCTTTGCGAAGGGCGTGCTTTCTCGAGTGATCCTATAAATACTTTTCTTTTATCACGGCAATCTACCCATGTCAACGTAAAGTTACCATTATTAACATTACTTAATTTTGCTTAATGTGGAATACGGCCTTGCAGGTTTTGCTGCTCATGAATGCTGACAGGACTCACTTATGAATCAATTTGCCTCTCCTGGATAACGTATCCTATTTTTCGCACAATTGAATCATGGTGACCTCAAAACTGGTAATGTAATTTGTCGAGAAAGACAGAGCCAGAGGATTGTGTCGATTGACATATAAAGCTTATTCGGTTATTTATTTACTCCCGAAGCTTGAATCACCGGGATTTTTTAAAAGAAATAAGGATCAATTGCTTATCGCTATTATTGGGGCAGTGATAGACGCGTTTGCAACATTGCGTGTGACGTCACTGTTTAAATGAGCGAATGGCGCTTCAACTTTCAATTCACGTTGTTCTTATATTTGAATATGTTACGAGTGCGATAACATAGAGAAAATGTGCAGCGGAAAGATAACTTGTTTATATAGAGACTTATGAGATTTATTTGTGGGTCATTCGTAATCGGCAGGTCGTCGGTTCGAGCCCGCTTCCCGGCTCCCGTTCAACCTTTCCAAATACAGTATGGGGTCAGCGGAACAACGTTAGCCGATCAATTTCATCGCACGATGGTAAAGGTCTCATCGGAATCATCCTTCCCAACTTTGTGGCCAGCGGCGTCATACCCTATCACCTTGATCTTGCATTTCGTTTTTGTCCTTGCCGGTACCGGCACATCCCATGGATAACTGGTGCCGGTTACGCCGGCTGTTATGGTCTTCCATGTCCTTCCATTATTCAGGGTATATTTTATCTTGACGCTGGAAACCTCTGATACCGTTCTGAACTGAATGTCATATATAGACCCGGCAGCTATGGTTTCTCCGCCGTTGGGAGACTCAAGGTTGATCTTCCTGCTCACGGTTACGGCAAGATCGTCGAGATAGAATGCTGTTGTATTCGATGGACCATTCTTTGCCTTGAATCTCAACCTGATATCCTGTCCCCTGAACGGCATGAGGTCGTATGCACGGCTTTGCGCCCATCCGCCCGTCACATCAAGATTGCTCAGCTTATCCAGTTTCAATAAGAGCACATTATCACTCGGTCTGCGAACTTCCAATTTCATGATGTCGTAAGCTCCGTTCGGTGACTCTTCCGATACTATGTTGAACCAGAAATCCAAAGATGCGCTCATGGCATCAGATGGGATCTTTACATCCTGATATAAATACGAACGTCTGGTCGATCCTCCCAATATGGCCATCCAGTTGCCGTTGAATGTATATAACGGCTCTTCACTGATCAGCTCATATCCCTCACGGCTGTATTCGCTCCAGTTCACATGACCTTCTTCAAAATCAGGATTCTTGAGCATATTCAGCACAATGGGGGCATTGCTATCGTCATCCGTAATGGTAACCGTCGCGCTGTCTGGACTCCCCAGCGTCGCTCCCCCCGTCGGATTTTCTAAAATTATTCTAAAGGTCTCATCGACTTCGTGGTCCGAATCGTTCATTATGCTGACCGTAAGCGTCTTATCCGTCGCGTCGCCATCCGTCCAGGCCAGTGTCCCGCTCGTGGCCGCGTAGTCCGTCCCCGATT
>DKBO01000070.1 GCA_002448975.1 Nitrospiraceae bacterium UBA6898
CTCATAAAGCGGACTTTGACGCTTGTACCCGCAAAAATGCTGTCTTGACGGGAAGAAGAAGGCTGATTAAGATATTGGCAAAGTTTATTCACCTTAAATTGCCTGGTTTTGATAAAGAGGATATATGGTGAAATATTTGTCTGTTAACGCAGTTTGGTTATTGCTTTATATAATTCTTCTTTACGGATGTGCATCTCACATATCCCTTGAAGATCTCAGCAGGGACTGGATAGCCAAACCTTTGTCCGAGCTTAAACAGGAAATGAAAAGTCCTGATTCGTATGCTTCAAAGGTTGGATGGAAAGAGACTACCTATCCGCTTCCCAATGGCAATTTTGTCTATATCCAACCGGTCAGCAACGATTGTTTTGTGCATTGGGAAGTAAATCAAGGCGGTACCATTATCGGCTATCAGGCCAAAGGAAATGGTTGTAAGCAGGGGAAATCTGATAATATCACCAATATTCAAATCCGCTCGGAATAGTAAAACAGATGTCCATGCAAAAGAGAAAAGCTCTCCGGTCCCGAGAAGTACAACGTTAAGATTATCTCGCAGCCACCGCACATTTTTTGATTCGTCGATTCCCCCTATTTTCTTCCGTTTCTTACCTTTACCGCTATACAGGGAGCGCGTGTTGAGTTCAGCAAATAAGCGAGACTATCTATGTGGATGGTTGCCGTGCCGACTTCAAGGGAATAGCCCTCAGCTGTCAACAATAGCAACAGCTGTTGGTAGGAGGAAGAAGTTTAGCCTTGTCTTTTATGTATTACGTGAATTCATTTTGTTGAGGCAATTTTGCAAAGCATTGAGCATTTCGTTCGATAATCTCTGAATGCCATCCATCCTTTGCATTGCCTTCAGTAAAAGGTCGTGCAGGTCATCCTCTGTAACGGAAGCATCCATGAGTTCTAACGTTCCCTTTACCGCTAATATGTTTTCGTTGAGCTGATGTGATATTTCCTCGAGCTTATTATTTCTCTCTGTCATCGTTTCCTCCCTCTTGTATCAGGCGTAATCCGCATTATCGATAAGAACCTTCCCCTCCGCGCTGCAGAACCGTTCCTGACAACTGCGTCAACGTCAGCTACTGCTATCAATATCTTTGTTGAACCATCCGGCATTTTCTCGGCGGTCGTAAGCTGATCAAGATCTTTCGAGTCGTCGTTGTCAATGGAGCACCAGAGAAGACTTCTCAGGTCACGGACCTGCGCAGAATCAGCTATTGCAGGTGAATGGATGGCATCAAGCTCGGAAAGCGCTTCTTTCGAGAACTCAGGCAGCAGGCCACGCGCGATCATTACCCTGCTAGCGATCCTCTGCAGAATAAGGCGGTAATGTTTGTCTGTTACTACCATGCGCGCTACCCTTCTCTCCGTGCACCCTCGCCATTGTGACAGGAAGGATGCCTGAAATGTTCCTTTGTGTAATATGCCAGCAGTTTCCTGACAAGCCGGCCTGGCTCATTATCATATAGTATTTTTGAACCGGTCGTCTTTCTGATCACCTTCACGATATGTTTTATCTCTTTGGTAATGCCGTCCGTACCCATAAGCACGCCGATAAGCTTTCCTTCGTCATAGGCGATCGAGAACTCCCCAAGGGTGCCTGAACGCCCGCCCAGGATGATGACGATATCGGACGACCGGATATTGACTACCTCCCTGCCCATGAGGCCGCTACCGGTAAATATCAGGACGTCATGGTATTCGGTAGGTGACCCGTATTTGTTTGTATGTTCCCACAGACTGAGACCCGGTGAAATACCGACAACGTATCCCCCCGATTCCTTGGCGCCCCGCGCAGCTTCAAACGGGAATCCCGGACATGCCCCGGTGATGGTTATGCAGTCTGCCTCAGCAATAGCCTGGCCAAGGGCATATGCCATCATTTTATGGTGTCCCGTCAGCCTGCTGCTTGCACTTCCCATAACACCCACTTTGAACTTCATCCCTTCCATCTTCTCTCCCTTCTGTTTACTGTGCCGTATCAGGGCTGCGTTCTTTATCATCACACAACCCCGCATGCCCTTCCCCGCAGACTGAAGAAGAACTTGAGCGTTTTCTTCACCTTGCCAGAAAATATCTTTCCTGAAAAATAGTTGCCGACAACACGCTTGTTGATCTCGGCGAGCGTGGGATAGGGATGCACCGCGCCGGCAAGCGCAGAGAGTTTTACCTTGCCGTTCAGGGCAGCCACCCATTCGCTGATCAGTTCTCCGGCATGCAGGCCAAGGATCTGCACGCCAAGCGGTTTTTCCTTTGCATCGAGCACCAGTTTGATCCTTCCCAGCCCTTCACCCTCGGCAAGACCGCGGTCATTCATCTTGAATTCCTCTGCCCAGACAGTATACTGAAGGCCTGCCCTCTTCGCTGCCATCTCATTCATCCCGATACTCGCAAGCTCCGGGTCTGTGTAGGTACACCACGGGAAATATGTATAGTCTGCCTTGCGCGGCAGATGCAGGATCGCATTTGTCAGCACCACGCCTCCTTCATAGCCTGCTGCATGCGTGAACTGGTAAGCCCCGGTAACGTCACCGGCCCCAAAGATATGCTTCTGTGTTGTCCTGAGTCTGCTGTCGAGGTTGAGCCCTTTTCCATCATAGGCAACACCGGCATTCCCGAGCCCGAGCGTTCCGAGGTTAGGTTCCCTGCCCAGGGCCACGAGTATGGTTTCTGCCGTTATGATCGCAGTCCTTCCGTCCTTCATCCTGACCGTAACTTCCCGCTCACTGCCCAGGTCTTTAACCGCCTCGATCATTGCATTAAGATGGAATGTCACCCCTTCTGCCGAGAGGTTCTGCATCACTGCCTCTGCCATATCGGGGTCTTCCCTGCCGAGTATCTGCCCGCTCCGCTGGATAACCGAGACGTCTGTGCCGAGCCGGGAGAAGGCCTGTGCCATCTCGATCGAGATCGGCCCACCGCCCAGTATGATCATGGACTTCGGCAAGGTATCCAGGTAGAAGATATCCCTGTTCGTGATGTGCGGTATGCTGTTGAGCCCTGCGATCTTCGGGATGGAAGGAGATGAACCTGTCGCTATGACCCAGGTCTTGGCTGTGATCATTCGGCCCTCTAGATTAACCGTATGCTCATCCATAAAGGCCGCATTCCCCGATTCGACTTTTGCACCAAGACTGCAGAACCGCTCCACCGAATCATGCTTCTGGATGACCGAGATCACCGATTTTATCCTGTTCGATACGTCCTTGAAGTCTACCGGTCGCATTTCCGATTGGGGAAGTCCGAAACGCGCGGCATGTTTCATGAGGTGATAGACATGGGCCGTCTTGATAAGTGTCTTGCTCGGCACACAGCCAAAATGCAGACAGTCTCCGCCGAGCACGTTCTCCTTTTCTATAAGCAGGGTCTTAGCACCGAACTGGGCAGCTCCTGCAGCAACAGTAAGACCCGCAGAGCCTCCTCCCAGGATCCCGATATCATAGTCAAATTTTGCCATGCAACCTCCTGTTATGGTGAAGCGGATTTCTGCTTCTTCGCCCGATATGCCGCCAGCAACTTCTTCGTTATAAGCGGGAATATGCCGAGCAGGATGAACGATATAATCAGCCCCGGAGAGAGAATACCGCTGAGTGCTTCGATCTTTCCAAGCTCCTTCCCTGCATTGACATAGACTATGGTGCCGGCGAGCATGCCGAGCTGCGATACCCAATAGAACGTGCGCAACGGCATTTTCGTCAGTCCCATTACCAGATTGATGACGAAAAAGGGAAAAACCGGGATCAGCCTGAGCGTAAAGAGATAAAAAGCCCCCTCCCGTGCGATACCCTCGTTGATCACCGAAAGCTTGTCGCCGAATTTTCCCTCTACCCAGTCCCGCAAAATGAAGCGGGACACAAAACAGGCAATCGTCGCCCCTATGGTGCTGGCAAAGGAGACAATAAGCGTACCGGCCCCGAGGCCGAACAGCGCTCCTCCTGCCAGGGTCATGACCGCTGCTCCGGGCAGGGAAAGTCCGGTCACCGCAATGTAGATGATCATATAACCACTGATCACTGCCACAGGATGATCTCCATACCATGCGCCAAAAAGCTGCTGCGACCCCTTGAGATAGGAAAGGGTCAGATAATCCCCCAGGTGGAATATCCGGAATACTGCAATAACAGCGATGATAACGACGACGATGATCAGTTTCTCGATCGTCTTCTTATGCATCTGTCGCCTCCCGTAATGTCTGCCGGGCAAGGACAGCTGCGCCCCAGAGGCCACTGTTTTCATCGGTGATCAGGGATACCGGAACCTGCTCAAGAAGGTGGGCCAGCGTATCGGAACTGCGGAACTCTTTTCCGAACTCCGAATGCTCAAGCATTTCCGGTGCCCTTGCCGCCAGACCACCGGTCACGAAAAGCCCGCCGCGGGCAAGGGTCTCAAGCACATAATTCCGGCATGCCCGGCCATAGAATTTTGCAGCCCACGCAAGGGTCTCGGGATAGAGAGAAAATTCCTGAGCAACCTCTTCCGGCTCCTTTTTTCTTCCCGTCAGAAAATGGTGAAGGTAGCTCAGTCCTTTTCCGGAGACAACCGTATTGCCGGTCACATACTGCTCGTGATGCTCCCGCAGAAGAAATTCCTGATATGCATGTTCCCGTTCCGTTACAAAGGAAAAGTTGCTATGGCCGCCCTCAGAGGGAATAGCCCGATAACGGCCATGTCCAGCCTGAATGAGCAGAGCCTTTCCCAGGCCCGTACCGGCGCCGATGACAGCGACCGGAGCGCCGGCAACGGTTCTCCCGGTCAGAATGACCTTTGCCCGCTCGCCCGCCTCCGAAGAACAGGCAAAAGCCTGGGCAACGAAGTCGTTGATCAACAGGCACTTTTTGAGATCGACCTTCTCCTGCACAGAACTGAGGTCGATATCCCATGCTATGAACGGCGGCCTGCTTCTTACCCCGTCCTCGACCGGCCCGGCCACGGCAAAAACGACAATATCAGCAGCCTCGGGGAGGAGGGGAAACCCGTTCCCGCCGAGATTATCGAGGAGATGACGGAACGAGCCTGCATCAGTCGTCTTCAGCCAGACCACCTCAGCAAGGAGCAGACAGTCGTTCTCAGTGACTGTGAAATGACCGAACCTGCTGTTCGTTCCGCCGATATCGGCAGCAAAAATATGTTTCATCCGTCCCGCACCATTATGCGGCAGATCTCCGGCAGCGGTCGCTCATTTATATACCTCTATATAATCGACAAAAGAAACCGACTGTTCACCGGTGTTGTCGGAATCGTTCATGATGGCGATACTTGCTTCAGCCGGCGGCTCTGCACCAAAGGCCCTGCGATAATCTTCAATGACATCAACGTCTTCCTCGACCCACTGCCCGGCCTTCTCGGTGCCTGCCTCGAGGAGGATCATCTTTGCTTTATCGGTATACGGATTGGATATGATCCTCTGCTCATGCTTCCGGTTGGCCCAGATATAGTTCAGGCTGCTGTGCGGCGGATATTCCCCGTAGATCGTCTTTGCGATCCCGTATTTCAGCCGCTGCCCGAATGACGCCATGCCCGGATCATACTTGAAAATGATGTAAATGCGGATCGGATAATCGTCTCCTGACTTCTCCTCGGCATTGCCCTTTTGGTAAACATTCTCGACCTTCCATAGCCAGCGTACCTTCGGATAATCAAAAACACGATAATCCTTGCGGTAAAGAAGACCCGATGCCGAGGCATGGCTCTCGGCCCGGAGAAAGGAACGGTGCCCCTCCTGGACAACGGTATAACCTGAGTGCTGCAGTATCTTCGGAAAATAAAGCGGCTTCCATTGTGAGAGGTCATGGAAGTCCTCTCTGAACAGGACCACTCCTGCCTGACACCAGCCTGTTGCCGGGAAGAGGAGCACGAACGCTATGAGGCAAACCGCTGCCGTTATCCTTTCCATTCTCCCCTCGTTCTTCCCAGCAGGCACCCTGCCCGCTACTGGATCGAACCAATTCACGTGGAGCCCTGTCCTGCCGTGCAACCGAAGCAGTGGTCGTCGACAATGATCTTTCTCGACGCGAGCCGGTCGTGATCAAAATCCCTGATCATGGCGGGATACCCCTCGGCAATGCCGAGGCCGGTCATCTGGTTGAAATCACAGTCATACAGCCTGCCGTCCCATGCCACATTCACCAGGCGCCTGCACATGAGTCCGCACAGGGTCTCGGGATTGAAACCCTGCATGAGCTTTTCCATGTATGTTTCAAAATTGCCGCTCCTGAGCAGGAATTGGCGAAACCTGCCAACCGGCATGTTTGCAAAGGTATAGAGACGGTTAAAGGTAATACCAAAGGCTGAGCCGAGTTCTTCCTTGTATGTCGCTTCGAGAGAAGACTGCATAGGAGGGAGAAAAGCTCCCGCAGGATTATAGACGAGGTTCAGCGTTCTTCCCCTGTCAGAACCATAGCCAAGATTATTCAGTTTCCTGAGCGCGGCAATACTCTTGTCAAAAACTCCCTTTCCCCTCACCCTGTCGACATGCTCACCATTGCAGGAAGGGAGAGATGCTACGAGCTCGATATGCTTTCCGTCATAGAAGTCGAACAGGTCTTCCATCCCTTTTTCATAGAATATCGAAAGGTTGGTACGCACCACGACATGGCAACCCGCGCTTTCCGTCTCTTCAATAAGATAACGGAAATGCGGATTCAACTCCGGAGCGCCACCGGTTATGTCAACGGTCTTGATCCTGCCGTC
>DKBO01000030.1 GCA_002448975.1 Nitrospiraceae bacterium UBA6898
GTTCTTCCCGTCGTAATTGCAGGTTATTGTACCGGCACCGATATTGACATCCTTTCCAATCTTCGTATCGCCAAGATA
Organism: Nitrospiraceae bacterium UBA6898; assembly: GCA_002448975.1. Classification (GTDB taxonomy): domain Bacteria; phylum Nitrospirota; class Thermodesulfovibrionia; order Thermodesulfovibrionales; family UBA6898; genus UBA6898. The sequence continues at coordinate 79 of DKBO01000030.1, forward strand.
ACTCAGATGGGAAGCCTTGGCACCGTTCCCGATCAACGCCTTTTTGAGTTCGACAAAATTGCCGATCTTCGCATATTCACCGATCTCGGACCCTGGACGGACATGGGCGAATGGTCCTATGCTTGCTCCCGTCCTTATTCTTGCACCTTCGACCACGGTAGAGTCCTTGAGCACTGCGTGATCGCCTACCGTGCTGTTGCAGATACGGACATGAGGATAGATGATCACCCCCCTGCCGACATAAGNNGTCTCCGGGTCGATGAGAGTGACCCCATCCAGCATGTGCTGCTCGGCAATCTTTTTCTTCATCACCTGGTTTGCTTTGGCCAGTTCCACCCGGGTGTTGATTCCCATGACTTCCAGCGAATCCTCCGCCAGGAAGGGGAAGACCCTTTTCTTCTCCGCACTGGCTTGGGCAATGATATCGGTAAGGTAATATTCCCGCTTGCGCCTGTTCAGGGAAATGTTATCAAGAAGTGCAAGGGCCTTGATGTTCATGGCATAAACACCGCTGTTCACTTCCCGTACAGCCCTCTGCCCACGGTCTGCGTCCTTTTCTTCAATGATAGCAACGAATCTCCCTCCGGATTCTCTCACGATCCTGCCGTACCCCGAAGGATCTGTCGCGGCAAAGGAGAGCACCGATATGTCAGCTTTTTCTCTCTGATGCACCCTGAGGAGTTTTCTTATCGTAGCGGGGCTGATAAGCGGTGTATCTCCGTTCAGAACAACAACCACTCCCGTGAAACCTTTCAGGGCAGGAAGAGCGCTCTTCAGGGCATCGCCTGTTCCTCTCGGTGCTTTCTGAAGCACAAACTGAACGTCCGGGTCAGGGATCTCTTTCCTGAACAGATCGATATGTTTTCCCGCAACAATGATCAGGTGTTCCGGGTCAAGTCTTCTTGCCGTATCAATCACACTCTGCAGCATCGGCATGCCACAGACCCTGTGGAGTACCTTGGGAAGCGGTGATTTCATCCGTTTTCCCTGACCAGCAGCAAGAATCACGCATGCAGTCCTCATCGTTTTGACTGCCCAATACGCTGCGGCGCTGCAATGCCGCCTGACAGGATGATCCTTATCCCTTCATCTACCGGTATGTCCGTAGCAAAGACATCCCCTTCCGGAACCAGGACGATCTCCCCGAGATAGAGATTGTTCGTCGGCACATACACCGCCCTGAGGTCAGCTTCTTTCCCACTGCTGTCCGCCAGCACCGTACTCTCTTTGGTGAGGAAGCCGAAGACATAGGTGCCCTTTCTCGGGTATTCGATGATCACAACCTTCTTGAAAGACGAGGTTTTGCTCTCAGGGGAAAAGGCATCAACCAGCTGCTTAACAGCAGTATAGAAACTCTTGAACACCGGTATGTTGAGAAAGATGCCCTCAAAAAAGAGGATGATCTTCTTGCCAAAGACATTCGTAGAAATGATGCCAACGATAAATACGAGTACAACAGCAGAAACAAACCCGAGCCCCGGGGTATGATAGCCGAGGATCTTAAAATAGACGGGCTCAAGTATGCCGTCAACGAGCCGAAAGAACCAGGCAATGGCAAGAACCGTTATCATTGCAGGGATCAGGACAAACAGTCCGGCGATGAACTTCCGCTTGAAGGTGACCCTGATCGACATTGCTGTCATAGGGATGCTATCGCGACCGGGCCGGCAGGACTATCATTTTCAAGACACACGGCCCTACCGGTTGATCTTTTCTGCAACATCGTCAGGTATATCGAAATTGGCATAAACGTTCTGGACGTCATCATTATCCTCAAGGGCATCAATGAGCCTCACCATCTGATCCGCAGCCTTCTCGTCAAGGACAACGTACGTCTTCGGGAGCATGGTTACTTCTGCGGATTCGAAGGGCAAACCCGCCTTTTCAATTGCTTCTTTAACTGCGGCAAAATCCTCCGGCGCGGTGATAATCTCGAAGTTTTCCTCCTGAGGATCGTTCTTCATATCTTCTGCGCCCGCGTCAAGTGCAACGGCCATGAGCACATCCTCAGATGTTTTCTTCTTGCTGACCAGGATATATCCCTTCTTCTCAAAGATCCAGGAGACGCACCCGGATTCGCCAAGGCTTCCGCCGTTCTTCGACATGATGTGCCGGATCTCGGGAACGGTCCTGTTCTTGTTGTCCGTCATCACTTCAACCATTACCGCTACACCTGCCGGTCCATATCCCTCATAGAGGTATTCTTCATAGGAAACTCCGGGAAGTTCTCCCGTCCCTTTCATAATCGCCTTCTTGATGTTGTCATGAGGCATATTCACTTCTTTTGCATTATCGATCGCCGTGCGGAGTCGCGGGTTGCCTTCCGGGTCTCCGCCGCCAAGCTTTGCAGCAGTCGCGATCTCCTTTACGATCTTGGTAAATACCTTTCCCCGCTTAGCGTCTGTGTGTGCCTTCTTATGCTTTATCTGGGCCCATTTGGAGTGTCCGGACACAAATCCCCCTTTATATGAAAATGTATATGAATATCATTCAGAATAGTTCGGTCGCTACTGCCGGTATTCCGGCAAACTGCCGGACAAAGCGAGAAAACAACATATTTTTCATGTATTTATCATAATGGCAAGCTCTTCAGGCTGTCAAGAATACCACCAGCCGATGTTCACAGGGACTCAATTCCATAATCCTTGATTTTGGTGAGGAGCGTCTTATAGCTGACCTGCAGCAACTCCGCCGCCCGGGTCTTGTTCCCCTTCGTCTCCTTCAGGGCCTTCCTGATACGTTCCGTCTCCGCAATGCGAACTGCTTCCCGGGCGACATCCTCAAGGGCCCCTGATGACGGCAGATTACGAAGAGCAGCTTCTCTCGCCATCTGCCGATTCAGTATGATGTGGTCTTCACCGATCTCATCCCCGTCCGAAAGAATGATTGCCCGCTCTATGCAGTTTTCCAGTTCCCGCACGTTGCCTTTCCATGGATAGGACATCAGGGTCTCCAGCACTTCGGCACTGATGGTCTTGGGTGCGGCTTTCAGTTCCCGGCAGTATTTTGCAATAAAATATTCCGCAAGCAGGGGCAGGTCTTCCTTGCGATCCCTCAGAGGTGGTATGACAATCGGGAAAACATTCAGACGGTAAAAAAGATCCTCCCGGAAGAGATTCTCCTGGACCGCCTTCTCAATATCCTTGTTGCTTGCGGCTGAGATCCTTACGTCGATCGTGATCGATCTGACCCCGCCTACCCGTTCAATCTCGCCTTCCTGGATCACCCGCAAGATCTTGGCCTGAAGAGCCATATCCATTTCCGCTATCTCGTCGAGAAAAATCGAACCTTTGTCAGCCAGTTCGAACTTGCCTACCTTTCTCGCCTCTGCACCGGTGAATGAACCCTTCTCATGTCCGAAAAGCTCTGTCTCCAGAAGCTCTCTCGGGATTGCTGCGCAATTGATAGGAACGAAGGGGTACTCTTTTCTGTTGCTGAGATGGTGGATAGCACGGGCAAAGAGTTCTTTACCGGTGCCGCTCTCTCCCAGCAGCAGGACCGTGGTTTTTGCCGGGGCAACCTTTTGAACATTCTGCGCCACCTCTGTGATTGCCCGACTTCTTCCGATGATCTTGGGCATGCCGAATTTTCCTTCCAACTCGTCCCTCAGAAGAAGGTTCTCGGTAATGAGCCTCTGGTTTTCTAGCGCACGCTTAATGAGAATGATCAGGTGGTCTGTATCAAAGGGTTTCGTAATAAAATCAAATGCGCCTTCTTTCATGGCGGCAACTGCTTTCTCGACGGTCCCAAAGGCTGTCATTACGATGACCGGCAAAAGCGGATTTTCTGCCTTTGAAGACTTCAGTACTTCTATGCCGTCCTTCTTAGGGAGTTTCAAATCCGTGAGCACGAGGTCTACGTGACTGTCCCGCAAACACCGGATTCCCTTCTGACCGTCGGTCGCCAGGATAATGCGGTATCCTTCTGCCTCGAGGGTCTGCCTGAGCATCTCGGCCATTGAATCCTTGTCTTCAACAATCAGTATGGTCTGCATTTTATCATCCTAATCGCAAAAAGTAGAAAACTACATGTGTGCATTCTTGAGTGCGCTTCTGCAGGTGCATGCATGCGTAATAATGTCTCGGCCGAAAAAGGTCCTGAGCAGCATGCGGACCTGCTCCGCTGCTTTCTGCATTGCTTCAACGACCTCCGTTGCGGTCAGCACTTCTTCCGCCATACCAGCTGCGGCATTGGAAACAACCGCCACACCGGAAAAACAGATCTCGAGCTCCCTGCCAAGCGCTGCCTCAGGCATGCCGGTCATTCCTACCACGTCAGCACCGAGCCTCGCAAATGCCCTGATCTCCGCTGCTGTCTCCAGCCTCGGGCCGTTCACTGCTATATAGGTCCCTTTCTCCACCGCCTTAATCCCCGCATCAGAAGCTGCGGCAATCAGCTCGTGCCTCAGATCCGGACAGAAGGGATTGGTAAAATCGATATGCACCACGTCATCCTGGTCAAAAAAGGTTGCTTCTCTGCCGCTCGTCATGTCAATCACCTGGTCGAGCACCACGATGGTGCCGGGCATCATCCCCTTGCTGATTCCTCCCGTGGCACCAATGGAGAGTATCCTGCTGATGCCGAGTTCCCGGAAACCCCAGATGTTTGCCCGGTAATTGATACGGTGAGGAGGAATATGATGTTTTGAGCCGTGACGCGGTAGGAACACGACTTCCTTGCCGGCAAACTTTCCTATCCGGTAGCTATCTGACGGCTCCCCGTAAGGCGTTCCCACTTTTACAGAGTCTATGATCTCGAGATCGGGCATATTGTAGATACCGCTTCCGGCAATCACACCAAAGTCAGGCATGGCAAACCTCCGTTCCTGTTTCCCGGTAATGGTATAATACCTCACCGTGAAAAAATCGAAAACAGAAAACATGATCGACCAGGCTCTCCATATCGACCTTCTCGGAAAGGCCCTTCTCCGAGGAGGTGAATACGCTGACGTCTATGTCGAGTCAAGAAGCATCACCTCGCTTATCATGGAGGACAGCCGAGTCGAAAAGATCATCACGGGTCATGAGACAGGAGCAGGCATCCGGCTGCTCTCTGCCGGTAAAACCTCATATGCGTTCAGCAATGATCTGACTCCCCATGCGCTGTTCATGGCTGCTGCCGAGGTTAGCAGCATGGCAGGAATAAATGGATCGCAGCAGGAAATACCCAAACTTGAAAAAAGGACGCCAGGTGCCGAGTTCAGCATAGGGACTTTTCCTGATGACGTCCCTCTCGAGGAAAAAATCGGACTTATACGGAAAGCAGAAAGCTGTGCGCGGTCATATGATGCGCGCATTAGACAGGTCTCGGTGATCTACCGTGATCTGCTTCAGAAAGTCCAGACCACAGCGTCAGAAGGCTTTTTTGCCGAGGATGAACGTGTTTATACGTCTTTTATCATACAGGTGATCGCTAGTCAGGGCGGTCTTGTGCAGACAGGATATGAGGCGATCGGCAGCTCCTCCGGATTCGAACTTCTTGATGCTGAAGCTGTCGAGGCACTTGCGCTGAAAGCTGCCCGGCGCGCAGTCTCGATGCTTACTGCCCGAAAAGCCCCTGCAGACAGAATGCCGGTGGTCATTTCATCTCAGGCAGGCGGCACGATGATCCATGAGGCCATAGGCCACGGGCTCGAAGCAGATCTTGCCCAGCAGGGGCTCTCGGTTTTCTCGGGTATGCTGGGGGAAAAAGTTGCGTCCGAACTCATTACGGTCATCGATGATGCAACTCTCCCCGGGAAACGGGGATCATTTCAGTTCGATGATGAAGGCACTGCTTCGCAGCGGACCGTGCTGGTGGATCAGGGCATCCTGAAAAGCTACATGTATGACAAGTTGACCGCCATGAAAGAAGGAAAGCAGCCGACAGGTAATGGCCGACGAGAGTCATACCAGAACAGACCCATCCCGAGAATGACAAACACCTTCATTGCCCCGGGTGCACACAACCCTGAAGAGATCGTGAGATCGGTCGACAAGGGACTGTTCGTGGTCAAGATGGGTGGGGGGCAGGTGAATACTGTTACCGGGGACTTTGTTTTTGATGTTCAGGAGGGATATCTCATCAGAAACGGCCAGAAAAGCGATCTGGTCAGGGGCGCAACGCTCACGGGTAACGGGCCGGAAATCCTGAAATCTATTGACATGGTGGGCACTGACCTCGGCTTTTCGATCGGTACATGCGGAAAAGATGCTCAGGGTGTTCCGGTGAGTGATGCCATGCCTACGGTCAGGATACCCGAGATTGTTGTTGGAGGAAGCCATGAGTAGTCATACGTGACCTACCTGCAAGTGTTGCAAGAATCCTACACATAGGATCAATTATCTGCGCAATTATTTTCTCTGCCTCTTGATATTAATCAATATTTTCATTGGCACTTTACTTGCATATAAAATTTTAATTGCTATGCGCGCACAAAGAACCATAAAACAGGAAGTCTCTTTCGAAGGTATCGGCCTCCATACGGGAAAGCATGCAATGGTTACGTTAAAGCCTGCTTCCCGGGATGCGGGGATTACGTTTATCCGGATAGACAAACCTGCGGTAATTAAAGCCCACGTCGGTTCGGTAATTGATACAGCATTTGCAACGACGCTCGGCCATAATGGCGTGAAGATCAAGACCGTAGAGCACATGCTTGCTGCACTGGCAGGACTCGGCATCGATAACCTAACGATTGAAGTGAACGGTCCCGAGATGCCGATCCTTGACGGAAGCTCTACAGAGCTGATCAGCATCATTCTGCGTGCAGGTATTGCAAAACAGGGCAAGAAACGGCCCTATTTGCGGATAAACAGGCCTTTTGTCTTCGAAGATGGACATGCAACAATCGCTGTTTTCCCCTATAGCGGGGTCAGGATGACCTACAGTATCTTTTTCCATCATCACGGTATTGGAGAACAGCGGATGAGCATAGACATAACCGAAGAGAATTTTGTCAGGGAAATAGCCCCGGCACGCACCTTTGGTTTTCTNNAAGTCAGGGCACTCAAGTAATATCAAATTTCTTAAGAAACTTATTGCAGTACCGGAGATCTGGGATATTATTACTGAGGAAAAGACAGCTCCCGTGCATGAAATGCAAATAAATATTTAATATCAGTACGTTAAAAGCTCACAAAAAATCTTTTCCAATTTACCCTCCGTTGTGATAATATAATCAAAAAAAAGCTGGGGAATTGCCGTTCCCCAGCCAAGTAACTGCTCTTTTCCCTAACTTATTTCTTTTTCTTCGGAGCTGCCTTTTTCTTCGGAGCTGCCTTCTTTGCTGCCGGCTTCTTTGCTGCTGCCTTCTTAACTGCCATCTTCTTCACCACCTTTCTGTCCCCGCATAACGGGGAGTGCGAGATTAAAGCTTTCCCATCAGAATGATTTTTTCACCTGAAAGGAGCTTTTCGAGCTCAATGTCATTACTTTCCTTTTTGGTCTTAAATTCACTCTCTTCCATAAGCATAAGGCTGATCTTTTTCGTGAACCGCTCTTCAATATCCTTAATACCATCGCGGGAGAGGGAGACGGGACCCACAATGAAGACATTAACCGTCTCAGCCTCCTCACTTTCCACATAGG
>DKBO01000149.1 GCA_002448975.1 Nitrospiraceae bacterium UBA6898
GGAGCTACTATTCTAAAGGACCTATGATCGCCTTTCTTATCCGCATCGGAACCGAGATCTTCGGCAATACAGTACTGGGGGTCAGATCGTTCGCCGTGGTTCTTTCCGCTTTCAGCAGTCTTCTGCTCTTCAGGTTCGGCAGAGAACTCTACGATGAAAAAACAGGATCTGCAGCGGCCCTTCTCATCCAGATTGTCCCGCTCTTTTCGGTCTTTGGCATAGTTCTGACCATTGACTCCCCCTTCATCTTCTTCTGGATACTCTCGCTCTATCTGTTCCACCATAGCATCCGAAAGGATGGTCAGACATCTCTGCTGCCCTGGTCGCTCCTCGGGATATCCATCGGCCTCGGGTTGCTCACGAAATACACCATGGCATTCTTTCCTCTTTCCGCATTTCTCCTTATGCTCGTCCGAAAGGATTGCCGGAAGTTCCTGAATACCAAAGGGCCGTATCTCTGTCTCATCATCAGCTTGCTGGTCTTCAGCCCCGTACTCTTTTGGAACGCGGCCCATGACTGGGTTACACTGAAGCATACGGCAGGGCAGGCACATATCGCTGAAGGATTTACCCTTTCATTCAGAACATTCGGGGAGTTTGTCGGCTCGCAGGTGGGTGTTCTCACCCCCCTGCTCTTTGTCATGCTCTTCACGGCGCTCGGCAAGCTCAGGGGCTCACGCGAGGGCTCTTTTCTCCTCTGGTTCTCTGTCCCGATGATCGCTTTCTTCCTGCTGAAGAGCCTCCAGGGAAAAGTCCAGGCGAACTGGGCATTGCCCGGGTATATCACAACCCTTATTGCCTTCTCAGCGGTCTATGTCGGGCGATGGAATAGTCTGCGCAGACCTGCCCGTTTGGCAACAGTTGCTGCCCTACTTCTTGCCCTGACTGCATCACTGATCGTCCATTTCCCTTCGGCCCTCAGGCTCCCTGACAAGCTTGATCCTTCCCGTCGTCTTGTCGGCTGGCGCGAGCTCGGCAGAGAAGCGGGCATCTCCTACAGCGAACTGTCGGCGCAGGGACCTGCCTTTGTGTTTTCCGACAGCTACCAGGTGGCCAGTGAGCTGGCATTCTATATGGAGGGTAACCCGGTCACCTACTGTGCAAATACCGGACGGCGCATGAACCAGTACGACCTCTGGCCGGGATTCGGGCATCTCATCGGGCAGAATGCCCTTTTTGTCAGAACAAAAGAGAAGGGTCTTCCCGAAGAGGTGAGCAATGCTTTCGACCGCTGCAGCCGAGAGGTGATCACCCTGGCCACCAGGAACAGGAAGTCCATGAAATTTACGTTATTTACGTGTTATGATTTCCGTGGCTTCAAATCTCATGCGATAGAGAGTTTTTAATAATGACCGTATCCGTTGTAATACCGCTTTATAATGAAGAAGAAAACGTCCGGGAGCTGCATGGCCGCCTCAAGGCGGTGCTTGACGCCATCGGGACAGATTATGAGGTCCTCTTTATCGATGACGGCAGCACGGACAGCACGCTTTCGCTTCTCCAGGACATCCAGGCTCGGGATAACAGGATCATCGTACTGAGCCTGAGAAGGAATTTCGGCCAGACAGCAGCATTTGCCGCGGGTTTTGACTATTCGCGGGGTGACATTATCGTTACGATGGACGGGGATCTGCAGAACGACCCGAATGACGTCCCGAAGCTCATCGAAATGATGAAGGACAATGACCTGGTTAGCGGCTGGAGAAAGAAACGCAAAGACCCCTTTCTTTCTCGGCGGCTTCCCTCCATCATGGCGAACTGGCTTATCAGCAAGGTGACAGGCGTGAACCTTCATGACTACGGATGCTCCCTCAAGGCGTACAAGCGCGACGTAATCAAGAACCTCAAGCTCTATGGCGAGATGCACCGCTTCATCCCTGCCGTCGCCAGCTGGTACGGCGTCCGGATCGCAGAAGTGGAGACAACACATCATCCGCGACTGCGGGGCAAATCAAAATATGGAATATCGCGGACCGTCAAGGTCGTGCTCGATCTTATCACGGTAAAGTTCCTCCAGAGCTTTTCTACCAAGCCCCTCCAGTTCTTCGGCCCTGTCGGCCTGTTCAGCGGTGCGCTGGGATTCTTCATCTCGCTATATCTGGCACTCGGAAAAATTTTCACGGGCAGGGAGATCGGCGGCAGGCCGCTTCTTCTGCTCGGCGCACTCCTCATCATTGTCGGTATCCAATTCATTGGTATGGGTCTTCTCGGCGAAATGATGGTGCGTGTGTACCACGAGACGCAGAAAAAACCCATTTACGTTATCAAAAAAGTCATTGGCCCGGGCAAGCAATAAGATCTATATCTTTGCCCTGAAGCTGGCTGTCAGCGGCGCATCATTATTCCTCATCTTCAGGAAGACGGACATTGCTCATGTGGCATATATCCTGAGGAACATCGGCATGACCTCTTTCCTTGCGGTCTCTGCCGTCTATATCTTTTCCCAGCTCCTTTCGACTATACGGTGGAGAATGCTCATGACGGACAGATTTCCGGTCGGGAAACTCTTTTCCCTCTATATGATCGGCGCGTTCTTCAGCACTTTCCTGCCGGGGCTGATCGGCGGCGATGCGATACGGGCCTATTACCTCAACAAGGATGCCCGGAAGATCAGTGTTACCCTGGCCTCGGTATTCATGGACAGGTATGTCGGCTTTGTGAGCCTTATGACCATAGGCATTGCAGCCTTTCCGTTCAGCCTCAGATCCTTTGCCGGTTCTCCCTACACCTGGCTCATGCCGGTCATCTTTGTGTCCTTTGTTGTGGCAAGCATATTGTTCTTCAGTCTGAAGCTCGGGAAACGGTTCAGGATAATGACCGAGTTCTACGACTATTTTTCCCTCCTCTGGAAACGGAAGGGAACTATAGCATCAGCATTTGCCTTCTCCGTGATCATACAGTCCATGAACTTCTTCATGGTTATCCTGCTGGCTTGGCGCATGGGACTGGCCGTCTCGCTGCTGCAGCTCGCTGTCTTCCTTCCGATCGTCATCACGATATCGTCCCTTCCCATCTCTATCTCCGGCATCGGCGTCAGGGAAGGTGCCTTTGTCATCCTGCTCGNNGCACCCCTTCACCCAGATGAAGGAATGGGAAACGGAGACCCCGGTCATTATTGCAGGCGGTCGCGATTGCTTCATCAGGGATATCCGTGGGAGGTGGTATCTGGACGGTGTTTCATCACTCTGGGTAAACATCTTCGGCCATACAAAAGAAGAGATAGACGAAGCGATAAAAGCACAGATCGAAAAGATCAGCCACAGCACCCTGCTTGGCCTGAGCAATATCCCGGCGATACGATTGGCAGAGAAGCTTATCGGCCTGACAAACAGCGGGTATGGAGAAAACCAGGCAGCAGGAGGGGCGGGACAGGACCGTGCCCTCAGCCGCGTCTTCTACTCAGACAACGGGTCAACAGCTGTCGAAGTAGCTCTCAAGATGGCATTCCAGTACTGGCAGCACCTCGGTGAACAGAATAGGACGGCTTTTCTGTCGTTGAACCATGCCTATCACGGCGATACGCTTGGGGCGGTCAGCGTGGGCGGTATTGAGATCTTTCATAAGGCATTCGGACCGCTCCTGTTCCGGACATTCAAGGCTCCTGCTCCTTATTGCTACCGGTGTGAACTCAAAAAAACATATCCGGATTGCGGTCTTGCCTGCGCAGAGCAGATGGGGGAGATCCTCCGCGCACATCACCGGGAGATAGCTGCGGTGATCATCGAGCCCCTGGTACAGGCAGCAGGCGGCATGATCGTTTCGCCCCCGGGATATCTGGGGCGGGTGCGCGCGCTCTGCAGGGAATGCAATGTCCTGTGCATTGCCGATGAGGTGGCAACAGGATTCGGTCGTACCGGCAGAATGTTCGCCTGCCAGCACGAAGATGCAAAGCCGGATATCCTGTGTCTGTCCAAGGGTATTACCGGCGGGTATATGCCACTTGCAGCGACCCTCGCAACAGAAGAGATCTACCGGGCATTTCTCGGAGATTTCAGGGAACTGAAAACTTTTTTCCATGGTCATTCGTATACGGGTAATCCTCTGGCCTGTGCAGCAGCCCTTGCCTGTCTCGAAATCTTTGAAAAGGAGGACACGATCAGGAGCCTGGGGCCGAAGATCGCTCTGATCGAGAACTGGCTTAGAGAAATGGCTGATCTGCCTCATGTCGGAAACGTCAGAAACAAAGGACTCATGGCAGGGCTGGAGCTTGTCAGAGACAAAACAACAAAAGAAGCCTATCCCTGGGAAGAGAAAATGGGATGGAAGGTGGCACACCAGGCAAGGGACAACGGCGTGATAATCCGCCCTCTTGGCAACGTGATCGTGATCATGCCACCCCTGAGCATCAGCATCGACAATCTCCGGCAGCTGCTGAGGGTCCTGAGGCATGCGATAATCTCGGCGGTATCATGAGCAGGAAATGGCTCATCACCCTCTCCCTGCTCATAATCACACCGGTCATTGTCTATTTCCTCTGGCCGTCTGACGAGAGCAGGATCAGGAAGCTCTTCAGAGATGGTGCGAAGGCGGTCGAACAGGAAGAGATCGATAAGGTCATGGCAGCGGTATCGTTCAACTACACCGACGAATATGGTCTCAACTATCTGTATATCAAGGAAGGCATGACGCGCGTCTTTCAGCGCATGGACGGGATCACGGTGGAATTTGAGATCACCCGGCTGGAGATAAAGGATGCCGCTGCTAATGCTGAACTCGATATCAGGGTCATCGCCCGTGCAGGCAACGATACCGGGTACGCAGTGGGAGATGCTGCCCGCCCTGTGCATATGAAGTTCACCCTTGAAAAACAACGGACAACCTGGCTTGTCAGCAAGACGGAAGGCCTGCCGCTGAATTTTTAATCAGGTGCTGCTCCTGCTCGTCGTCGGCATGTCGTTTATCTCTGCGGTCTTCCCTTACTCTTCCTGTCCACCCCGAATGGCCGAATGCGAGCATGCCTGGTGTTGGCAGTTACATCCAGTAACTCAGCCATGAACCCACACGGCAACGTATACCATCAGATGCACCTTCGCAACGAAAGGTGGCGCGCCGCTTACGCGACCTGGCTTCATCCGACATAGACGTTGTCCCGGCCGTTTCTCTTTCGGTCTGCTGACAGCTATTGAAACAGCTTCTTCAGTGCCGACCCGCCGAGGTCGAAAACGCTCTTGCCGATGGACCCGATCGGCATGCCAAGGGATTGTGCAAGGGAAAGGGACAATTTCTTCACTAGGCTCTGGGTGATGCTGAACTTCGGATTGTCGAGATCACCCTCAAGGGTAAAATCGAGAGTGATCTGATCATGATTGTCTTTGAGCATCTTCGTCACCCCGAGAAGCGGCATACCGAGAAAAGTTCCTCCGGAAGTCTTGAACTCCAGGCCCTTGATGGTGATCGTCCCTTCAGATTGGATCCTTTTGTTCCGGACCGTGATGCCGGCGTCAAGGGAAAGAAGTCCCCCCGTCACCTCCACATCACCCTTTTTCTCGTAGTAGGGCCGCAGCTGGGTTATATCCAGATCCCTGATCAAGAGCTTCGCCTTCGTATCCTTCGTCTTCAGGTTTATCGAGCCTTTCGACGTCAACTTACCCTTCCCGGCCTTGCCCGGTATCACGGCATCAACTGCATACTCCGATACCCTGCTGTCAGGCGGCACGGAAAAATTCTTCAGCTCCCCTTTGATCTCCCTCATCCTGGTAAGGGCAGGTGAAGGGGACACTTTTCTGTCAAGATAGTCGAGTGATCCCTCCTCAATCCTGAATTTCTTTATAAGGAAAGGCGCGGTATCCTTGCCTGGAGACTTCTTCCTGTTCTCTGTCTTTACCGCTGCTTTATTGCGTGCAGGCAAGAACGGGACAATCTCTCCTTTTTTGTCGACCTCAAGAAAAAGATAGGGCGAATCAAGTTCAACATTAGAGATGATATTTTCTTTTTTCAGCAGTCCTATGACGTTTGCACGGACCCCGAGGTTCTTTGTCGTAAGGATCTCTTTGCTGTCAGGTCTGACCAGTCTGATGTCCGTTGCCCTGACCTTTCCCCACCGGAGCGAGATATCCTCCACGGAAAAACCACTACCGAGGACCTGCTGCAACTGGTACTGGATGATCTTGTTCGCGTTATGAAGGAGGAGTCCTGCACCGGCACCCAGCAGGACAAGAATGAACAGGAAGCCATATTTGAGGTTCTTTCTGCGCATCATCGATATCCTTGGCCAGGACCATTTTACCATATCATGATCTCTTGCATCTGTGCTATAATGTTCTTCATGCGGAAGTCATGGATATACGTAATGCTGTTTTTCCTCGTGCTTGCATTCCCGGGAAAAGCCTCGCCCTTTGCAAAGAGCGATCAGGATTGCGCGACCTGTCATACCCTCAATGCCGAGCAGGCAAAAACCATTCTGAATGACCTCATCCCCAATGTAAAGGTGATCCTTGTTCAGCCGGCACCGATCACTGGGCTATGGGAGATCGGCATTGACATGGGGGGAAGAAAGGCCATCGTATATCTTGACTATGCCAAGAAAAACATCATCTCCCCTGCAACCCGCGGTGAGGTGATAAGCATCAAGACAAGAACGAGCCTTACCCAGGAAAGCTTTCAGAAGATCAACAAGATAGACCCGTCTCAGATTCCACTGAAAGACGCCCTCCTCTTCGGGGACAAGACTGCCAAACATAAGGTCATTGTCTTCGACGACCCTGATTGACCCTACTGCGCAAAACTTCATCAGTCGATGAAGAAGGTGATCACAGAGAGAAGGGATATAGCCTTTTATATCATTCTCTATCCCTTGCCCATGCATAAGGAGGCATACGATAAGGCAAAGACCATCCTCTGTGAGAAGTCTCTTGATCTTCTCGACGCGGCATTTGAGAAGAAGCCGCTCCCCAAGCCGAGCTGCGACACCAAGGCGGTGGATGAGAACATCAAGCTGGCAGAAAAGTTAGGCATCTCCGGAACACCGGCCGTCATCTTCCCGGACGGGACCCTCATCCCCGGTGCTGTGGAAGCCGACGCCATAATCCAGCAGATAGACAAGAAATAACCTCCCTTTTCCGCTTCATTGCCGTGCCTTCGGGTATCCATATTGACAAGTTTTTCAGCTGAGATTAATATAGTAACCCTATTGCCGAAGTGGCGGAACTGGCAGACGCGCTAGGTTCAGGGTCTAGTGGTGGAAACGCCGTGGGGGTTCGAGTCCCCCCTTCGGCACCAAATAACATATCTTATTAAAAGAAAACGGTATCTTGTTATTTGGTGTGCAGATGGTGCACAAAACTAGCTTCCTCTTTTTTCCTCAGTGGCATTTTATCGAAACCTCCATAGACTTTCGGCAACTGTGAAGTCCTTCCTGAAGTCCGCACATTACCAGATTGTCCTAAGCCCATTCATTTCTTCTAGAAATCGAAAGACCCTTATAGGCACTGCATTCAGCGCAACAACACTTCCTTGGCCAGCTATCCGGGTACCTTGAAGATATCAAGGATAGAGAAAGAGTAGACAGCAATGGTGAGCGCACAGGCTGCCCTGAAAAGCTGTACAGGGACACCAGCTATAGGTTCGACTAAGAGCCCTCCAAATACGGCGTAGCAGACAAACCCTATTCCAGTAATTACAAGTGCTTTAATTAATCTGGCATGCCCCGTAACTTTTACCGAGTTGGCAAGACTGAAAAAGGCAAGACCACTTAGTAGTGAACCAGGAAAACCTAAAGTGCGTCGAGCGAGATGGCGGGATCCAGCTAGTGATATATGGGTAGGTTCGATAACCAAAATATACGCGGCATAGGCTATATAAACAAGAGCAGTTAGTGAGCGGTAAATATTTTTTTTATCGCTTTTGTAAGTCAAAAGGGTGACTCCAAACTGAAAAAGGAGAACAAAAGAAGTGATTAAGCATGATTCGGACAATATAAGTAATACCACGGATTCACCGGCTCCGTTTGCCTTAAGAATAAATCGCAGCCAGTCTATCAGTTCGGTGATACTGTGGACAAGCCCGAAACCGACAAGCATATAGAAGGTATTAACAAAGGCGATTGAAGATGCTCTCCTTATTCCATGGAATACCACGAACGACATTAATAGGAAGCTTGCGCTATAAACTATAAATACGTAGAACATGGGTTCTGTCAAGAATTGATTCATCCAAACGTTCTCCTCTTAAGAGACGTAGGCTCTAAACAGTTTATGACTGCATTAGGTATCGTATCCAGATATTTGAGCAATGACTTCATTAACATGTTGATGGCCAAAGTCCCATCTCCTGCATATTATTACTTATCCTTTTTTGTGGCACAAGTCTAAAGTATGAATGGCGGTTGTGAGGTATTATTTTGATAATTGTGACCGCCGAAAGTGCGTAGAAATATTATTAAGTCGGTGGACGAGAGAAAACTGCTATGCATACTTCAGGGTGAATGTTACAATGGTTGCCATGGAGAGCCAGAAGGCAACAGTCCTTCCTGTTATCAACGCCCTGACGATATGCTCCAATGGTGATGAGTACAACCAGAAATAAACGATAAATAGAGTATGATCACTAATCGGCCCTTGTGAATACCGTCCGGGGCTGGCAAGCGTGGTGCGAGCTATTCTGTTTGGATGTATAAGGTACTACGGAAGCCGTCTGAATTTCGATTGACAAGAGGTCTCTCCTCTTGGATAAAAAATCTATTTAACCTTGTATTGCTTTAGCTCAAAAAGTTCCCCCTTGGAACTGCTTTTTATTATATTTTTAACCTCAGGTGCATACCAATAGTCACCTGACTTCAAAGTATGGCCAAATTTCTTGCCGACTATGGTAAAGGTAATTTTAAATGCCCAAAAAGTTCCAGCGGGGACAGTAATTTGTTCGTATGATTCCACTGCATATTTCGCAATTCTAGCGGGCTCTTTCTTCGTAAGGGTATCTTCAACTTCGAACTCATAATCCCACCATTTGCCCACTGTTAGAGGGAATTTAGTAATAGGTCCGGGGTACCCACCAATCTTATCTTTTATAGTGACAAGATTGAAATCTTTGACCACTTGTGTGCCGCCCTTTTCAAATATATACCGGTTTTCTTCTTCTCTGACAAATGTAAGCTTTACCTCTTTCTCATCACCAGCATATACCCAGTAATCTCCTTCAGAATAAATTGGTCTTTCCACTATCGGATTCGCAGCATAGCTAATATCAAACATAAATAGCGCCATCAATAAAAATAAGACTTTACTCATTTTACCCTCCTCTCGTCAGGCATGAACAGATGTTCTTACCTCTTCCGTTTCCAATAAAAACCAACTCTAACAAGCCTTTTGCACAAATTATATCACAGGTGCGGATTTCAAGGAGAATTGTGTAATAGTTTCTTTTTCTGACACCTATTGAATGGTAGGTGTACTCGTTAATCGGAGAGGCATAGATCTACGCATCATTTTGGAAGCGTACGGCAAGGTATCCGACGGTTCTTCATGCAGTTGGGATGACCTGACGAAAAATCCGGACGTCCTGAAAAAACTTCAACCGCGGTGACAATGCGTGCCGGAACTTTGGCGTGATATGAAATGGCGGCATTCTGCTAACCCCTATTCTTTTTCCCGGGTTATGTCCGCTCCTAAGGACTGCAGCTTCTCTTCGATCCTCTCATATCCCCGGTCAAGATGATAGATCCTTTTCACCGATGTCTCGCCTTCGGCAGCCAGCGCCGCCACTATCAGTGAGGCGCTCGCACGGAGGTCGGTGGCCATGAGCGGCGCGCCCTTGAGCTTCTTCGCTCCCCTTACCGTGGCGATACCCCCTTCGATCGTGATATCCGCACCCATTCTCTTCAGTTCAGCTACATGCATGAACCGGTTCTCGAATATCTTCTCCGAAATGACGCTCGCACCCTCTGCAAGACACATCATCGCCATCAGTTGCGCCTGCATGTCCGTCGGGAAACCCGGATAGGGCATCGTCGTCGTGCTCACCGCCTTCAGCCGTTCCGGGCCAATAACCTGTATATTTTTGCCCGCCAGCTTGAATTTCATGCCGGTGTCCTTCAGCTTATTCATCACCGCATCGAGGTGGTCGGCCCTGCTGTTCCTGAGGGTTATGTCTGCCCCGGTTATTCCCGCAATAGCCATGAAGGTCCCCGTCTCTATTCTGTCGGGGATGACCGTATGCCTGAGCGGCTTCAGTTTTTTCACTCCCTCGACCTCTATGATGCTCTCTCCGGCGCCTTTTATCTTCGCACCCATGGCAATAAGCGCATCGGCAAGATCGACCACTTCGGGTTCGCGGGCAGCATTCTCGATAAGGGTCTTGCCGTCAGCAAGAACAGCGGCCATAAGGATATTCTCGGTGCCGGTCACCGTCGGCATATCGAAGTAGATGGGCGCTCCCTTCAGTTTCTTTGCTTTGACGATCACGTATCCTGAATCGAGGGTTATGGTCGCACCCATCTTCTCCAGACCCATCAAATGAAGGTTGATGGGACGCGCTCCTATCGCGCAGCCGCCCGGCAGTGAAACCTTGGCCTTACCAAGCCGCGCGACAAGGGGGCCGAGCACCAGAACCGATGCGCGCATGGTACTGACCAGATCGTAGGGCGCCTCATGGTGCTTTATCTCCGAGCAGTCCAGTATCGCACTGTTCTTCTCAAGGTGAAATCCTGCGCCGAGGTTGGCCATGAGTCTGCCCATCGTCGAGACATCCTTCAGATGCGGTACATTCCTGAGGATATGCTCACCCGGGGCAAGCAGGGTCGCGGCCATAATCGGCAGAGCAGCGTTCTTTGACCCGCTGACGGTTATTGAACCCTTCAGTTTCTTACCGCCTCTGATAACAAGCTTGTCCAGTTTCGCCTCCCCTGATATCTTTTTCGTTATTGTAATACAATAGCAGTTTTTTGGCACATCCCAAATATGATGACGCCGTTTAAACCACAAATAGGGCGAATTTGAAAAAAGGATTATAGGCAAGGCGCTCGAATATCCAGGAATGCGGCGTGCGTGAATGTACGCCTCAGTGACGAGGGATGAAGCGCAATACTGCATATGGCCTTTTTACGAATTCGTCAAATATGGTATATTCCAGACATGCGGGAATTCACGGTCTATCAGGATGATGACGGCTCCTGGGTCGCTGAAGCAAAGGAGCTCCCCGGCGTTCATATGCGCGGCAAGACCCAAAAAGAAGCCCTTGAAAAGATCCAGACCGCACTCAAGATCTACTACCCGTGCAGATGTGAGGATTGAAGTTACCTCCCGGCCTTCATGACCCTTCCGATGCCTGCATAATCATTCATTACGGCAACATCTTTGAATCCTTCAGCACCTGCGATCTTCTTAACCTCTTCTGACTGGTCGTATCCGAGTTCGAGAAACATGCATCCACCGGGGTTGAGATGTTCCCCGGCAGAGGAAAGAATCTGGCGGTAGAAGTCCATGCCGTCCTCACCCCCGTCCAGCGCATCCATGGGCTCCCAATCCCGAATCTCCCGCTGCAGGGTATCAAGTTCATCTCTTCTGATATAGGGTGGATTGGCAGTAATGATGTTGAATTTCCTGTCGTTCACCGGCATGAAGAGCGATCCCTGCAGAAATGTTGCATTTTGTATGCTGTTGATCTTTGCGTTCTTCCGGGCATAGGCAAGCGCTTCCTTTGATACGTCTGTCCCATAGACCTCGGCATCCGGAAATTCCTTTGCAAGAGCCAGGGCGATGCACCCGCTGCCCGTACAGAGATCAAGCACAGATAGCGTGGCGTGAGGGGTGAGCCGTGAGTCGCAAGATGCAGCACCGGTAGTCTTGTCTTGACTCCGGGCTCTTAACTCCTCACTCTTGATGGTCTTTATAACTTCTTCCACCAGCAGTTCCGTCTCAGGCCTTGGAATCAGGACCCCTTTGCCGACCTGTACGGTCAGTTCGAGGAACGCAACACTTCCGGTGATATACTGGACCGGCTCGCCTTTTCTCCTCCTCTGGATAAGCCGTTTGATCTTCGCGGCATCAGCTGTCCCCATCTCAGGATTATTCACATAGGCATCAAGCCGTTCCGTGCCGAGCGCATGAAGCACGATCATCTCGGCATCAGGCAGGGCATCTTCAATGCCGGCAGCTTCAAGGGATTCAGTTGATTTTCTGAGCAAATCGAGAAGTCTCATGTTTCAAACGGGGGCTGGGGGCCGGGAAAACACCATGATGACACCGTGAAACCGGACATCTTTGATTCCAAAGCAGCAAGGTTCTTATGAAACCAACAGCATCGAGTAGAAGAAAGCGTCATGCCGATTAAATATGTTGTCACTTCTTGAAGATTGCGAGGCATCCAGCCTCCGTTATCAGTTAATGGTATTTTACAGCTCTTTGAGCCGCACGGCGTTGAAATGCGTGGTGAGGTTATCGATCATCTCGTCGAGGTTGCCTTCGAGCACCTGTTCGAGCTTATGTAGCGTAAGCCCTGTCCTGTGATCTGTAACGCGGTTCTGCGGAAAGTTATAGGTCCGGATCCTCTCAGACCTGTCACCGGTCCCGACTTGGGACTTTCTTGTCTCTGCACGTTCTTTTTCCTTTTCCTCAAGCTCTATGTCATAGAGACGCGCACGCAAGACTTTCATGGCCTTATCCTTGTTCTTCGTCTGGGAGCGCTCATCCTGACACTGGACAACGACCCCTGTCGGAATATGCACGATCCGAACTGCCGAATAGGTCGTATTAACGCTCTGCCCGCCGGCCCCCGAAGAGCAGAAGGTATCAATCCTAAGGTCCTTCTGATCGATCTTTATGTCGACCTCCTCTGCCTCGGGAAGCACTGCAACCGTTGCGGCCGAGGTATGTATCCTGCCTGATGCTTCGGTGCTCGGGACCCGCTGGACCCTGTGCACGCCGCTTTCGTACTTGAGTTTGCTATAGGCTCCCTTTCCTTCTATGGATGCAACGACTTCCTTTAAGCCGCCGATACCGGTGGCATTCATGCTGATGACCTCGACCTTCCATCTCTTTGACTCGGCATATTTCGTATACATCCTGAGGAGGTTGGCACCAAAGAGCGCTGCCTCTTCGCCGCCTGTCCCCGCACGTATCTCGAGAATGACGCTCTTTGCATCGCGGGGGTCTGCAGGCAGAAGCATGAGTTTGAGTTCTTCCTCGAATGCCGGCCTCCTTTTCTTCAGATCCTCCAGCTCTGCCTTGGCAAGCTCCTTGATTTCCATGTCACCGCTGCTCAGGAGTTCTTCCGTGCTGTCGAGGTCGTCGAGGAGCTTGCGGTATGAGATGATCTTTTCGACAATAGGCTGCAGTTCCGCATGTTCACGGGAATACTTCTGGAACTCAACGGGTGTTGCCAGCACCTTGGGGTCGCTGAGAAGTCTGTTCAGGCCGTCGTACTTGTCCTCAATCATCTTGAGCTTTTCAAGCATTGACGATCCCGCAATGCGGCAAAATATATCCGGCAACGCAAAAAGCTCCGGGGGCAGGGCATGGGAAGACCAAGGGATGAGCCATATGTAGCGGTACGTCGCCGTTGCGAGAAAAAAAGCGCAACGCCGTATACGGACTTCCTGCAAGGCCGTCACGCATTCGCTTCCTCCAGTTTCAGGACCTCGATCATGGCGCTCAGGGCGACCTCAAGCTGCGCATCGTCTGGCTCACGGGTTGTCAGGCGCTGGAGCATGAGCCCGGGCAGGATCATGGCATGCATGACCGGATGATGGTCCCACTTCGCGGAAAGCTTCAGCAACTCGAAGGATGACCCTGCAATAAACGGAATCAGAACGATCCGTGAAAGGAACTTGTAAATGAACGGCCACTGCTGCGGAATGAACGAAAACACCAGGATGCTGACGACCATGACGATCATGAGAAAACTGGTGCCGCACCGGGGATGGAGCGGGCTGTACTGTTTGACGTTTTCGAGCGTAAGTTCCATCCCCTTTTCATATGCATGGATCACCTTATGCTCTGCACCATGGTACATGAATATCCTCGCCATCTCCTTCCACATACCGATAAGAAGAACATAGCTGAGGAAAACAAGGACACGGATCAGGCCGTCGACAAGGTTGAACAGAAAAGAGCTGGTTGACACACCGTGGAATATCAGGCCGACAAGCTTTGTCGCATACAGCGGCAACAGAATAAACAGGCCAATGCCCATACCGATCGCGACGACAATCGTCATCACGATGGAAAACTTGCTCATGCTCTCTCCGCTCTCTTCTTCATATGCCTTTCCGGCAGAGAATTCGATTGCCCTGATGCCGAGCAGAAGCGCCTGGAACAGGGCAACAACTCCCCGGATCAGGGGCAGTTTGAGGAATCGGGGCATTTCGGCCAGCTTCTCTCTCAGGAGATGGATCGTACCCTTCTGGTCCCGTACGGCAACAGTCCAGTTGCCTGGCGACCGCATCATGACCCCCTCGATGACCGCCTGTCCGCCGACGCTCTTTATTTTCTGGTGTGTTATCATTGGGATATGCAAGAAAAAACAGGAAACCGCAATGGTTTCCTGTTTTATATGGATTCTCGCGCCGGCTATTTCTTGGCGTATTTTTTCTTGAACTTCTCGACTCTTCCCTCGGCATCAAGGATCTTCTGTTTACCGGTGAAGAAAGGATGACACTTAGAGCAGATGTCGAGATGGATGTCTTTGCGTGTCGAGCGCGTTGAAAAGGCTTCGCCGCACGCGCACACCACTTTGACTTCCTTGTAATCCGGGTGAATGCCTGCTTTCACGTTCTTCCTCCTGAAATGTAGTTTGTTATTTTAATAAATATCGCATATTTTTAGCAACATGTCGGCTTGATTTCCTCTATTCTATCCTGTATTCTTCCCGTATGCAGCAGGAGGTCGTTGATTTCCTCATCATCGGAAGCGGTGTTGCCGGCCTTCGGGCTGCGATCGAGCTTGCCCCGCATGGAGAGGTGCTCGTCATTACCAAGGACCGGCCTTCCGAAAGCAGCACGGAATATGCCCAAGGCGGCATAGCGGCTGTCATGAGCGATGAAGATGAAGTGGGCATCCATTTTGAGGATACGCTCAAGGCAGGGGATGGTCTCTGCAGAGAGGATGCGGTCAGAACCCTTGTGCAGGAGGGGCCGGAAAGAATCGCGGAACTCATCTCCTGGGGTGCGGAGTTCGATAAGGAAGGTACAAAGCTGTCCCTGAGCCTTGAAGCCGCCCATTCCCGGAGGCGGATCCTCCACGCCCACGGTGACTCTACCGGAAAAGAGCTTGAGCGTGTGCTGTTAAAGAAGGTCCGCTCCTTCCCTTCCATACGAAAATATCCCTTTGCCATGACGATTGACCTCATCATAAAGGACTCCCTATGCCATGGGGCATATGTCCTGAAAGACGGGAAGGTCGCTGCTCTCTTTGCAAAGGCCACCATTCTCGCAACAGGAGGGGCTGGCCAGCTCTATTCACGGACAACTAATCCTCAGGTCGCAACAGGGGACGGCATGGCAATAGCATTCAGGGGTGGAGCCGTGCTTGAGGATATGGAATTCGTCCAGTTCCATCCGACAAGCCTCTATTCCCCGACCGCACCCCAGTTTCTTCTGAGCGAGGCCATGCGCGGAGAAGGTGCCCTGCTCCGCAACATCACCAAGAAGCAGTTCATGGGTACATACCATGCACTTGCAGAACTTGCCCCCCGTGATATTGTCTCGCGGGCGATCATCTCCGAAATGGTAAAAACGAACAGCAACCATGTATATCTCGACCTCAGGCATCTGGAAAAGCACTTCGTAAAAAACCGCTTCCCGCGGATCCATTCGACCTGTCTCCGCTATGATATTGACATCACAGAAGATCTTATCCCGGTCTCACCTGCTGCCCACTACTTTATGGGCGGGGTAAAGACAGACGTCGAGGGCAAGACGAGCCTGAGGGGGCTCTATGCTGCAGGGGAAGTATCCTGTACCGGCGTTCATGGTGCAAACAGGCTGGCATCGAACAGCCTCCTCGAAGGGCTCGTTTACGGCGCACGGACAGGAAAGGCCGCATGCCAGGCGACCGGGAAACCGGATACTTCCGTCCGCTATGATTTCAAGCCGTCAGCGATACACGATGCTGATGAAATCAGAAGGACCGTACGAAAGATCATGTGGGAAAAGGCGGGGATCATCAGGTGCGCAAAGTCCCTTAGAGAGGCCGCAGATCAGCTGCATACCTGGGGCAGCATTATCTGCACAGACTACGCCACCCGTCACGAGCTTGAGCTGAAGAACATGCTGACGATTGCCGAGATTATCGTGCATGCCGCAATTACCAGGAAGGGGAGTGTAGGTGCGCATTACCGTTCTGATTACAAAGAACGGGGAGAGCGCTGGCAGGAGCATCTCTGCTGGGACAGAAAAAGCCTTGAGATGCGCAACCTCTCACTGCTCCCCCAGGGAGGAGAAACATGCGGCAGGTAAAACAGCTGAAGGCAAAACAAGCGTTGTGAAATAACCTCGAACTGAAGGCGCATACCCTTCGTGCCAGTCGGGGTAGCTCCCCTCAGGGCACTTTTATCTCGTATGCCTTGATCTTCCGGTGCAGGTT
>DKBO01000001.1 GCA_002448975.1 Nitrospiraceae bacterium UBA6898
TGATCTGCCGGGCGGAGAGGAAGCGCGTGTTCTCGAATGAATATCTCGTGACCGTCTCCGGTGAACGAATGCCGTAAGGAACTCGGGCGGTATCCCCGAGGTAAATGGTATGTTCATGCGGGAGCTTTGAGAATATCTCCTTGAGCACGGTAAGGCCGCCGATGCCTGAATCAAAGATGCCGATAGGACTGCTGCTATTCATGCGCATCTGCACTTCCGGCTTTCAATTCCGGCTGGACGATGTTTTTCAGCGGGTATTTGAGGAAAAAATGACCGCCCAGGGTCTCGATCTCTTTTCCTTCCACGATCACCTTGAGGTCCTGGAAATCCTGCACATTCGCGACCAGGGTTTCGTACATGCCTTTCAGAAGCAGATATTCATCACGTGCATCTCCCTGAAAGTTGCGTCTCAGCTCATCGGAAAGGTCGATGTACAGGATCTGATTCGGGTCCCGGTAGATCCCAAGGATTATTACATTTTGCGGAATGGCGTATCCGTTCGCGGCTTCCTTGAAGTATTGCTCGATTACGGCCTCGGCAAACGCAATGCTTTTGATCCTTCTTTTGAGCTTTCTCTCCTGCACCTCAAGTTTTTTGTCCCTGGGAAGGAGGATCCTGACCGAAATACGGTCCTGTGCTTCAGCTGACTGCTGTTCAGGTGCAACGACTGTCGGCTGGACTGTGGAAGGCGTGAAATACTTCATGAAGAAATAGCTCCCGGCAGCGCCCGCAATGAAGAAGAGGATGACGAGCAAGATCCAGTCAGCCCTGTTTTTCATGGGACAATACCTTTTACGATCGCGGTGATGAGCCTGTCCCGCTCTTTCTGGCTAAATGTCTTTTTTGCGGTCACCGGGTACTCAATAAGGATGGCGGGGGTATCAAGGTACGAGAGCACCGGCAGGGGAAGCTCCTGCATGACAGCGCCGGGCTTGAAAACTTCTGCTATCGCATCACTGATTGACCGGGCAATAGCCTTGCTCTTGTCAAGGTGTCTGTTCTGACGTAAGGAAAGTTTGTACAGCCTGATCACGGGATCAGTTCCCGGATCATCAATAAAAGCCGTGGTGATAGCGAATGCGTCTGCCGGTGTTGCATGGATGCTCAGAAATAGGTCGGCAGACCTGGCATTGGCAGCACTAATGCGTTCTTCAAGGGGGAGCGACTGGTCGACCTTTCGCGTGATCACCGCCCTGATGCCTTTTTTCAGGAGCTGTGCACTCAGGTCTTTTGCGAGAGCCAGGCTGAAGTCCTTTTCCCTGAAATCCTGGGTGAATATGCCGTAGTCATATCCCCCATGGCCGGGATCGATGACAACGGTCCTGAGTGTGGCAGCAGGAGCGGCCAAAGGAAGAGCAGGCGGAGGTATTGCCGGTTCCGTTTGCCCCGGGGCCCCTGTCTGCTGCACCGGCTGGGCAGGTGGTATCTGCGGTTTTTTTGTATCCGGCGTTTGAGGTTTTCCTTCCTGCGGCTGGAAATTCGGCAGGGTCTTCATCTCGATCACGATCCTGGATGGTGAGGAAAGCTTGTACGACCTTGTGTCAATAACGTTCTTTGTGGCTATGAAGAGCGAACGGTCTTTTTTTGCCGTCTCAAAGATGAAGTCCGCGGGTTTTTTCAGGTCAAACGGGACAGGGAGGTCGATCCTGACGCTTGTGGCAGAAATCATCGTGTTCGCATGATCAACGACATCCGCTTCTCCTTCGATAACGACCCGCACGAGGTTGTCCTGCCTGATGAACCGAAGCGATACCTCGGCGGTCTTTTCCGCAAAGAGCAGCGAGGAGAAGCAGAGGACTATGCATGCAAGGGAAAAAATGCGTCTCATGACACTATACATTTTCCACATATGCAAACGGTTTTGCAATATTCAGACCCTCTGTGCTTCTGAACGGCACGGCTAAACGTCCGCATCAGCGGGTATCAGGGGGGAGGGGCATCAGGGAGAGCAGTTCATAAACGGCTATCTGTTCCGCTTTTCCCTTTACGCTGATATTGCCCAGCGGACGGACAGCGACCTTATCTGCAGCCTCCTGATAGGTGTACCCGCTGATCAGAATGCCGGTGCCGAACTGCTTATTTGCGTTTTCAAGGCGGGAGGCGAGGTTTACCGTATCGCCGAGAACCGTGTAGTCGAACAGGTCTGCAGAGCCCATGTTGCCGGCAATTACGGGTCCGGTGTTTATTCCGATCCTGACAGAGATCTCGGGAAGACCCTTTTCCCGGAACTCCGTCCTGAGCGTTGTCAGTCTGTCCTGCATCTCAAGGGCAGAGCGGCAGGCGTTGAGTGCCTGGCCGGCGTCAGGAAGCGGTGCTCCCCAGAATGCCATGATCGCGTCCCCTATGAATTTGTCGATCGTTCCCTTGTTCCGGAGAATGATACTGGTCANNTCATGTAACTATTGAGAAGGTTAGAAATCACCTCGGGTTGGAGCTGTTCGGACATGGCGGTAAAGCCGGCGATATCGGTAAAGAGCACGGTTGCCAGTACCTTTTTCCCTCCCAGCTTGATGTTGTCAGGGTCGGAGAGGACGCTTTCCAGTACTGTGGGCGAGAGATAATGGGAAAAGGCCTTCCGTATTTCCCGCTTCTTTTGTTCGCTCTGGACATAGGCCACAACGCCGAAAATGCCATAGGGGAGGAGGAAAGAAAAAAGAACAGTGAGCGTAGGTACCCATAAACGGTAATATACGAAGGCAGCGTATGCAGCTGCGAGGTAAAGGCTGCCGAAGACCCCGGTCGTCAATGCGCCCGCTATCGGTCTCCATCTGAGATGCAGGAAACTCCCGAAGATACCGCAGAACACGAAGATGAGGGACTTCCAGATCAGGTTGGCTGCGGCAACGAACTGACTGTTCACCATATTGTCGGTAATGACGGCATGAAGTTCCATGCCGCTCATGAGGCGGTTTTTTGCGGAAGAAAGGAAAAGAAAGGGCGTAGCAAAATAATCGACCAGGTTCTTCTGGGGCTCAGGTGAAGCTGTGGTTGCCCTGCCGACGATGACGATCTTGCCGTTGAAAAACCCGGGAGGAAGGAACGCTGCAGGATCCAGCGCCTGATAATAAGAGACCGTGGGAATGCTCCCCGGCGGCGAAACATATGATATATAGGCGCGCTCGGGGATGGCTACTGTTCTTTTCAGATACAGCGAAGCGATCTGTTCAGCGAAGAGATGTTCTCCGGGTCTTACCGTCAGCAGCCGGCGCAGGACATAGTCCTTATCAATGGGTACGGTCACAAGTCCGGTCCGGGCATGCCTGCTGAACTCGTTTAGCGGTTCAACGAGCATTTCCTGCTGGTACCGGGAATTGTCGCTTGTACTGATATCGGAAGCAAGCACAACGTTGCCCGCCTTCTTGAGGGCATCAGCAAATGCCGCATCCTCGTCTTCACGTGAGGGTTCGGAAAACAGTATGTCGAAGCCGATCACCGATGCGCCGGAGCTGTTGAGCGCATCTATCAGCCTGGCATGCAGGCTTCTTGGCCAGGGCCATTGTTTCTGCAATTCAGCAAAGGATGACTCGTCAATAGCGACGAGGACGATCTCTTTCGGGGGCGGGGCGGATCCCCGTGGTACATGCAGAAGGTCATACCCTTTCAGTTCCAGCAGTGTTCCTATGGGGGTAAGACTGAAGAGCAGGACGACTACGCCGCAGAGCAGCCCTACGCCGCCGTGCTGAAGCATGATGCGCAGAGATTTAGAAGCGGTATTCAAGGGTAAGGAATGCAGACCTTCCGGCTGCAGGCGTCATTATGTCGGTTTCGTAGTCCTGGTCAAACAGGTTGTTAACATGCAATGAGACCATGACATGTTTCCTGAACGGCTCCCATGTGGCGGAGAAATCCGTGGTCCAGTACGAGGGCATGCTATAGCTGTTTTCTTCATCGCCATACCAGTGGGAGGCATAGGCCGTTGACAGGCTGGCCTTGACATTCTGCGGGGATACCCATTCGAGTCCGGCCCGCATGCCTTCCCGGGGCAAAAGCGGCAGGGCATTGCCCCGGTAATACCCCTCAAGCACTTTGCTGTTCGCATATCGGTAGCGAACGTATGCGCCGAGATGGTCTGTCAGGACGCTATTGATCGCGGCGTAGAAAATGTCTGTTCTGCTCTTTGTGGTAGACCAGGGTGTTGTTCTGGGGTATCCCAGGTCGCGGCGCTCAACTCCGACAACCGTGAAGAGTCTGCTGTTCCATCGCGATTCGAATACTGCCTGGTAGTCCGTGACCTGCATGCCGGGGGTGAGAAACCAGTCATACCAGTCGAAGAACAGCCCTGCCGTGGTCACCGGGGCAAGCGTTATGTCCGATATTTCCAGCAGGCGTTTCTGGTATGCCGCCCTCAGGATATGCCGGTTACTCCATTTCCAGGCAAACCCTACCCGCGGCGAAATATTCTCTGCATCCGACTGGTCCGACGTGAATGATTCGAAGAACATGCCGGCTTCAATCATGAGGTTCTCTGTCGGTTTCCAGCGGTCTGAGAGGTATGCGGTAACAGCGTTGCTGACGATGCGCAGGCTGAGATCATCCCTTCCGGATTCGTAATACGGCACCACTACCGTCTGCACGGGCCATGCATAATACAGGGCAGGGCCGTTGAACACGATGCTGTTTTCGATGCGGGTATCGTTGATGATACGCGCGTATTCAAGGCCGTACGATATCTGGTGATGGTCACCTGCGTTGAATACCTGCTTCATCTGGTAGTTGAATCCCTCATGGGTTGTGGTGGAGCGATGCAGGGGATTGAGATCGATCGATGCCTCCAGGATGCTCGGTTGGAGCACGGCGGAAGGGCAGACCAGCGGCAGGGTGCCGTCAAGGTCGATGGCATAGGCCGGGACCTGGTTGCAGGAGGAAACATCATAGACGCCCCAGTCGAAGAAGAGCCGTGCGAAATCCAGGCCGAAGGCATTTATCGTTGTTATCTGCACAGCGGTAAGTCCTGTGCCGAACGGATCGGGATTGTCCATGCGCTGCTTTCCCTTTTCGTAATAGAAGTTGAGCAGGATATTGTTCTTGTTGCCGATGCGGTGGTTGTAGCCGGTATTGACGCTGAAAAAGTTCCAACGTACGGTATCGTTCGGTTCGGAACTCGCGTCCGTCCTTCCGGGTTCGCCGTATTTTGACTTGTCAATGCCGCCGTAAATGAAAAAGCCGTTGCGATAGTCCGGCTTGATACCAACACCGTAGCTTATGAGGTTCCCCTGCGAGTAGCCGTTCTTCCGAAACCCGTCGCTTTCGTGATTCTCCCAGTCCAGGATATATTTGACCTGAAAAGGTTCCCTGAAAAAACCGAGATAATGCACCTTATGCCTGCGTGAGAATCCGCCGTCCTCGCTGCCGAGGGTCGTATTGAGGGTGAGCTGCTGGACAGGCTTGGGAACGATCTGCTCATACCGGTTGTAATGACCTATCGAAAGCGGGTCTGTCAAGAAGCCCTGGACGAGCTGACTGACGTAGACAAAGGGATTGTCCTCAAACTTATTGGCCGTAAAGAAATACGCAGACGCATCAAAGGCGTCAAAGGACTCATCAGCATAGCTCGATGCCCATTCCCTCATGCCCAGACCGAGGAGTGCAGATCCGAGGTTCGAAAGAGCTTTCTGATTCGTCTCGACCGGATTGACGCTCTTCAGGTTCGGCAGAAGCTCAAGAGCCCTGGTGGCCTCCTGTATCGAGTCAAAGGGTCTGTACCTGTCCTGATACATAATATAGCGTATGACGTGAGGAACAGGATCCCTCGGGTCAAGGACCATGGCCAGTTGCAGTTCTTCCATTGCGCGGCCGACATCTTCAAGCTGGTAGTATGCTATTGCAAGAAATATGTGCGGTTCTGCAAATTTCGGCTCGAGTGTGCTTGCCCTGAGGAAATACTGAATAGCTTCTTGTGTCTTCCCGGATTTGAGCGCAATGAAGCCGAGCCCGTCGATGGCTTGATAGTCAGCGGAATTCAGGTCTGCCGCTGTCCTGAATTCCGCTTCGGACTTTCTGATATCCTCAAGCCAGTTCATGAGCATGCCGCGCTTTGACCAGGAGGCGTGGCTATCAGGGTTCGCCTCTATCGCTTTCGTGAGCGCCCGGTCTGACTCTTCATAGTATCCTCTTTCCATAAGTACTTGGCCCAGTTCACGCAAGGTTTCAGCATTTGCAGGGTCAATGACGAGCGACCTGCGGTAGGCGGCTTCGGCCTCTTCTCCCCTTCCTTCCAGATAATGGGACCTGCCCGCTATTGCATGTGCCAAAGAAGAGTCAGGGTTTATGGCGAAGGCTTTAGCCAGATATGCTGCTGCTTTTGCTGGTTCATCCATCGTGAGGGAAAAGTCTGCTGCAAGGGCGGGAAAGCGCTCGTCACCGGGGAAACGGGCCGCATAATCATCACAGACCGCAATTGCCTTGGTAAATTCTCCCTGGAAAGCCCTGAAATTTGCCAGGACTACTCCTGTTACCGGTGATGGGTCCTGCTGGGCATAAGCTGAGAGGAGGGCATCAGCTTTCCCGATCTCATTTCTCTGTTGAGCGACACCTACCATACCAGCGACTGCCGCAGGAGTTCCTTTGCTGCCGCTGATACCGGCTGCACGGTCAAAACGGGAAGCAGCAGCGTCGGTCTCTCCCCTGCTAAGCAGGATAAGTCCTGCGAAGGCCAGAGCGCCGGCATCGTTCGGTTCTCTTGACAGATATTCTTCAAAGTTCGAGAGGCTTTCATCATATGCACGCAAGTCAAACAGCAGACCTGCAAGAAAACGCCTGGAGCGCATGTCAGAAGGGTTCTGCTGAACTTTTCCCCTGGCCGTATCAAGCAACGTTATGACCTCATCTTTTCTGAAGGAATAAAAGGGGATGCTCCCGGCAACATCAAAGGAATAGGATATTATCCATTGGACCCGTTCCTTGGGTCGGACAAGAAATATCTTGACCGGCGGTTTGCCCACCTCTGCCATGGCCTGTTCTCCCGGAGCAACGATCACCTTGCCCAGGTCGTTAGCGAGCTCAACCTTGCCTTTCAGCACCGTAAGATAGCTTGCTCCCCTGTCATCGACGACGATATCCCAGTCCGTGCCTCTGATGGCTGCCGTCGCAGAGGGGGTCTCAATCCTCAGGGCATCAGGGCTCGACTTTGCCCTGCTCCAGATCTCTCCTGACCGCAGCCCAAGGATAGTCCCTTCCCCTGCTGCGGTCTTCTTTACTTGTTTAATTAGCAGGGAAGTCTTGCTGTGGACCTTTATCTGCGTGCCGTCCACAAAAAGGATATCAAGTTTTCCATAGGAGCCGGTTCTGAGGGTATCTCCTGAGGTGAGTTCCTGCTGCGATACTGCGGTTATCCACTCTTCATGCGTAATGAAACGTACCCAGCTTTCCCCCCGGGCAGCTACAACCTCGGCATCTTTTATGATATCTGTCCGGTTAACGGGCATTGCCCCGGACGCTAAAGGGCAGGCTGCAAGTACTATGAGGATAAATGCAACTGCTGTTTTCATGTTACCCCCTGGTTGAGAAAACACGTTGTTGCATGAGCGCTATATAAAAATATGGGGATTTTCCCAAAAATGCAAGTGAAAACCGTGGGTATTTACACTTAAGGGACGACATCCACGGGCGGATAACGCGATGAAAATGTAAACGATGCATCACGTTGCCGCCCAAATTTGCTTAAAACATGGGGGAAAGCGTGTCCAAACTATACAGTTGCATCTTTAAGAGTCAAATTACACCGATACGTTTGGCAGAATCACCTGCTTTATGATCACCCTGCCGCATGAAACGGGCGGTTTCCATAAGGGCTTCCGTTTTCTCATGACAGACGGAACGTTTTACTCTGGGTGTATTACGTTGCATAACTCTCCGGATCTAAAGCTTAATTATACTGCTCTCAACTCCCCTGAAGTTACTGTGTTCCCTCAACATTATCATTCTTTTCATACCCTGTGATGGAAGGTATTGTTGTCGGAAGTGAAAGATGCTATCGAAATCATGATACTGGCATAAAAAATGCTTTAATTATAATCGGGAGTAGAAATATGAATAAGCTGAAAATACAGTTACTGGCAACGATCCTGAGGGATTCAGGACTGTATCCCGGCACGCCGGCACATGACCGAAAGTCGTTGTTGCAGCGACTGGCAAAAAGAGAGCCATCTGACAGGAGCGGTAAGGCTGAGGAAGAAGTTGATATGGGGTATGAATCGAGCTGGTCGGGGATATTTACATCTACGAGGGGGTAACTGGCGGAAACGGACCGTAACCTGACAGTAAGATTTCATTGAAAACACTTTGGGTTTAGAGTTTGAGCGAACACAAAATGTCATAATGCCTGAATTGCTGAATGTGGTTAGCTAGCCCGTGACATAGAAGGGAAGCCTAAAGCATTCCTCAGGGCAGAAGGTAAGCGTGAACCTCGATCAACTCTAAGCCCAAGTGTTTTTTTCGGGAAAAAATTCAGGATGTGACCGCACGTAATACCATTTTCTCTTGAGTACGACAGCGTAAAATCCTTTACACGTGAGGTTAGGGTTGACTACCCTTTGTGGGGAAACGTGATCGCTAGAGGGCAGACGCGCTGTGCCAGATCTTCTACCAGGGCGGGGTGTTTGCGGCGTGCGATGTGAGTCACGCAGGAGGTCATACGTAAAACCTCACCTTGTGTCATTCCCACGCCATAAGTAGGCGCCCCAGCGAGCGGAGCCTGTACCTGCCTGTCAGGAATCGCGGGAATCCGTCTGAAAACAAAGAAAGATTTCGGACAAGCCGGGATAACAACGTTAGATGCTGAGGCGGCCTAACCAGTGACCTCATGAGTAATGCAGGTGCTACTACTTGGTCTGACGGACAATGTCAGAAAAAGTCAGTATGCGATGTCCACCGGCGAGTCCTCGCCTTCAGGAAACCGAAACTCCATGAAGAGTACAATCGCAATAAAACACCTTCGGTAAAAAAGCTGAATCTGAGAGTTTCATGCAGCGCTTCACATCCCTGGAGTCGCTAAAATTCTCTATTGCTGA
Organism: Nitrospiraceae bacterium UBA6898; assembly: GCA_002448975.1. Lineage (GTDB taxonomy): Bacteria > Nitrospirota > Thermodesulfovibrionia > Thermodesulfovibrionales > UBA6898 > UBA6898. The sequence goes on from DKBO01000001.1 coordinate 9,009, forward strand.
TGGAATGGCATAACGCAAATCCATCAAATCTCCTGCTATAATGACAAGTATAATGAGGATAACGCGCAGAGATTTCCTTAATGGCGTATTGATTGGCAGCGGCGCTGCCCTTCTCCATGTTTCCGCTCCTATAGAGCTCTTTGCTCAATCACTGTCTTCGGCATGGGAAGGCTTCGGAGGGATTGGTGATTATGCCGCCTCACACGGCAATACGGTAGAGGTCATCAGGGCTTTTCAGTCAATTGAAGACGGTACCTACACTACGCCTAACCAGGAGATTTTCGATACCGGTGAGCGATACGATCTCGTTATAGTCGGGGGAGGACTCAGCGGATTAGGGGCCGCATATGAATATATGAAGTCCTCTTCAAAACAGGCGAAGTGCCTTATCCTCGAAAATCATCCGATCTTCGGAGGCGTTGCAAAGAGGAATGACTTCATGGTGCAGGGACAGCGTCTTATCGGGCCGCAGGGCTCGAATGCCTTTGGCGTCATTGACCGACCCGGCATCCCCGGATACGATATATACAGTGAGCTTGGGATACCCACAGGATTTGAATATGGTGAGATGTCACCCCAACTGAAGCCCCTGGACTTTGATCCCACAAATTTCGGTTATCGACTCTGGTTCGATTCAAAGAGCATCGGCCACTATTATGCCCCGCGGGGAGAGGGTACTTCCGGCAAGTGGGCAGCAGGTTTCTGGGAAAACAAGCTTGCAGGAACGCCTTATTCAGAGAAGGTTCAAAAAGATTTCTTTCGCTGGCGGAATATATCAGATCGCCAGTATGACGGCAATGACTACAGCCGCTGGCTTGATTCCATGACCTATAAGAATTATCTGGAAAAGATTCTGAAGCTTGATCCGGAAATAACACGATTTGCTGATCCGGTGCTTGCCAGTGTGGTCGGGCTCGGCTGCGATGTCATCAGCGCCTATGCTGCGCATCAGGTCTCGATGCCTGGATTCCCTGAATTTCAGGGCCATCGCTCATTGAGGAACAGTCATTGGCATTCATTTCCGGGCGGCAATGACGGCTTTTCCCGCTATTTCATTAAGGCTCTCATCTCCGATGCCATTGAAGGCGGCAAAAGCTTTGCAGATATCCAGAACGGAGGCGTGCGCTTCTCAGTTCTGGATCGCGATGGTAACAAAGTGCGTTTAAGACTTGGTTCCTCTGTTGTTCGTGTCGAGCCAGAAGACGGCTCTGTGAAGGGAAAGAACGCACATATTATGTATCTGCGCGATGGAAAACTCTACCGTCTCAAGGCCCGAAGCGTCGTAATGGCATGTGGCGGCCGTTTGACGCGGAAGGTTGTATCAGGCCTGCCAGCCAGCCATGCTAAAGCCTATAACGAGTTCCACGTCTCCCCCATACTCGTAGTGAACGTGGCTCTAACAAATTGGCGATTCCTTTACCGGCTTGGCTTTACGGCCTGCAAGTGGTTCAGCGGCTTCGGGTTCGGTTGTAACATCCGCAAACCTATGTATGTGGGTACTTATCGCCCGCCTCTGCATCCTGATAAGCCCACGGTGCTTACCTTCTATATCTCATTTCATCGCCCGGGAGCGCCAATTGAGGAACAAGGAGAAAACGGCAGGAAGAAGCTTCTTGGGACAAGCTATGCCGAGTTCGAGTCCCTGATCGTAGGGCAGATGAAGCAACTTTTTTCAGATGTAGACTTTAAAGCAAATAGGGACATCGCCGGCATTATCCTGAATCGCTGGGCATATGCATATGTAAATCCGCAACCCGGTTTTTACTTCGGCAAGGACGGAAATCCTGCACCACGGGATGTTATCCGCAAACCCTTTGGACGCATTGCCTTTGCCCATGCCGAGCTCAATGGACATCAGCACTGGGTTGCGGCTGTGGATGAAGGCAAAAGAGCGGCGAGACAGGCAGTTGAAGGGCAGTGAAAAACATGTTTCTTAACCTTGGGGGAGGGTTGTAAACTAACAGTATGACCCTTGCGAGCCCTCAACGATCTGGATCGCCTTTGACGCGTTGCCTGATCTCTCTGCTCAGCATTACGTTTCTTCTGCCTCTCTACCACAAACACGTGCACGCTACTGACTATCACCATGACAGCAGCGATGATCATGTTTCGCTCCATGACGGATCATTGCATGAAGGAATGTCTGCCGGGCAGCATAACGGTGTACACCTGCATATCAAAAATGCTATCGGCAGAACGGACGCACACCTGCGATTAAGGAACAGCTCGTTAAAGCGGGTCTTATGTACGATAACGGAATCACCCGCTATTATGTATCGTCTTTCATGCACTCGTGAAATGCACACGCAATCGCATGTCTTTCGAAGTAATCCTTGCGAATGCCTTTTCGGTCTTTCTCCCCCTGCTGCCTGAACATCAGTAGTTGGCCCGGATCTTCTTGGGCCAGCGAGAATCTGCCCGGCAGAAACACATTTAAGGAGTTATCATGGCGAGAATAGTATGTTTGTTGGTTTTCTGTTTTGCTCTATTCCCCCTGCAGGGGTTCGCTCTCGAAGCATCGGAGAAAATTATCTTCGAGAAGAATTCTCTTTACCAATATATCTCTGTCATAGATGATACGGTCAAGAACGAGCGCTATGTGCGAAATCAGAAAAGGGAGTACGCGCAGGGAGGCATTTACATAAATGCACCGGACCGGCTCCTCTTTGAGTTCACACAGATGGGCTTTGTTTCTCTCGCCTTTCTGGACAATGACCCGAAAGACGTGCTCTTTGTTGGTCTCGGGGCTGGGGCCATGCCCAAATACTTTACCAGACGCTATCCGGATGCTGCTATTGATGTCGCAGAGATAGACCCGGACATGGTAACTGTCGCAGAAAAGTATTTTTATTTTAAAGAGAACGAGAAGATGAAAGTGCATGTCGATGACGGCCGGCTTTTCGTCAAAAGGAGCAAAAAGAAATACGACTGGATCATTCTTGATGCCTATCAAAATGATTATATTCCATTTCATCTCACAACCCTTGAGTTTCTCAGAGAGATTAAGAGCAAACTCAAAGAGGGCGGTGTCGTTGCTGCCAACATTACTTCCCCGTTCAGAAACAAGTTCTTCGATTCTATGGTAATGACCTACAAGAATGCCTTTCCCTGTCTCTATATTTTCAAGGGGATGAAGTCGGGCAACTTTATTTTTGTGGCAACGGCAAGCAGTAAGATAAAAGACAGGGATGGGGTCGAAGTCAGGGCTGCGAAAATCAAAAGTGCAAAGAAGTTCGACATTGATCTGGATGAGTTTGCAGCGCGATACGAGCTCTCCGGGGCATATGAGTGGGAGGGGGCCAAGGTCCTCACTGACGATTTTGCTCCTGTAAATCTCTATCAACACCAGAGGTCAGGTGCGCAATGAGGAGATAACGACATGATAAAGTTCGTGGTTTTCATATGTGGTGCCATAGTTATGTCATTTGAAATTCTGGGCAGCCGGGTGCTCGCCCCGAACTTCGGTAGCTCTGTCTTTGTCTGGGGAAGCCTGATCAGTGTCTTTCTCGCAGGTCTCTCAGCGGGCTATTATTCGGGCGGGAGACTCGCTGATATCAATCCGTCTTCCAGAAAGTTAAGCCTTATCATCGTAGCTCCGGGCATTCTCTTCCTGACGTTCCCGTTATACAGTGGACCGATTTCAGACTGGATATTCATGAAAGACCTGGGGATAAGGACGAGCCCGTTGATAGCCTCCTCGATTCTCTTTCTGATCCCCGCAGTATTTCTCGGAATCGTCAGCCCCTATACGGCAAAACTCATGATCTGCAGTCTTCACACATCCGGCAAGACGATTGGAACGCTCTATGCCCTTTCGACATTCGGAAGCATAATCGGTACCCTGATTACGTCTTTTTATCTTATAACCCTTGCAGGCGTTAACTCTCTCATCATGGGCCAGGGAGTCCTGCTTATCGGTTTGGCGATCCCCCTTTACTTCATGAATTTGCGTTGCAGCATTGAACAGTCTCATAACTCATTGACAGGTAAGCCACGGGTTTGACCAGTGAGACATGAAAAGGTTTGACTGGCGGAAACGGACCGTAACCTGACAGTAAGATTTCATTGAAAACACTTTGCGTTTGGAGTTTGAGCGAACACAAAATGTGTAGATGCCAGAATCGCTGAATGTGGTTAGCTAGCCCGTGACATAGAAGGGAAGCCTAAAGCATTCGTCAGGGCATAAGGTAAACTGAACCTCGGCCAACTCTAAGCCCAGAGTTTTTTTTGGGAAAAAGATTCAGGATGTGACCGCACAATGACAGTTCCCTTTGAGCACGACAGGCCATAATCCTCTCCTCGAATGGAAAAGATATAGCTATCCCATGCATGAAAACAATCTTATCAAGGAATTATCGTTACGGACTTACGGGGTCAACAAAAGCCAAAGACGCTTCATGAAAAAGATGTGATGAGGAGCCCTCAAAGGTTCTTCTGATAGCGCCGACGCGCTGTGCCTCACTTTCTAGCAGGGCGGGTATTTGCTGAATGCGATTTGAGTTGTATTAGCCACTACGTGGTCTGACGGACAATGTCAGATCGGGTCAGTATGCTGCGTTCCACCGACCGATAGGCGACACCAATCCGCCGGCGAATTGACTCTTTCCAAAAGAAATATGCTCATTGCAGAATGTTACGGCATTACATTGCCGGATCAGTAAAGCATCTTT
>DKBO01000199.1 GCA_002448975.1 Nitrospiraceae bacterium UBA6898
CTCCGCAATACCCGGGGGGATTCAAGGGCGGATAAAGGCATATCTCTTAATCAGCGGTTCGGAGGTTCGAATCCTCCACGGTTCACCAGTTAAATCCAGGGGTTAGGCATTTATGCTGAGCCCCTTTTTTGTTGTATTGTGAAGTGAATGTGAATTGGAGGTTTCATTAAGCGCTGAATCGAGGATATTGACCGCCTTTGTCATGTGAGCCGGTGCAAGGTGTGCATATCTCAATGCCATGGTCAAGCTCTTATGTCCCAGGAGCCGTGATACCGTTGTTATATCAACCCCGGCCATGACAAGGTGAGAAGCGAAAGTATGTCTCGGGTCATGAAGACGAAAATCTTTGATCCCGGCCCGCCTTAACGCCGTTGCAAAGCTCTTTTTTATGTCCTGATGAGCCTTGCCGGTAACAGTATCGAAGAAGATATAGGGAACATCAAGCCTCCTCTTAGTGATAAAGTCACATACACTGCCCTTGGTTATTCCTATACTAAATTTATTGTTGTTCGCACCAAATTCGAACACGAGAAGGAGATGAGACATGAAAAGGAATGTGGGTACAATTGACAAGGGCATCAGAATTCTTGGTGGACTTGGAGTCCTTTCGTTCGCCCTTATAGGCGGATCAGGGTACGGGTATCTCGGCTTTGTGCCGCTCTTGACGGGACTTTTTGGGTGGTGTCCGCTGTACAGTTTACTTGGCATATCCACCTGCGGGAAATGTACTGACAACGACCCTGGAGCGCAGTGCGCCTGTGGGTCTACGAAAAACAGTCTTTAAAATCAGCGTATTAGCTGAAATACCACTTACAGGAGGAATCACCCATGTATTTTCAGAAATCCGGTATCATCTCGATCGCAGTTGCTTTTGTGCTGGTGGCCACGTCCTTCGCCTTGGCCGACAAAGACAGCGTCGACTATCCGGAAGGTTTTCGGACTTTCACCCATGTCACCACCGGCATCGTGACGCCGGGATTCATCTTCAACGGTGTCGACCTCGGAGCCCAGGTTCCCGGCCTACATAACATCTACGCGAACAAGAAGGCAATGAGGAGCTATCGCGAACTCGCCGCGGGGAGTGCCGGCACGATGTTCAAGGACGGCTCGGTCATCGCCTTCGATCTCTGGGAGCCCGGCACGCTAGCGTCGGGTACGGGCAGCTTCACATTCCAGAACGCGCGCATCGCCGTGGCGGTGATGGAGAAGGACCAGAAAAAATACGCATCGACTGGCGGTTGGGGTTTCCAGATCTTCGATCCGGCAACTAAGAATCCGTTGCTGGACGCAGCCGCGCAGACCCAGTGCTTTGCCTGTCACCAGATTACGCCTGATACTGATTTCGTTTTCAGTAAATTCTCTGACTGAGGCGTAACATCCAGAAAAAAGCCGCCGGATCACCCGGCGGCTTTTGACAGGGTAAGTCATACTTACCCAATTGACACCCACGCAGCGACAGTTTTCACTAAGGTGGAGATTCTTTAGAGTTAATGCACGTGGAAGAATCTAATCTGGATCGCCGCTGACTTCCGAAAGAAGCCTTCACACTTCCCCTCCTGATCGACCTTGCAGTGTATCGGAAGCATATAACGTCAGCCACGATTCCTCGATGCGGTGGTGTACGAACGGAAAGAAACAGTATCAGAAATAGGAAACTCGTGTTGGTAGGAGGAAGAACTATTCTATACATCTCTCCTTTCCCCAACAAAATACTTAAACAACTTTTTGAACCTTAGTACGCTACTCGCGAGCGATTAAGGAAAGCCGCTAATTATTATAGTGGCTCTTCGCGTAAGCGAGTGGGTCATTTTAGATCTGTTTGAGCATACACGTCAGGATTTTCAGCAGGAGATAGTCCGCATCTCGTAAGCCGTAGGCTCTTCTCTGAATGACCCTGATCTTGTTGTTCAACCCTTCGATGAATCCCAAAGAGAATTTGTTTTCCGGCCTGCTGTAAGCTGCGATACTGTCCCAGTGACGTTCAATCATGCCTGCAAACTTCTCATACGTCTTCAACCGCTGCCATTTGAGCGACTGCTTCCAAGTTATCGAAGATCCGCCGTGCCCAGCCTTCCGTCTGATAGCTCCACAATTGACCGAAGGATTCCTTCAGGAGATAAGCTGTATTGAGCCTCTTATTTGCTGCAAGCAGCTTCTTGAGCGCCTTGCTCCTATCGAGGGTGTGGTTCTCCCTATTGGAAAGAAGCGTATGCTTCTGTCCCTTGATATAGGAGGCGTAACCGATTGGTATGTAAGCAGTTAGCCCCCACATAGGCGGGTCAAAATTGGACGCCGATGATGGGTCAATTTTCAATGCCGATTAACACTTTCCTATGGCCAATAAAACTGAAGCAGAAGAATTGCCATCGGAATATGAAGAAGGCCAACGCAGACACCGTTTGTTCGCTGCCGCTCAGGAGTCACACTGTCATTTTTTCAATTTATTCCGATGCAACCCTGCCGATAAGCATCGTCCGCGCATACATTCCTATATCAGTGCCTTACCATGCCGGGAACAGAAGCATATTCTTTAGGAGTACCGGGATGGACCGGCTGAGGTCACATGTTCATTCTCCCTGTGACCATTGCTTCTTGACAAGAATTATTATTATGTGATAAAAGATATTATATAAAATAAATTATTGATAGAAAATATATGCAGAAATTCAAAAATATAGGTTTAAAGCTTACACCACAGCGGTTGGCGATTCTGGGCTTTCTTGAGGGAAACCCTGATCATCCCTCTGCAGAGGATATCTATAAGGCGGTTTCTGTACAGTTTCCGACCATGTCCTTAGCGACGGTCTACAATACACTCGACGCTCTCAGGGAAAAGGGATATATTATCGAGCTTACGATAGATCCTGCTAAGAAGCGGTTCGACCCTTTCACGAAGATGCACCACCACCTCATCTGCACCTCGTGCAAGCGGGTCAAGGATATCCACGCGGATTTCATGCTCGATATTCCGGAACAGGTGAGGGGAGACTTCAGGATCACCGGTAACCATATTGAATTTTACGGCGTATGCCCGGTCTGCGGGAACGGGCACGAAAGGAGGATATGACATGTGTATTGACCACAAAATGATGTGTAAGTGCGGGACCCATACGGCAAGCCTCAATTTCCGGGATGAGATCATGCCTGTGGAGGTTGTCAACAGGCTTTTCTGTCCGCAATGCGCGGCGGACGTTTCTTTTAATGCTGAGAACATGCTGAGGGACAACGACTGGATCATCGAATATGACATGGATGTTGCCCGCTTTATGGCGCATAAGCTTTCCGGTGCTGAAATTACGCCCGAGTATCTCTTTGACCAGGGCTATTGCACTTGGCGCGGTGTCTATCCGACCGATCATATCGATTCGGTGAAAGAGCGGGAGGAACTGGTAAAGCTTGCCAAGATCAATCCGAGAAAATACCTTGATGAGATCAAGAAATGGGGCATCGACAGGATGGAGCGTTTGGCGCAGGAAGGCTGGAGGAAGGCACATGCGGGGCAGTGATCCTGCGCAGAAACAGAAAAGCCCCTGCAGCACCAAGAATGCGCCGGTGCCGGAATTCGTCACCTGTACACAGTGCGGGTCCGAGGTAGAACTCTGGACCGACGAAGAGGAGACACTCTGCCCGTCCTGCAATTATAGGTTTTTCAAAAGAGAGGCGACGATCCATTGATCGCTTCCTGATAAACGGAATCTATCTTTTCGGAGACAAGCATGGAAATTTCTGTCGAAAAAATATCCGGGGGCTACCGGGTTGATGGCCTGGAACTGAAGAATNNCCGGTTATTACCCGCCGCGCCTGGAGGATTGGTTGGAAAAGGGCTGGGAAGTTGCCGGAAAGACTGGAGAGCGAAAGGATTTTGGTCTCTGGAGATGCGCAACCTGTAAGTGGCTGTATAAAGAGGCGGATCAGGCCGCCCGGTTCGAGGACCTTCCTGACGACTGGAAATGCCCAATATGCAGGGCTGGCAAGAATGCATTTGAAAAAATAGGGTAACAGTAGCATCGGCCGAGGCAAACAAAGATTTTTAGCGGGATCAGTATGCCGAAAGACGACTCGGCAGAGAAAGTCCTTGGGAAAAGGCCTTTTCCGATGAGCGATTGCCCTGAGTCGGCAGCAACGGCAATGTCGTTCATTGCGAAATTTACGGGTGGCAAAAAATATTTTGTGAGTGAAGAGGGGCAGTCCGTCCGGTAGGCAGAGGCAGCGTTCGGTAAAAGCGTTAATGCCCCGGGTCGAGTTAAGCGGTGTTTACCGCATGCAGCACCTGTCGGGACCCCAAAGCACGGTATGGGAACGCTGAGGTGTTTGCAGGTGCAGACTCCATAGTCCGTGGCAAACAATCAGGGAAATAACGAAATAAGAATGTCTCAGAATAACATGCGAAAGGAGATTCCTCGATGACAACAGTGGGAGAAAGCTACCGGTGTGCGATATGTGGGAATGCAGTTGCCGTTACCCATGCAGGGGCGGGAACGCTCGTCTGCTGCGGGAAGCCGATGGAGAACACAGCATAAGGGTTGAGGGTAATCGTTGCAGGGGAAGCTTGCCCGGATGTCCATGAAAGGATCGTCCGGTTTTAGGATTTCCGTCTATTTTGTAGTAGAATGGTCTCTGAACAGAGCTAAGAACTTTTCATGCACGGAGGAGTGATATGGTGAGCAAGGCAGTTGATACAGCAGTAAGGATGGAGACCGATGCCATGAAGTTTTATCATGAGGCCTCGCAGAGAACGAGCCATCCTTTTGCAAGGAGGATGTTCGAAGGGTTCATCAAGGATGAGAACCGGCATCTTAAGATGCTGACCGAGATACTGAAGGGACTGGATCTGAAGATCGAGAAAAAGCGTCCCAAAAGCGAGATCAAGACGGTCTTCTCCGAACTCAAGGAGCAGATGATGAGCCGCATCTCTGCCTCAACAGATGAGATGGATGCGGTAAAGGTGGCGCTCGATTTCGAGGCAAAGGGATATGAGTTCTACCGGAAGGCCGCTGTTGATGCAACTGATCACAAAGAGAAAAAGCTTTTCTCTGCGCTTGCAGACGAGGAACAGGAGCATTATTCGATCCTGCAGAACACCTATGCGTTTCTGAAGGATACCGGCGACTGGTTCATGTGGGAAGAGCAGGGAATACTCGAAGGGTAGAGAAGAGTCTCGCGCCGTACGTCGCCGGCAGGGAGAGGCAGGACTGCAGAGCGGCCGGTAAGGCTCTCCTGGTAATGTGCACGTATCCACAGGAAGAACACCCGGAAATCAGCGGGAAATTCATACGACGAGAAAAGGAGGAAGAGAAATTATGGCATCAAAATCGGACAAGAATCTGAAAGAGGCTTTTGCCGGGGAATCACAGGCAAACCGCAAGTATCTTGCCTTTGCAAAGAAGGCAGAGGCCGAGGGCTTCAAGCAGGTCGCAAAGCTCTTCAGGGCAGCGGCAGAGGCGGAGACCGTCCATGCGCATAATCATCTGCGCGAACTGGGCGGTATCAAAGCAACAAAGGAAAACCTGGGCGAGGCGATAGAGGGGGAGTCCTTTGAGTTCCAGAAGATGTACCCGAAGATGATCGAGGAGGCAAAGGCTGAAGCGAATGCACTTGCAGAACGGTCCTTTGTCTATGCCAACGAGGTCGAAAAGATCCATGCAGCCCTCTATAAGAAGGCCCTCGAGAATCTCGGCAAGAACGAAGAAACCGACTACTATGTGTGCCAGGTCTGCGGCATGACGGTCGAAGGCGCAGCCCCTGATGAATGCCCTGTTTGCAGGGCAAAGAAGCAGGCATTCAAAAAGGTGGACTGAACCATGAGAGTCCTCGCATTCCTGGGCAGTCCCCGCATTGACGGCAATACCGAGCTCCTGCTGAATGAAGCGGTGCGGGCTGTTCGGGAGAAGGGACACGACATAAAGATACATAAGCTGAACTACATGCGCATCAAGCCGTGCCAGGATTGCGGCGGTTGCGACAAGACCGGCATATGCATTATCGATGATGACATGGTCGAGGTATACCAGGATATCAGGGAGGCGGACAGGATCATCCTTGCCTCCCCGATCTTTTTCTTCGGCATGAGCGCACAGGCCAAGGCAATGGTGGACCGGTGCCAGTCCTTCTGGTGTGAGAAGTACCTGCTGAAAAAGACCATCCCGGAAGGGCCGCATGGGCGGAAGGGCCTGCTCATGTTGGTGGGGGGAATGAAGCGGGACATCGGCATTCAGTGCGGGGATGCGACTGCCAAGGCATTCTTCAGGACCGTCAGTGTACCGTCCCACGAAGTGCTCGGGTTCCTTCAGGTGGATGCCAAGGGTGCCATTCTTGAACATCCAACGGCAATGAAAGAAGCATACGAAGCAGGTAAGCAGCTTGTCCGGACCTGACCGCCTCTCCCGCATCATCTTCATCGGCCTGGCAGCAGTGTTCCTTGCTGCCTGTTCTGTAGCTCCTTCGCAGGATACGGTGGGCACCGTGATCAGAAAATACTTTGAAGACCGGCAGTACCGGGTGGTGGAACTGCAGCTCGGCACAATATCCTCTGTCCCCCTGAACCAGAAGACCTATATGGGTACGCAGGGACATGTCGTCGACATCAGCAAGATCACACTGGAAGTGCTTGCGGATAACCGGGAATACCGCAAGGGTGAAAAGCTCACCTTTACTCATGCCTCGATCAGGATACGGGAAAAGGTCGACAAAAAGGGCGAGTGGATTATCGCAAACATCTCCGGCATTCAGGTTCCGTAGCGCGGCAGGAGCTTCAGCAATAGTGTCATTGTCTTTTCCGTCTTTGTTATTTCTCTACTGTTCATGCGGCCCTCCCGGGCGACCGTCTTTCGATTAGTGATATAATACTTCATGAAAACGGCCGTTCAGAAAGAGACTGAAGGTATTCTCAGGACCTTTGACTCTCTCAATACCCCGGTTCTTCTGATCGATGAAGCATTTACGGTCATTTCCTGTAACGAAAGCGCCCGCATCTTTTTCCTGTATGAACCGGATGAGATGGCAGGCAGACCCTTGGACATGTTCATACTCTCTGACCGGCGACATGCGCTCAGGATAGCTGGGCTCAAGAGGAATGAGTCCCGTGACATTAGGAGCGCGTACCCGGACAGCTATTTTATCTCTTCTGTCATCCGAAAGAACGGTGATTTCATTGAAGCACGGATTTCGATTATTCCGTGCCAAGAGAACGCTTCTTCTCATAAACTGGTTGTGCTGAACGACATATCAGAACAGCGGAAATTGCAGAGAAAGGCCTTCCAGAGGACGAAAGAGCTGTCGATTCTCAAGGCCTTTGCAGATATCTTGGCCCAGAATGAGGCCATCGAAGCGATTATGCAGAAGACCATTGACATGCTCCTTGGCATCATGGAGGTGGAGAGGGGTTGGATTTATTTGCTTGATCCTGACGCGAATATCCTTCAGCTCAGGGTAAAGAAGAGCCTCGTCGATGACGGGTCAGCAGAACGGGACCTGAAGGAGGGCGAGTGCATTTTCGGCAAGGTGTTTGCCTCAGGTATGCCGCTGCTCGTTGAAAAGGCATCGCAGGACCCGCGTGTCACCAGCCTGCATGCCGGCGCAGATGGGGTCGAGAGCGTTGTCGCCATTCCGATACGGTCGAAAGGCATGTTCTTGGGAGTACTGGGCCTCGGAACGAGGCGGGAATCCTATTTTACCTCCATGGACACACAGCTCCTTGTACCGATCGGCAACCTGCTCGGCGTTGCCATGGAAAACATCCGTCTTATCGAGCAGCTTCACCTGAAGATGAAGCAGATCGAACTGATCAATGAACTGAGCGGTATTGTCAACTCGAGCCTGAGCATAGGCACGATCTTCAGGATCATGGTCGCCGAGATCAGGAAGCTGATCAAGTATGACAGGGCAAGCCTCCTGCTGTATAACGAGAAGGAGGACAACCTGCTCATCTTCGCCCTCGACACGGACATGCAGACGATCATGAAGAAAGGCATCAGGGCCCCGATTGATGGTACCAGTGCCGGCTGGGTCGTCAGGCACAACAAGCCCTGGATCAGCCATGACCTGAACACAACGGAATTCACCTTGGATAAGAAGCTTCTCCGCGAAGGCATACGCTCAACGGTCAGCATACCGCTCTATCATGACAAGATTCTCGGGGTTTTCAATTTTGACAGCAGAAATACCGGAAACTATGCAGACAAGGATCTTGAGATCCTCCTGCCGGTTGCGAAGCATATATCCATTGCGCTCGAGAATGCCCTGCTTTTTGAGGAGATCTCCCGCGAAAAGAAGGAGTGGGAGAAGACCTTTGATGCCATTACCGATATGGTCTGGATTGAGGACAGCCGGCAGCATGTGGTCCGTGCGAACCGGGCACTGCTCGACAGGACAGGACTTACCATGATAGAGGCAGCAGGGAAGAGCTGCAGGGAGCTTTTCGTGATGATCGGCATGCTTGATGATGAATGCAGCTGCACCGAGTCGCTGAGCGAGCTCCGACCCTGCTTCAGGGAACTGAAGAGCCCGGGGGGCAGTATCTTCCATTTCTGGACCTATCCCCTGATCAGTGACGAAGGGAAGCTTTACTCGCTCGTGCACTATCTCAAGGACGTTACCGCGCAGAAGCGGCTCGAGCAGCAGCTTCTGCGTTCAGACAAGCTTGCCTCACTCGGGACGCTTGTTGCGGGAATTGCACACGAGATCAATAATCCCCTCGGGATCATCGCAGGGTATGCAGAAGCGCTCCTGGACCGGTCGCGGGATGAGTCGCTTCTGGCGTCTCCGGAGTTCGAGGACTTTCCCGAGTACCTCCAGACCATTCACCATGAGATATTCCGGTGCAAGGGCATCCTGCGGAGCCTTCTTGACTTTGCCCGGCCGACAGGAGGGACCTTCCGCGAGATCGACATGAACGAGCTGGTGAAGGAGGTCATCCTCCTGGTGAATCACCGGGCGAAGAGATTGAATCATAATATCGGGTTGAAGCTGGACAGAAATATCCCGAAGGTCCATGCAGACCCCGGCAACCTGCGGCAGGTATTCATGAACATCATCATCAATTCCATGTATTTTACGCCTGAGGGTGGCAGTATCACGATCACGACAGAGATGGACGGAGATATTGGCCGGGCCGGGCAGAAGAGAAACATAAAGGTAACGGTAGCTGATACCGGTGCCGGCATCGACCCGGAGATCATCGGGAAGATCTTTGACCCCTTCTTCACGTCAAAGCCTGTCGGAGAAGGGACCGGGCTCGGCCTCGCCATATCCTACAAGATCATCGAAGAGCATGACGGCAGCATCGATGTGATGAGCAGCGTGGGAGAGGGCAGCAGCTTCATCATACGCCTGCCGGCGGGCGCAGAACATGATTAAGGTCCTTGTCGTCGATGATGAAGAGCCGTTCAGAAGGCTCCTGAACAAGGAACTTACGCGAAAGGGTTTCTCCGTGGATGTTGCCGCAGACGGGAAGACCGCCCTCGGATTGGCAAAACAGACTGCCTATGATGTCGTGCTCCTTGACATCATGATGCCGGTCATGGACGGCATATCGGTGATGAAAAAGCTCAGAACAGACCCTGCCGCTCCTGCCATCATCGTTCTCACGGGAAAGGCAACGGTAGAGACCGCTGTCGAGGCCATGAAGCACGGCGCCTACGACTACCTCACGAAGCCCTATAAGCTGGATGAACTGGTCATCATCATCAACCGGGCATATGAATACGGCAGACTGAGCATCAAGAGCCGTCTCCTCGAGCAGGAACTGGTGCGTAAGGAATCGCCGTTTCGGTTCATATCCAGCTCCCGGCAGATGAAGGACATCCATGCCCTCATCAGGAAGATTGCACCGACCGATTCAAGCGTATTCATACAGGGAGAGAGCGGTACCGGCAAGGAGCTGGTCGCCAACACGATCTGGCATTACAGTGCGCGGAGCACGCTTCCTTTTATCGCCCTCAACTGTGCGACCTTCTCGGAAAACCTCATCGAATCAGAAGCCTTTGGCCACGAAAAGGGCGCCTTTACCAATGCCTATGAATCGAAACACGGTATTGTCGAGGTGGCTGACCGGGGAACGCTCTTCCTCGATGAGATCGCAGAGATGCCGGTGGGCTTGCAGGCAACGCTCCTGCGCTTCCTTGATACCGGCGAGTTCAGGCGCGTGGGCGGCAACAAGATACTGAAGGTGGATGTGCGGGTAATCGCGGCGACGAACAAGGACCTGCGCGATCTCATCCGCGAGGGAAGGTTCCGGGAAGATCTCTACTACCGGCTCAATGTGATCAATATTACCATCCCGCCTTTGCGGGAAAGGACAGAAGATATTACCGATCTCGCAGGATATTTCCTCGACAAGTACAGCCGGAAGCTCTCGAAGACCATCATGGGCTTCGCCCCGCAGGTACTTGCCACGCTCAGCGGTTATCCCTGGCCCGGAAATGTTCGTGAACTGGAAAATGTGATCGAGCGTGCAGTCATCCTCTGCGATTCAGACCGAATCGAGGCGGACGACCTGTCCATGCCTGTTGCCAAATCTGTTGCAGATCAGGGTTCAGGCAGTTCGCTTGAGGATATGGAGCGTGACCATATCCTGAGAGTGCTCAGGGAGTTCAACGGAAATCAGTCAAAGGCGAGCCAGGTGCTCGGCATAGACCGGAAGACCCTGTATCTCAAGCTCAGAAAATACGGCCTGAGCGATTACGTAAAGAAGTAATAAACTCCTGACGGTCTCATCCTGATTTCCCGCCGACACAGGCCAGAGCTCCTCATATCGGGAAATGAAAGAAAGAGGACCCATCGTCAGGCGCTGAGAAGTCTGCTCCCGCTTTCTTCCTCCTCAACTAGACCTGCTATCATGATGCGCGTCATAGTTCTGGTAGGATCAACAGTACCGAATGGTATTGGTTGTCCCCAGCTTTATTTCTTGCGTTATCAGGCCACCCTGCTAAAGCCATCTTTGTTTCGGTTGCATTACGCTACACAGATTTAAAATAAAACATACTATAACAGACAGTATTGGAGCAATGTGCCATGGCAACAGCAGTGAGGGTATCGGAAGAGCTGTTTCATAAGGCAAAGAAATTCAGCCGGATGGACCATAAGGTCCTTAGCCGTACAAATTGAACATCGGGCCCGCATGGATAAATGCACTGAAGAGAATCCTGATCTGACTTACTCCCTCATTAAGGAAATATTGATCGGAATGCAGGAATTGGCGCAGGGTGAGAAAAGCGAATACCTATTCTCGTAACCCCCTGTGAAAATATACACTCAAGGTCCCCTGCACAAAGACTAAAGAAGATGACGGAGCAGGAAGGATCGGCCCTGGATCAGGAGATACGGACAATTGCGATGACCCCGTCTATCGGGGAAGAAAAAAAAGGAGACCGCAGAGGTGTATTTGTTCATACATTCAACATTAATACTGCTCAATACCTTTACGCCTATCGAAAGGTTGGTGACGATCTGGAACTGTTCATTCCAGCTCCTCACGAGAACTACTATCGCGATTTGAAACAATATCCGAAAAAGCGATGAAAAAGAATCAGGAGTCAACAGTCCTTCCTCGCCGGAGCTATCAATCTGTGTTCTGCCAGTTACGCTTGTTAAACAATAAAGACAAATTCCCTGATTCTTTGCCAGCCTTACTTAGCCCAGATTATTCACAAAATACCCTGAATGATTGCCTGATATCTCCTGATTTTAAAGGAATAATTCCTTTGCAGGTACTTCCGAATATGATATTATCACGTTATGAACGAGAAAAATACCTGCGAGACAGATTAATTGTTCGGCAGGGCGTGGTTACCTTAGCGGGCGGAAAGAAATTGGAGGGAGGGATTGTATGTCAGATATCAGAGAACGCATTATGGGTATTCTTGGTCGGCCGCAACTCTCGGCACTGGCCACCGTGACGGCTGAAGGCAAGCCGTGGGTACGGTACGTGATTGCGGTGTCAGATGACGACATGACAATTCGCATCGCCACATTCGTGGGCTCGCGCAAGGTTGAACAGATCAGCAAAAATCCGGAAATTCATCTCACGTGCGGTGTAATGAACCCTGCGGAAATGAAACCGTACCTGCAGATCCAGGGACGCGCCCGATTCACTATTGATAAGCAAGAGCGTCATGAATTCTGGAATGATATGCTCAAGCCCTTCTTTGATGGTCCAGACGATCCAAAGTATGGAGTCGTCATTATAGAGCCGTATCGGGTGGAGTACTGCACTCCCGGGATATTTGAGCCCGAGGTCTGGTCTGCCTGACGGACAAATTGCAGTAAAGGCTGCTGAACAACTGATCGGAGGGAGGGGCAATGAATAACAATCACGTTGCTTCGCCGAACGACGCCAAGATCGTTCCCTGGTTAAGGGCCATCCGACTTCAGTTCTATCCCATGTCTTGGATTGCATACACTGCCGGCGCGGCCTGCGCTGTTTTGGCTCATGGATTGTTTGATGTAAGTATTTATCTGGCAGGCTATCTCTGCATGTTCCTCCTGGAGGTGTGCACAGTTCTCGTGAACGAGTACTTCGACTTCCAGACGGACAAATTGAACCAGAACTGGAGCGCCTATACCGGTGGCTCCAGGGTCCTTGTCGTCGGTCTTTTGTCTTTCAGGCAGATCCGCACGGCTATATTCATCAGCCTGTGTCTCCTTATCCCCTCTGCGGTCCTCCTTTTTTCCCAGATCAGCGGCAACGGCACCGCATGGTCCGTGGCAGGGATTCTCCTGTTGGGTCTCTTCCTTGGCGTTGGGTATACGGCGCCGCCAATGAAGTTCTGTTACAGAGGACTCGGTGAACTTGTTGTGGCGGCCACCAACGGCCCCTATGTACTTCTGGCCGGCTTCTTCTTCCAAACCCAAAGTTTCAACTCGCCGCTCCCGTGGCTCCTGTGCGTGCCGCTGTTTCTCGCAGTGTTTGCGGCCATTACGATCTCGGCACTCCCGGATTACAGCGCAGACAAAGCTGTTTCTAAAAGAACGCTTGCTGTTCTCTTCGGGCCCCGCCCGGCCTCAGTGTTAGCGTTGGTCTCAACTGTTCTTGCGGCATCAAGCAGCGGTCTTCTGCTCACGCACGGTTATCTGCGCGGTGCGGGCACTGTGTTGCTTGCAATAACCGTTCCGCACGCCGTGATGCTCTGCGTTTCCCTCTTGACGGTAATCAGAAGGCGCCTGTTCGACTGCCGGATTGACGGCATAATGCGTCTCGCGCTGCTGTTCATTCTTTGGTTTGGCCTCATTCCGCTCCTGGGCATATTATGGATCGTGTTACATCGCACTTCATGAAGCTCCTGTTTGTGATCTCGTGTCTGACTGGATACGCCCTCGACGCAATTCTTGTACAGGCAACATCGAGCAATACGCCGCCAGTTGCGCCGGAAACATATCGATACACATCTGCTCCGGGAACCCGATTGGACGAACGCGGAAAAGAATCCATTATTATGGCATATGGCTCCGCGGATGGTCTTGTGCTGCTTTCCTCTCAAACACTTGGCAGGGACTCTCTGCAAACCGTCACCATCACCTTGACACCGCAGGGCAACGTCGTTTCCGCTACCCTGGAAAGCGCAACATCCCTTGACGGCGAAGTCAACCAGCAGTCCCGGATCCGGAATGAGAATGGAACGGTTTCTATCGATGTCTCACATGGGCAGAACAGCAACACGCGAAGCATCCGTGTGCCCGACGGGAAAAAACTCGCGGTCGATGCGTCACTCCTCTATCTTATGCGGCAGTTTCCCTTCGACACAGGGGAGGAATGGCGTGTCTTCATGGTGGATTTCTCCGGTCAAACCGTGACGGTTTCCGTCCGCAATCAAGGAACGGAAATCGTGACCGTGCCTGCTGGTGCGTTCCCCTGCTATCGCATGGAAGTTCGTATCGGCGTTGCTTTTCTCAAAGCGACAATTACCTATTGGCTCACGAAGAGCCCGCCGCATTTTCTTGTGAAGCACATCGGCAAGAAAGGGCCATTCACGAGAACCTACACGACGGTACTTGACTCGATTGACTCCTCGACTCCACAGGCAACCGAACAACCGGATTGAACGTGGCTCCCGTAAGGACTCGAACGACCTTACCGGAGCGATTCATCCGTAACGCTATGCGCCTTTGTTCTGATAATCTTCATCGTTGCAGCTTTCAGATACCTGCGGCATGGTCGGTGTTCGTCGCATTTCGCCGGGAACGGTCTGTCCGATGGCATCTAGGCAGCAATAAATCAGATGGCCGAGGAAAGGTCTTCTTTGTTCAGGCCTGTTCCGATGATGACAAGACGACTTGCAGAGATCTCTTTCGCGAAGGATACGCTCTGCACGTTGGCAAAGGAAAGGTCGAATTTGTAGGGGCCCTGCGCCGTGTTTACCAGCGCTTTTGCCCGGACAATGTCACCGTACCTGCCCGTTGTCATCTCATGGAAAAAGCTGCTGATCGCCTCAAGATCCAGGTCATTGCCGAGTTTCAGCGATAGGGTGTCAAAGTGGAAGTGATGGTCATGTCTTCCTGCCGGCCGCTCTCCTCCTGAGACAGCCGGAATCGGTTCTCCTGTTCGGCAGTTGACCGTCCGATAGACAATCGCGCCCGGATTCAACTGTTCGACGGTCTGGACGGTCCTGTCCACGATCTCTTTTTCTGCCAGGTCCGCCTTGTTCACGAGGATGACGTCCGAGTTCGTAATCTGGTCTTCAAAGAACCTGCCGAACATCTCTGCTTCGTACAGCTCTAGGAACTCCGTTGCATCGAGAATACCCACAACGGTTGCCCGGTCTATGTGTATTACCTCAAGCGCCTCAAGTACGCCCGAAGGCGCAGCAACGCCGCTCGGTTCGATCAGGAGGTGTTCGGGCGCAAGCGTATCGATGATCTTCCGGATGGTAGTGATGAGGTCGAATTTGAGCGTGCAGCAGACACACCCGCTCGGTAGTTCAATCGACTCGATCCCCTCTGCAGAGAAGATCTCCCCGTCTATCCCCGTCTTGCCGAAATCATTGACCAGGACGACGGCCTTCCCCTTGATATCCCTGATGAACTGTCCGATGAATGTGGTCTTGCCTGCCCCCAGCATCCCGCATACAATGGTCGTCTTCATAGGGGTACTATAACCAAAAAGTCCTTTGATGCTCAAATGGCTGCGCCGCAATGCATGCAACAGAATAAAAACATTTTTGCAGTAAGTGCCCTTTTATGAAATAATGAGGTCTAACCTGTCCCACGATATAAGGAGGAGTCATCGCATGGCAGAAAGAAATCTCAAGGAGATCGTCGCAACAAGAATCGAGTTTTTCAAGCGCAAGCCGGAAGCAGCCGTCTACAAGCCGAAGGTGGCGTCCCGGCACATCAGGAACCTCTATACCGAAACACAGGTGCGGGAGCATCTGGTGAAGTCTGACTACGGAGAGGCTGCGGGGGGCGAGAACCAGGCGCCAAACCCGATTGAACTGCTCCTTTCAGCATTTGCGGCATGTGTTGAGGCTGCGTTCTATGAGTTTGCGCTGCATGAGGGGCTGACCATAACGTCCCTGTCCGTTGACGTGGAGGGCACGCTTGATCTGCGCGGCCTCTTCATGATCGATGACATTGCTGCAGGGTTCAGAGAGGTAACATTTGTCTTCCGTATCGAAAGTCCGGATGATGAAAGCAGGGTGCGTGCTCTTGCGGAAAAGGTGATCAGCCATTGCCCGGTGGTCGACAGCCTGAAGAAGCCGACGCCGGTGTCGGGGGAGATCATCATAACACGGCAGTGACCCGGCAGGAGTGTTTGACGCCCCGGCTTTGTTGGGGAAAATTTCCCCGGTAGGCTGGGGCAATTTTCTTCACTTTTTTCGTGCATAAGAAAATAACTATGTAATATAAAGGGGTTGCCTCTGGTGTTGTTCTGGCACTGGAATTGCATTTTTCCCTATACCGTGAGTGATATCCTGTTATGCACCCATGACCCGATGCT
>DKBO01000262.1 GCA_002448975.1 Nitrospiraceae bacterium UBA6898
AAAACTCCCTTTTAATGGGGCTTATTCTGTCAATAAGAAGAAGGCCTTCAAGATGGTCTATCTCGTGCTGCAGGGCAATAGCGAGAAGACCGCCTGCGTCGATTTCGAACTCTCTCCCATCTCGGTCATGCGCACGAACAATGAGATTTTCAGATCGTTTAACCTTCGCCGTATATTCCGGAATACTGAGACAACCTTCTTCAAACTCGATCTCGCCGTCCGTTCTTACAATGCAGGGATTTATGAGGACGATGAGAGGGTATTTTTCATCCCTTGAACTTATATCTATCACGGCAAGCCTCTGAGAAACGCCCACCTGAGGTGCGGCAAGACCTACACCGGGAGCAGCATACATGGTCTCTACCATGTCATCGATGAGCTTCTGGAGATTTTCATCGAAAACAGATACCGGGGCAGTCTTCTTTTTCAGTACAGGTGCCGGAAATTTCCGTATTTCAAGTAATGCCATTCTTTATTATAGATCATTTGCGGGTCCATGGTCGATACAACCTGCATATTTCATTGAATTTTCACTGCTGGCATGTCATCATGTAGGAGATTTTTCATGAACAATTCCATGCGAAGAATGGACACGATCACTATCCTCTTGTATAATCTTTTGCTCACCGACTGTTCTTTCTTGAGTGAGCCACTCACCTCTGCACGGTCGCACCTGGCAACGGCGTGACAGAATCGCGGATTTCTGCCATTGCATGCCTTAACGATATCCTGAAAAAGAAAGGCAAACCTAAGCATTCCCTTGACCAATTCGCACAAACCCTTGACCGGCGAAACCGTGCATTTGTCATGGAGATCGTATATGGTGTTCTGCGTCATCTTTATGTCCTGGACCGGGTCATTGCCATGTTCGTCATGGATATCAATCCTCTCAGGGTTAACACGGTCACCAATCTCCGCATCGCTTTTTATCAGATGCTTTTTATGCGCGTTCCGGATTTTGCCGTGGTCCATGAAGCAGTGGAAATAGAAAAAAAGAACGGAAAGCCTTCCTTGGTGAATGCAGTCTTGAGAAGCGCTATTCGGAGGAGGGAAACGATCAAATTCCCCATCTTTTTTGATGATCCAGTAAAAGACATCTCAATCAACACGTCTCACCCCGAATGGATGGTCAGGCGCTGGATACAATTATATGGTATCAACGAGACACGCACCCTCGCTGAAACGAATAACAACATGCCCCCGTTGACTCTCAGGGCAAACACACTCAGGATATCAAGAGACGATCTCCTTGAAGTATTTAGACAGGAGAACATTCCGTCAAATCCGACAAAATTCTCCCCCGATGGCATCGTTGTAGGCAATAGTGTGTCATACCAGGACATAGCTGGCTTCCACGGGTTGTTTGCTGTCCAGGATGAGGCATCTCAACTGATCAGCCATTTCCTGTCTCCCTGTCAGGGGGAACGGGTACTTGATGCATGCGCTGCCCCGGGCGGAAAAACCACGCATATTGCCCAGCTTATGAAGGATCAGGGAGAGATTGTTGCTGTTGAAAAAGATCCACGTCGCACTCTCAGGATAGAAGAGAATATGCGTTCACTTGGCATACGATCGGTGCAGCTTCTGCAGTCTGACGTAACAAAAATACAGATTACCGAAAGGTTTGATCGTATTCTTCTCGATGCTCCCTGCTCTTCCACCGGTGTGATCAGGAGACACCCTGATGTCAGATATCGACATACAGAACAAGACATGGTCGCATTCGCCAATAAGCAGGTTCATCTGCTTGACGCGGTTGCTCAGTTTCTGAAAAAAAACGGCAGACTTCTTTACTCCGTCTGTTCGACGGATCCTCTTGAAGGTGAAAATGTGATACGGAACTTCTTGAAGACGGCGGGAGAATTCCGTATTATAAGAGCCGGACAGGAGTTCCTGACTCCATTCGTAAAAAACGGTTTTTTCAGGACATATCCTCATAAGCACGCGATGGACGGTTTTTTCGGAGTGATATTATGCAAAAAGACGTGAACAGTTTTGTGAGGGCATCGCTCTTTTTCTCGCTTTTTGTCGTGCTCGGTCTTACGTTCGGATTCCTCACTTTCAAGATCCTGAGCTTCAGCAGAACTGTCGAGGTGCCTTCTGTTGTGAATATGACGGTCATTGAGGCTGACAAGGCGTTGGGCAACGCCGGTCTTACCCTCAAGATAGAAGGCGAAGATTTTGACTCGATCATCCCTTCGGGGAAGATCATCAGGCAGGACGTCCCTCCCGGGAAAACCGTTAAGGAAAAGCGAGCAATCAAAGTTATTATGAGCAAGGGACCCAAGGTTTCATCCATCCCCCTTCTTGTGAATGAGACGCTGCTGGATGCTGATGCTGCACTCATGCAAAAGGGACTCAGGATTGGCAGGGTCATCTCTGTTCATGCCGACTCGGTGGAGAAAGGTATCATCATAGCGCAAAATCCCGAACCCGATGATAAACTCACCGATCTTATTACGGTTTTGGTGAGCGCGGGACCTCATGATCACTCATACACCTGCCCTGATTTCCTCGGAAAGTCCTTAGACCATGCACAGGAGACGGCCAAGAAATTGCTTCTCCTCGTTGAAACAGAGGGTGGAGGGTCTGTTATCACAGCACAAAAACCGAAACCGGGCTCCCTTGTCCGGAGCGGAAGCACGATATATCTTGAAATGAAAGAGGTGACGAAACCATGACCAAGATTGCGCCATCAATCCTCTCTGCTGATTTCATGCGTCTGGGAGATGAGATACGGGCAGCTGAGGAGGCAGGAGCACATATGCTCCATATTGATATCATGGACGGTCATTTTGTGCCAAACATCACCATTGGTTATTCTATAGTCGCAGAGATCAAGAAGATCACCAAGCTTCCCCTTGACGTGCATCTCATGATCGAGGATCCGGACAAGTATATCCCCAGCTTTTCGAAAGCAGGGGCCGATTTTCTTACCGTCCACAGTGAAGCGTCTACACACCTGCACAGATCCGTGCAATTAATACGTGAACAGGGAAGCAAGCCCGGTGTTTCGATAAATCCTGCAACACCGGTATGTCTTCTGGAGAATATCATAAGAGATGTGGATCTCGTGCTTCTCATGTCTGTCAACCCGGGCTTCGGCGGCCAGAAATTCATACCCATGACCCTTGAGAAGATCAAAAGCATGAAAAAGATGCTTAAAACGGCAGGCCTCTCTGTTCTTATCGAGGTCGACGGCGGCGTAAAGATTGAAAATGCAAAACAGATAGCAGAGGCAGGCACGGATATCCTTGTCATGGGATCTGCTTTTTTCGAGTCAGCAGATTATCGTAAGATCATGGAGAAATTGAATGAACTCCTCGGAAATTAGCAGACTGTTTGCTCAGGCTGAACTTCTCAGACAGAAAAGTAGCTATAATGATGCTCTGCGGACGTTCAGGATCGCCCTGAAAAAAAGCATCGCAGCGAGGGATATGCATGCAGCTGTCGCTTGCCTTCTGTCGATCGGAGATGTCTGCCGCATGACAGGCGATTTTGTCAATGCAGAAAGAGCATATGTAAAGGCCGTAACAGAAGCCCGAAAGATCGCTGATACAGAGGCCGCTGCCGATGCACATGCAGGCTGGGGTCTTTCACGTAGAGGTAGAGGCGACTGGAGGCTTGGCATAGTCCTGCTCAAGAAAGCACTGCAGTTTTACCGGAAAAAGAGAGATAGGGAAGGAACCGCTTTTACCCTGTGGTCAATAGCCGGCGCACTGAGGATTAAAGGTGACATACCGCTGGCCTTGGAGATGTATCAGGAAGCATTCAAGGTTTTTCAGTCCTTTCGCTCTCATGCCGGAGTAGGATATTGTCTCTGTGGTCTCGGCGGCACGTCTCGCATCGCCGGCAGATTCAAGGACTCGCTTGCCTATTACCGATCTGCCAATACCTTTTTCCGGAAACTCAACGACACCTTCGGCACAGCCTATTCCTATTGCGGGATCGGTAACGCATATCGCATGACCGGCGAATATCGAAAAGCGCTTACCTCCTTTTCGAAGGCATCTCGCCTTTACCGGAAGATCGGCGACAGGGTTAGCTACGCATATACGCTCTGGAGTATCGGCACGACCCACAAAATGCTGCTCGACCTTCTTTCAGCGCGATCATATTTCAATGAGGCCAAGGGGCTTTTCAAGAAAACTAAAGATCCTCGCGGTCTCATCTATTGTCAGCTTGCTTACGGCGAAATTGCAATGCTCAAAGGCCATGGAAGAAAGGCTGAAAAATATTTCCGTGACTCACTGGAACAGGCAAAAAGATATGGATTTAGGGTTGAACAATGCCATGCGACAATGCTCATCTCCCATCTTGCTGGAAAAAAGAAACCACTTTGCTATAATACTCTTGGGGTGAGACTGAGATTTACTGAAGCGCCGTTTAATATTCCCTGAACCATTGCAGCATGTCCTTATCTCATGTAACGATTACCGGGAGAACTGTTTCTTGAGAATTATTAATTTGCCTAATGCATTGACCGTTGCCCGCATTATTCTCATCCCTGTTTTCATCACGGCCGTCATTTATAAAAAGCACCAGCATGCTTTTTTTCTCTTTGTCTTGGCCGCCATTACCGATCTTCTTGACGGCTATATAGCAAGGGTGACCGATCAGAAGACCGCCCTCGGTACGTTTCTTGATCCGCTTGCAGACAAGTTACTTCTCATGTCCTCATTCATTCTCTTTTCATTTCAAGCATGGATCCCTCTCTGGCTCACGATCATTGTTATTAGCAGGGATATCATTGTGGTCATCGGATGGTTCCTTCTCTATATGATCACTCACGACGTGCGGATAGAGCCTGTCCTGCTCGGTAAGACTGCGATAGCCTTTCAGCTTGTTACGCTTGCCCTTGTGCTGCTCAGCGTCAATATACCGACCATCACCATCCCTAAGGAGTTCCTTTTCGTTGTCACCGCAGCTCTAACTGCTTTGTCCGGACTCCAATATGTCTATAAAGGCTTACGGGTTGCTGATGCTCGCTAACAAAGGTATAACCATTGAAAGCATCGCTCCTGGTAGTGTTTCGGACGCTGCTGGACTTAAGCCGGGTGATGTAATCACCGGTATCAATGCCATGCCCTTACGTGACGTTATTGACTTCATGTACTACAAGGACAGTGATCTGCTAGATATCGAATATATGAGGGATAAGACGAAAAAGCGCATGCGTATCTTCTCGGAAAACTGTACGGACCTCGGGATAACCTTCAGGCCGCTGAAAGTCAAAACCTGTAAAAACAACTGCATTTTTTGTTTTGTGAAACAGCTCCCGAAGGGTCTGAGAAAACCCCTGTATGTCAAGGATGAAGATTATCGTCTTTCTTTTTTGTACGGCAACTATACAACGCTTTCCAACATAACAGATGAAGAACGCCGGAGGATTGTCGAACAGCGGCTGAGTCCGCTGTATCTTTCCGTGCACGCCACCAACAAGGCCCTGAGAAACAGGATGCTGGGCAACCCGAAAGCAACTGACATCAACAGGGAGCTGAAGTTTTTCGCAGGCCATAAAATCAGAATGCATGTTCAGATTGTCTTATGTCCTGGCATTAACGACGGGAAGGAACTGCAGAATACTATTCAGGACATCTATAAGTTCCATCCCTATGCTGCATCAATTGCCGTTGTCCCTGTGGGATTGACAAAGCATCGAAAGATTCCGCTTGCTGCGGTTACGAAAGACGATGCGCGTAGGGCCATAGCGACTGTTGATGCGTTTCAGAAACGTTTCAGAAAAAAACATGGGGAGTCGATTGTGTACTGCGCAGACGAAATGTTCATAACAGCAGAGACATCATTTCCGCCGTTATCTGAGTATGGGGAACTCCCACAGATCGAAAACGGTGTTGGTATGATACCTTTTTTCACAAGTCAGGCGAGAAAAGTAAAATTGTCGCACTCGTTGCACCAGAAAAGAAAATATCTGACCTTCACCGGTATTTCCTTTTATCCATTTCTGAAGAAATATCTCGGAAGACTTACGGAAAGAGAGCAGATTTCCGTCGATATTGTCCCGGTGGAAAACAGGTTTTTTGGGCAAACGGTAACGGTTACCGGCCTGCTCACCGGAAGAGATATCATTTCCACGCTTCATGACAATGCTGACCATCATGATTTTCTCCTCATTCCTGAGGTTGTTCTTAGAGAGGGGGATTCTCTCATGCTCGATAATGTATCCATTTCCGACATCGAAGAGGCTTTAGGACTTAAGGTACTGGTGATCGACGGCACCCCTCAAGGTCTTGTCGACACAATCCTTATGGCAGAAAAATTGGGCTAATTACATGCAGATTACGGGAAAGACAAAGATTGCAGGCCTCTTTGGCTGGCCCGTTGAGCATACGCTCTCACCGTATATGCAGAATGCTGCTTTTTTACACTGTGACCTCGATTATTGCTATGTACCCTTTCCCGTAAGTCCCGGCCGCCTCGAAAATGCCATTGAGGCGATACGCTCACTGAATCTGTGCGGCGTTAACCTTACGATACCGCATAAAGAAGCTTCCCTGCCCTTTTTAGACGTAGCAGATGAAGAGGCTTTGGCAATCGGTGCAGTGAACACGATCACAAACACTGATGACATTCTTACCGGACATAATACGGATGGGAGAGGCTTTGCCGCAGCCCTTCAGGAACAGGGAATTATCGTTGAAGGTTGCAGAGTGCTCATCATCGGGGCAGGAGGGGCATCCCGGGCCATTGGATATTACCTCAGCAGGACTGCCAAAAGCCTTCATATCTATAATAGAACCCATGAAAAAGCTGTTGCCTTAGCATCATTCCTCTCTCGAATCAGCGGAAACACTGACATCGTGCAGGACCTTTCATCGCTATCCGAATATGACATCATCATTAACGCCACCTCACTCGGAATGAAAGAAGATGACCCCCTTCCCCTTGACGTCAATCTCTTGCGCCCTTTCCAGACCGTCTGTGATCTTATTTACCGCAAAACTCCTCTCCTCAGGAAAGTCGAACAAAAGGGATGCCGAACGATAGATGGCCTTGGCATGCTTCTTTGGCAGGGAGCATATGCTTTTGAGCTCTGGACTGGCATGCATCCTCCGATCGAAGTCATGAGAACAGCTCTCTTAAGCATTGTCAAGTAAATTCTGGCATACTTTTTGCCTTTACTTAACTTCATGCGTGTGATACAATTTTTTCAGTGAAAAAAAAGCTCATTTTTCTTGTATTAATAGTTATTTCTTTTGCCATTCTTTTCTATCTTCGTTCAGAAAAAGTGGCACGGCTAAATGTTCAGCTTGCGGGCGATTCCTTCTTTGAAGGCCTTAAAATCATCAACAAAAAAGACGGTATTACGGAATGGTTGCTTACCGCAAAACGAGCTGATCTGTCAAAGGACGGGAAGGAAGCCCTTTTGAGCGGCATCGAGATGAAGCTGGAGAAACAGGGCATGATAGTCCAAGCAGAAAAAGGTCTTTACAACATGGAGACAAAAAATGTCACTATTGACGGGGTTATAACAGCACATAACGAGAACTATGTCATCACGACAAGTCAGGCCCTCATTGACAGCGGAGGAGGAATACTCGAAACCGGAGGTGAAGTAACAGTCGCAGGCAAGAGTTTCAATCTTGAAGGCAAAGGCATGCAAGCTGACAATAACGAGCAAAAAGTGAGGATATTAAATGATGTCAAGGCTACTTTTCACCGTTAATGTCTTTCTTCTTATCCTGTCAGCCTGGGTAGCGGCGGAAGAGCCCAAGGAAAAAATAAAGGGGCCAATAACCGTCACGTCGGAAACACTCACTGCCGATAACAAGCAGCATACCGCTCTTTTTGAAAAGAAGGTGATTGCCAAAACGTCAGATATGACAATCCACGCTGACTGGATGCTTGTTTATTACAATGAGCAAGGCGGTGATGTGACCAAGATCGAAGCGAAGGGAAACGTCAAGGTCTACCGTGACGCCAAAGTGATCACATCAAAAGAAGCCACATATTTTGCTGACGAGGAGAAGGTTGTTTTCACGGGCAGCCCCCGCGCTGTTGACGGGGAGAACGTCGTCACCGGGACTAAAATTATTTATTTCACTAAGGATGACCGCTCCTTCGTCGAAAACAGCAAGGTTATCCTCAAGAACAAACAGGATTGATGATGCATACGCTGGTAGTTGCCGGGCTGCGTAAACAATACGGCAAGAAGGTCGTGATAAAGCACATTGATCTTTCCGTTTCCACGTCCGAGATTGTCGGACTTCTCGGCCCGAACGGGGCTGGCAAAACGACAACTTTTTACAGCATACTCGGACTTGTGCGTCCGGAGCGCGGAAGTATCCTGCTTGACGGCAAGGAGATCAATGACCTGCCTATGTATCAGCGGGCACTCAGCGGCATCAGCTATCTCCCCCAGGAACCGTCTATCTTTCGAAAACTCACGGTCGAAGATAACCTCCGGGCAGTGCTCGAAATAAAGGGTCGTTCCAGGAATGAGATCGATGCGGAAGTGGAAACACTGCTCAGAGAGTTTCATCTTGAAGAATTTTCAACAAGAGAGGGGTACAAGCTTTCCGGGGGAGAAAGAAGACGCACGGAGATTGCGCGAGCTCTTGCGACACGTCCTACATTTATGCTGTTCGACGAACCCTTTGCCGGAATTGACCCCCTTGCGATCATAGAACTGAAGAAGATGATGACCTATCTCAAAGGAAAAGGACTTGGCATAATCATTACCGACCATAATGTCAGGGATACCCTTTCGATTACTGACCGGGCATATATCATCAGCAACGGTGAGATTCTCGATGAGGGCATTCCCGAAAAACTCATCGCTAGCCCTAAAGTCAAGGAAGCCTATCTTGGTGAGGAGTTTAGACTCTGATGGCCCTTGAAAGTCGGCTTGAGCTAAAGCTTTCACAAAAACTGGTCCTAACACCGCAGCTCCAAATGGCCATCAAACTGCTTCAGATGCCGCAGCTGGAGCTGTCACAGACCCTTACGCAGGAGCTTACGGAAAACCCTTTTTTAGAAGAAACGACAGACATCATTTCTGATGACGACCTCTCATTTGAGGATAAGGAGTCGCTTGAGCAGACCGAGGACTACCGAGATGACGCGGAGGTTCCGCTCGAAGGCTTGAGCACGTTCACTGCCGATGACTATTTTGATGAACGCAGCTCTGACGGTAGGGATCTCGGCTATTTTACGTCTGGCAGTGTTACCCATCCGTCCTTCGAGCAGTTTCTCAGCAGCTCTCCCGACCTTTATGACCATCTTATCTTGCAACTGCGCCTATGTCACGAGGAAGACGATGTGCGGCGTGTTGCTGAGCTGATCATCGGCAACATTGATGAAAACGGCTACCTCATTGCAACAAATGAAGAAATCGAGAGGATATCTCAATCTTCACCGGAATTAGTTGAAGAAGCGCTCATCCTTGTCCAGGGATTCGATCCGCCGGGTATTGCAGCACGGAGCCTTAAGGAGTGTCTTCTCCTGCAGCTCAGACCGTTTAATGTCCGCGGCACGCTCGTGGAGACCCTTATCTCTGACCATCTTGACCTGGTCGGCAAGAAGAAGTATCAGAATATCGCCCGTTTGTGCAATGTTTCCGCTGACGATGTTATTGCTGCAGTAAAGGTGATTGAAGGTCTTGATCCTAAGCCAGCCCGCAATTTCACTGCCGCTTCATCGAATTATATCAGCCCCGACGTCTTCATTATAAAGACCGATTCAGGGTATCAGATCCTGCTGAACGATGAAGGGTTGCCGAAACTCAGGATAAACAGCTTTTATCACCGCCTGCTTACCCAGAAGAACCTTGTTTCAAAAGAAGAACGGCAGTTCCTTGAGGATAAGCTCCGCTCGGCAGTATGGCTCATCAAGAGCCTTGATCAAAGGAACAAAACGATCTACCGGGTAACGGAAAGTATTCTTACGTACCAGCATGATTTCTTTGACGGCGATGTAAGCAATTTGAAACCCCTGAATCTGAAAGATATCGCCACAGAGCTGAGTCTTCACGAAAGCACAATCAGCAGGGTGACATCCAACAAGTACCTTGCCTGTCCCCATGGCATATTCAGCTTCAAATACTTCTTCAGTAATGCGATACCGAGCGATTCCGGTGAACTATCATCCACTTCGGTGAAGGAGATGATCCGGAAGATAATATCTGAAGAGGATTCTTCATCTCCTCTCAGCGACATGAAAATAGGAGATATTTTCAGGAGCCAGAATATTACCATAGCACGACGAACGATAGCTAAGTATCGCGAAGAATTGAAGATCCCTTCACAAAGTCAGAGAAGGCGATAGCGATTACGATCACTGCAGAGAATTTTTCGAAGGAAGGAGAACATATGAACATTGTGGTAAACGGAAGACATCTTGAGGTAACCCCTGCATTACGGAATTACTCTGAAGACAAGATA
>DKBO01000211.1 GCA_002448975.1 Nitrospiraceae bacterium UBA6898
TACATGAAGAGGCCGGTAAAGGTAAGGTCACCCCGGATGATATCGGATATCTCCTGACCCGAAGGCCCGTGCAGGTCGTAAATTGCTATCGGGAGTTTTTTTGCTGAGGGAGAAGTAATGTCAATGTACACCTTAGCCGCAGCCGCAGCAGGGAACAAGTATGGGGCAAACAAAAGAAATGTGAAGAGGGTGACCGTAATCATCCTCAACCTTATGCTCCTGGTGCGGTGGGTTAGGTTGGTCGACTTCATGGATAAAACCTCATGCCGATCTCCATTGCGTAAGGCGGAGGGGAAACGGGAGATGCCTTTGAAATGGCGCGCAGCGCCGACCTATCAAAAAGTGTATTCCCCGATCCTTTTTCTATTCCCAATACGGTCACGGAACCGTCCTTCGCTATCTTCACGGCGATAACCGCTTCAAGGTTCTTATCTCCGGTATCCGGATAGACCCATTCCTGCCAGATCTGCTGCGTGATTTTTGCATAGTAGCTGTCGAACAGGGTGCTCTGCGATGACGGGCCTCCCGTGTTCTGCGCAGCATCTGCATGCGGTGCTTTCCCCTCGCTGCCCCGTATCGAAAGCATCTTCGTCCTCAGTCCGACAATGTCTTTGACTTTCTTTTTTGCCTTAAGCTCAGAGAGGCGATCTTCGATTTGCTTCTGATCAGCCCTCGTATCTTTTGCCGGGGAATCCTGCTGTTTTTTCGGTTCGACCGCTCTGGTTCCTGTCTCCTCCCGCTGCCTTGCCGGCTCAGCAACTTTGGCTTCTGTCGTAACGCTGGGAGCTGCACTGTCAGTTGCACGTTCCTTTGAAGGACCTGCCGGGCTGACCAGACTAACAACATATGGTGAAGGTATGATGATCGAATTTGATTGCTTCAGGATTACTGCGACAACAATGAAAAAGGTCAGATGCAGGGCTGCGGAAAGGGCGGTTGTCTTCTGAATGCTTGGCCCTCTCATTTTAGGTCGAGCTTGGGTTCCGTGACCATCCCAAGTTTCTCTATGCCTGCCTCCTTGATCTCACCCATGACCTCGACCACCAGGCCGTACGGAACATCCTTGTCCGCCTTGAGAAAAACATTCGGATTCAGCCTGCTGATCGCCTCGAGCTTCCGTCTCATCTCCTGCATGCTGATCGGAGTGTCGTTCATATATATGGTCCTGTTCCGTTTTATTACCAGGGATATCCTTTCGTCTGGAGGAAGGTCCTTGCCTTTAGCCTTCGGAAGGTTCACATCCACCCCCTGCTGCAAAAGAGGGGCAGTGACCATGAAGATAACAAGCAGCACCAGCATGACGTCAACGAACGGCGTCACGTTGATCTCCGAAAGAACGGCCCTGTTTCTCGTTGTCTTCATTCAGTCGTCTTGGTGAAAAGTTCAAGGAGGTCTTCAGAGAAGTCCTCCATTTCGATGATCATCTTCCGGGACATGCTGAGATAATAGTTATATGCAATGACCGCGGGTATCGCGGCAGCAAGTCCGACAGCTGTGGCAATAAGGGCCTCAGCGATACCCGGGGCCACAACCGCAAGCGATGCTGAGCCTGCGGCGCCGATGCCGTGGAAGGAGTTCATGATGCCCCAGACCGTGCCGAACAGTCCGATAAACGGTGCAGTCGAACCCGTTGTCGCCAGAAAATTCAGATATCTTTCCAGTTTGACGGACTCAAGGGTCTCATATCTCCTCAGAATGCGCTTCACCTCGTTCTTGTCGCGTTTTGCATCATCAACATAGACTGCTTTGAATACATTTGCAATAGGGCTGAGCGTCAGGCTTCGCGTTGCCTGA
Organism: Nitrospiraceae bacterium UBA6898; assembly: GCA_002448975.1. Classification (GTDB taxonomy): domain Bacteria; phylum Nitrospirota; class Thermodesulfovibrionia; order Thermodesulfovibrionales; family UBA6898; genus UBA6898. The sequence continues at coordinate 1,795 of DKBO01000211.1, forward strand.
AAGAGGGACTTGGGGTCCCTGTTGGTACGGTATGCGCGCTGGAACTGCTCTGATTCCCTGTTCGCCTTAGTGAAATATTTCTGTTTGAAAAAGATGATGGCCCATGAGATGACCGAGAACGTCATGAGGATGATCAGAACAACCTTGACGACATATCCTGCATTAAGAATCAGCTGTATCACGGAATTGTTCATGTGTACCCCTAAATGTTTTAAAGAATTTAATGAATCCGGCACTAAAAGTCAAATTAACAAATTTTAACTTTTTNNGGTCTTGAAAATCGTTGTAGGGGCGACTCTACCGTGAGTTCGAATCTCACCCTCTCCGCCAGTTAAGTCTTCTGACGGAGCGAATGCCGAGATTTATCTGAAGCTGGGAGAATGCCGGCTCCGAGAGCTATTTCTTCCGCAATCTGCTGATCTGCCGCGGGAAGAAACAGGGTCAAGGAAGTGGAGTTTGCTGCGTCCCCGCTTATAAATCTTTGTGGAACATGGGGGTTATGGGGCAAACCCGGATCGATCCTGCAGCATCGCAGAAGATGCGCGGTGAGTACCATAATGACAGGCGCTGGCATTAGAGATGGCCTTCACCAATTCACCTCGGCTGAATTCATATGGAGGATAGCGAATGAATGTCGTCATGGACGAGCTCTCTTTAGCTGGGCTGCGGTTAAGCAGGCGAGGAAACCTATGAGGGTAATTCGTAATTTCCGTGTACACGCTGATGCATTCCATAAAGGAATGTACTGTTTTGGACCGTCGATTTTGCATTCTTTAGATCAACCGGGAGGCGTGCAGTCGACGGCGATTTGGCAGATCCCCTGTTAAAGAGGATGATGAAGAAAGAGATTTCGCATGAGAGCAACCGAATGCATGATCTGGTTGCTGTTGCAATTATAGGGATATACTGTCTGTCTCATTTCGCACTGCGCATGCTTGTTTCCCCTTCGATGGAACTCGATGAAGCGGAGCAGTTTCTCCAGGTCACGGCTCCGTATGTCAGTCCACAGCCACTTCTCTACAGCATAATTGTGAGGAGTATATCTCTTCTCAGCGGGCAGACCTTTCTAACCATTATCATCGTGAAATACGCCATTCTTTTGATCTTTTATCTTTGTTTTTATGGGCTTGCCCGGACATATTGGAACGCCAGAGAATCACAGGTAGTCACCGCCTCATTGATGCTTTTTCCTACCTATGCATACGAGTTCGTCCGTGATCTCAGCCATAGTATCCTGGCTTCTGCCTTCGCAGTCATAGCAGCACTTTTATATGTCAAAACACTGTCTTCAAAAGACGCGAAAATTTCTTTTGCCCTCCTGATTGCGCTCTGCCTGGGGATGCTTTCTAAGTATGTTTTTATCTTCTTTTTGGTGTCACTGGTTCTCTCAGATGCAATAGTTAAAGAGAGGTGGAAGCCAATGAGCAAAAGTAAGATGCTGCTATTCATCATTCTTTCTTTGCTTTCTTTGGGTGCTCTTTTTATACTGCCCGACTCGGATGTTTCCCCCTTTCTGGGGAGAATTATTGATATAACGCATCAGGGGGCTCTGGATCTTGGCTCTCCGGTAAAAGTGGCTGATGTATTATTTAAGGCATTCATGGAGATATTGATCTTTGCGGCAGTCTTCCTGTTGTTTTTTCGCAGGCAAATACCCTTACTGACCGGCAAAGCCTTCCCGAGCGTGCTCTTCTTTCGCTCTCTTGCGGTCCTGGGGACCCTTATCCCCTTGGCAACTATATTGTTATTACGGCTAGGCCAGTTCAGGGCTCGGTGGCTTGCTCCAGTGATGTTCTCGATCCCTCTTGCACTTTTCTCTCTTATTGATTTGAAAAAAAACCGAAAACTAATGAATTTTTTTGGCTACTGCTGCACGGCCATAGCCGTATTGATTCTCCTTGTCAGAGTCGTTGTTGGGTTCTTCCCGGATGTCACCGGGAAAAAGGAGCGCATCCATATTCCATTCCAGGCCGTGTCGGCGGAGCTGACGCATAGACTTGCCGACCTTCAGTTAAGTGATGCCCGGGATCGGGTTATCATCAGCAATAGACACCACCTTATTGCAAACATGATGCATAGCCTGCGCATGCGTCAATCTGTTCTTGTAGACGATGAGCGTAGCACCCTAGAACCCGATAGTCTTTCCGCAGTCAGAATGAAGGGGGGGATTATAGTATGGAACGCTTCGTCTGAGGGGGAATCTATTCCTCCATATTTCCTTGAGATCTTCCCTTCAGCTGAACCACTTAACCCTGTGAGGGTTCCTTTTGTCCACTCGAAAGACATATTCACGATGGGGGTAGCCATCGTCCCGCGGGCTCCACGAGAGCTCACATTGATGAAGCGTGATGCATCGGATATTGGTTCAGCACATCGATATTCATACGAGTAATCCTTACTGACAATCTGAAGTCTCGCGAAGTCCGTGCAATCCTGATTTCTTCGTTTTGCCTACTTCATTTTATGACTTCAGGAAAGGCACGCAGTCAAATATTTGAAGCACGCCGTCTCCGCTCTCATCGAAGAGCGGAGATTCGCGTGCGTCGAATAAAAAAACAAGATTTCATGTGTGATCAATGGATAATCATCTTATCCATGCATTGCGTTCCGCCTTCTCTTTCATACCGTTTGAACCTGTTTTCCTGATATTCAGGCCTTTTGTGGGATGACAACAAAGTTTTGCAGCGTGCGCTTGCAAACGCAAAGTTCCACAGAGCTGGCTCAATCATCAGGGGGAATGGAGCCCCGCATACAGGTATTCATTAACTAGTTGATGCCTGCAACAAGCAAGGCGACATAAATACTCATTACCCCATGCTGCTATTGACAGACCGGTTTAATCAGAACATCCTGCGCTATATCGGCAGCACGGGGTCTGACGTCTTTCAGGACATCGAAGGACATCTCAAGGGTGGCATTCCGAACCGGGACTTGGACAGCCGTGCATCCTCTTGGGAGTCATTCGCAAGCGCCCGTGCCAACCTCTTCGTTCAGACACGCAAAATGCACTGAGTGTCAGGGTTTGAGGATCATCTGGTTTTTCTTTGAACGTGTTTCCCCTATTGAGGTAACACGGACAGCAGAGCGGTCGCGGATGGGGCATTTGTTTTCACAGATCCCGCAGCCAACGCAGAGTTTTGCATCGATATAGGGACGTTTCAGCCGCTTGGTGCTGCCGTCACGCATCTGTATATCAACGGCCTCAAACCAGATCGCCTTAGGAGAGGTCGGACAGACTTCTTCGCAAACAATACAATCAGTATGCATTGCCCACGGCAGGCATCTTCCCCTGTCGTAAAAGGCCGTGCCGATCTTGATCGGTTGCTGCTTGGCCGGGTTCCCCAGCTTTTTCTCGACGGACAGAGAAGTAATCGCGCCGGTGGGACATACAGAGCCGCAGAGCACGCAGTTATATTCACAATACCCGATAGTGTTTATGAGGATGGGTGTCCATAGGCCTTCAAATCCGGCCTCAAGCAAAGCTGGCTGAATGGCGTTGGTGGGGCAAACCTTCATGCACTCACCGCATTTCAGGCAGCGCCGAAGAAAATCGGCTTCAGCGATCGCACCGGGTGGCCTGATGACGTTATAACGGGGAGATGTCTGAGAGGTTATGGTACTCCTCATGACCGGGAAACTGACAGCCCCAACGAGGGCGCACTCTATCAGNNCCGTAATGGATTGCGTCTTCCGGACAGTCCACGATGCAGTTCATGCAGAGGTGACATTCGGTAACCCGGAGTGCAGCATGGGGGTCACAGCCCCCATGGCAGTTCGCAAGGCATTTTTTGCAGTCAGTGCAGCGGTCCACATCCCGCCATATCCTCAGCAGCGGACGATATGAAAGGATTCCAAGGAGGGCCCCCAACGGGCAGAGCGCACGACACCAGAAACGGGGCAAAAACCTATTTGCAAGGATTACCGTAAGGAAAACCAGGCCGAGGAGTGTGCCGCCGTGAAAGAGGGGCTGTTTGAGATAGATCCCCCCGCGGATGTGATTGAGCGAGGGAAAAACCGAGATGGTGAAAGCTCTCGTGATGAATGAAATAGGATCCAGTAGGCCCGTCTGAAGGGATCCGAGTGCAGCCAGGACAACAAAGGCCGCGAGCAAGTAATATTTGAGGCGGTAAAAGGTTCTATACAGATTGAGCTGGATCATGTCGACTGCCCGTAATTTATTGAACACAGTGCCGGCGATCTGGTTGACAATACCCATCGGACATATCCACGAACAGAAGAACCGGCCAAAGAAAAGTGTTCCGATAATGATAACGA
>DKBO01000238.1 GCA_002448975.1 Nitrospiraceae bacterium UBA6898
AATAGTTTTTCAAAGAAAAAGTGCGTCACTACCGCATCCTCCCGTACCATTGTGTTAAACTATTTTTAAGGAGCATGGACCGGCGTTATGGGTATCAGGGCGAACAGCGGGCAGAGCACAGAGGAAAAAATCCGGCAGGAGCTGAAAAAACCTGCGATGTATCATGTCTTTCTCCTGAATGACGATTATACAACCATGGACTTCGTCGTTTCCGTCCTGGAAAAGGTCTTCCGCAAGTCGACCGTGGAAGCGACACAGATCATGCTTCATGTCCATAAGAAGGGAAAAGGGCTTGCCGGTACCTACACCCGGGAGATCGCGGAAACAAAGATCGGGACGGTCCATAGGCTTGCGCGCGAATACGAATTCCCCTTGAGATGCAGCATGGAAAAGGAATGATCAACAAGGAGTTCGAACTTATCATCGAGGCGATGATCAAGGATGCACGGTCACAGCGCCATGAATATCTCACGGTAGAACATATCCTGTATGCCGTACTGCACGATGACCTCGGCATCGCGGTTATCAGGCACTGCGGCGGCAATGTATCACGGATCAAACAGGCGCTCTCTGCATACTTCGAAGGGCATCTGCAGAGACTTTCGGACAAGAGCTCTCTTCCCCAGCCCACCGTAGGTTTCCAGCGCGTGCTCCAGCGGGCCTTGACACACGTGCAGTCTGCCGGCAAACAAGAGGCTGACGCAGGTGATATCCTGTCCGCGATCTTCTCCGAAGAGGAGTCTCATGCCGTCCAGATACTTCGGGACGAGGGGATCGAGCGGATCGACGTGCTTGAATATATATCTCACGGTATTGCGAAGCCAACCGATACGGAATCTGAGTCAGGGGACGATGAACGTCAGCAGGAAGGGAGGGAAAGCCCTGCCGGAGACCCGCTGGGCGTTTTTACGATCGACCTGATAGAAAAAGCTGCCCGGAGCGAAATCGACCCGCTCATAGGCCGGGGCACGGAACTCCAGCGTATGGTGCAGGTGCTCTGCAGAAGACGCAAGAACAATGTCATCCTCGTGGGTGAACCGGGCGTCGGCAAGACCGCGATTGTTGAAGGGCTTGCTCTGCATATCCATACGGGACGGGTGCCGGATGCCCTGAAGGAGAGCAGGATATTCTCTCTTGATATGGGAGCGCTTCTTGCGGGAACAAAATACCGGGGCGATTTCGAAGCACGTCTCAAGGCAACGATCCGGGCACTCGAGAATATCCCCGACGCCATACTCTTCATCGACGAGATCCATACGATCGTCGGTGCCGGTGCGACCAGCGGGGGTTCCATGGACGCATCGAACATCCTCAAGCCCGTACTGAATTCCGGCAGGATGCGCTGCATCGGTGCAAGCACCTATGAAGAATACAAGAACTACTTCGAAAAGGACCGCGCGCTTTCCCGCAGGTTCCAGAAGATCGAGATACAGGAGCCTGACATCGGTGAGACGATCAGAATCCTTGAAGGGCTGAGATCCCATTATGAGGATTTTCACGGCGTGCGCTACACGGTAAACGCCCTCAGGGCAGCTGCAGAGCTTTCGGCGAAGCACATCAATGACAAGTACCTGCCTGACAAGGCGATCGATGTGATAGACGAAGCAGGTGCCCTATCCCGGCTGGCGGCTAAACCGGGACGCCGTACCATAGGGACACCGGAGATAGAGAAGGTCGTGGCAAAAATCGCCAAGATACCGCCGCAGACAGTATCGGCATCGGATATGAGGAGGCTTATGACCCTTGAGACAGACCTGCGGGACGTCGTCTTCGGCCAGGATGAGGCCATCGCATCCCTGGTTGCCGCGATCAAGAGGATACGGGCAGGCATGGGCCACCCTGACCGGCCTATCGGCTCCTTCCTGTTCCTCGGCCCGACCGGNNTCGACGAGATCGAGAAGGCGCACTCGGACATCTTCAACATCCTTCTGCAGATCATGGACTATGCGACCCTGACGGACAATAACGGCAAGAAGGCCGATTTCAGGAACGTTGTGCTTCTCATGACATCAAACGCCGGCGCAAAGGATATGGACAGAGAGGTCATCGGCTTTGGCGACAGGACCGATGACCGGACGCATAAGGCTAAGCACGCCGTCACCACGATCTTCAGTCCCGAGTTCAGGAACCGTATCGACGCGATGATAACCTTCAGGTCACTGACTGCTGAGGTCATGAAAAAGATCGTTGACAAGTTCATGGCAGAGGTCAGAACCTCGCTGAAGCGAAAAAAGGTGCGGGTGGCATACGCAGATGATGTGCGTGACTGGCTTGCAACAAAAGGGTATGACCCGGTTTACGGCGCGCGTCCTCTCGGAAGGGTCATACAAGAAAAGATCAAGGACGCCCTTTCAAATGAGGTCCTCTTCGGAAGACTGAGGAGAGGCGGTGAGGTTATCATCGGGTTGGACGGAGATACCCTCACCTTTGACTATACGTCATAACATGTTTCGTCTGCTTTTTCATAACTGCTCCCGGCAGGATCATACGCCCGGAAATGCCTGTATTCCAGCTGTCCGATGACATAATCTTTCCTCATCCGCACCTTGCAGAAAAGGACGGCCTGCTTGCCGTTGGTGGTGACCTCAGCGAAAGGAGGGTCCTCAGGGCCTATGCCATGGGCATTTTCCCCTGGTACTCGGAAGGCTCACCCATCCTCTGGTGGTCACCGGACCCGCGGCTTGTGCTTTTCCCGGATGAACTGAAGGTCTCACGAAGCCTCCGGCAATGCATAAAAAAAAGGGACTTCACCATCACGATAAACACGGCCTTTGAACAGGTGATCCGCTCCTGTGCGGAGATCAGGAGAAAAGGACAGTCAGGCACCTGGATCACCCGGGAAATGGAAGATGCCTATATACGACTTCATCATAACGGTTATGCCCTCTCGGTCGAGGCATGGGATGACAGCACACTCGCTGGCGGTCTCTACGGCATCCTGCTGGGAAAGGTCTTTTTCGGGGAATCCATGTTCGCCCGGAAGAGCAATGCATCAAAAGCGGCCTTTGTCACTTTCGTCGAGCAGTTACGCGAGAAAGGCTTCAGCATCATAGACTGCCAGATGAGCACCGGTCACCTGCGCAGCCTTGGGGCCCGGGAGATACCCCGGGCGGCCTACCTCAAGATCCTTCAAAAAGCGCTCTCGTAGAAGGCTCAGACCTTGAACTTCTTCAGTTCGACGAGGAGGTTAAAGGCGTCCTCCTTGAGCGAACTCACCACCGCATTCATATCGTGCGATGAACTGATGAGCCGGCCCGTCGTGTTCCGTATCTTCTCCATGGAACTCACCATCTCGGTGCTGGTGTTCTTCTGCCTGCTGATCGCATCTGCAATATGCAGCAATTGGGTCGTCACGTTTTCGATGACGACGGCAATGTCCTTGCTTCTGTCCTTCTGCTCGGCCGTCGCGCCTTTGACCTGATGCGACATTTCCTTTACCCGCTCCGTCGCCTCGATGATGAAGCGGCTCCCCCTGCTCTGTTCCTGTATGGCCCGCGAGATATTCTCGGTCTGCTCCGTCATTTTCTCGATCGAAGCGGTTATCTGTTTGATCGCCATCGCCTCTTCTTCGGTGGCGCGCTGTATGGCACGTGCCATCTCCGTCGATGCCTTTGAGCTCTCGACGATCTCCGTAAGCGCACCGTTGACATCGGTGACCAGAAGCAGGCCTTTGTCAACCGTACTCACGCCTTCTGAGGCCATATGGATGCTTGTCCGGGTCGCGTCCTGCACGGCCCGGATCAGTTCGGCGATCTCCTTTGTCGAGAACGACGTGCGTTCCGCAAGGTTCTTGATCTCGTCCGCAACAACAGAAAAGCCCTTTCCGTGTTCTCCTGCCTTTGATGCGAGAATGGCAGCATTGATAGCAAGAAGGTTTGTCTGGTCAGCCACGTCATCGATCACGTTCAGGATCTTGCCGATATCCTCAGCCCGCTTGCCGAGATTGTTGATAATCTCCGACAGATCCACAACACCCTTCTTGATATTCTCCATACCCTGCAGGGAAGCCTGGGCCGACTGCATACCTTTCTTTGAGGCCTTATCCATGACCGTTTCAGCAAGCTTGACCGACTCATGGGCCCGCTCATCGATATTTTTCGTTGTGGCATTCACCTCATCGATCGAAGAGGCGATCGCTTCCGCAGACCGCGAAAGAGTATCCAGGCTCTCCGCTATGGACTTGATAGTCGAGACCATCTCTTCGATCGAAGACGCGGTCTCATGGGCTGTCTCACTGAACACGTTGGTATGCTCAGACACCTTTTCGATAGAAGCGGACAGCTCATGAACAGAAGATGTAGCATTGGTTGCAGACCCCGAAAGGCTCTCCGCACTGAGCGACACCTGCGCTATGGAAGAGTCTGTCTGCTCGATCGCCAGCGCCGTTTCGTCGATCGCTTTCTTCTGCACATCAGCTATCGTCAATACGCCCTGCGATGCAGATGCGATATTCGAGGTCACGGTCGTAACGCCGTTGGTGATGTTGAGGACCTTTGAAAGCATATCCTTCAGGTTGAACGCCATCCGATTAACTGCTTTCTGCAGAGCAGCGACCTCATCATCTCCCTTCACAGTCAGCTCCGCGGTCAGGTCTCCTCCAGCGATACGGTCTGCGGTCTTTTCCATTTCCACGATAGGCCGGGTGATGAACTTCGCGATGGCGACATAAAAGAGGATAAGTGACGTGAGAAAGCAGAACACGGATATGCCAAGGGCCCAGAAAAGAAGCTCGTACAACTGGGAATTAATCTCCCGGGTATAGACCCCTACCCGGAGAAATCCGGCTGCCTTGTCTTCAGCGGTCATGAGGGGAAAAGAGAGATCAATATAATCACCAGCATTCTGGACAAGATTCTCCGTTGATGCAAGAA
>DKBO01000145.1 GCA_002448975.1 Nitrospiraceae bacterium UBA6898
CACAATGATCGGGGATAGGTCCGAACGAGCTTTTTTAGCTTGTTAACTTTAGAGTCAGACTTAGGTATTTGATTTGATGCAAAAAGAGATATCAATAATTCTATGTTGAGCGAGCCTTCGGGAGAAGTAACCAATTCCACGTCTTTCTTGAAACCGCGAACATCTTGCGCTTTCTTCATTACCCGTTTGGAAACTTCCGCAATCAATAGGCTATTCTTTCGAAGAAAGGTTTCACTAGGGGAATCTTCGAGATTGTATATTTCTGCATGGGTTGCTCCTGCGCCAAGCAAATATGCTATTTTCTTTTTCTGCAGAGCCATATTATCTTTCCCACATTATTAATCTTTCTCGCACCAGTCCTCGCTTATGTCTTAGCATCCGCTGCGAGCTATTGCCTTCGACAGTGCAATGACCGAGAATACTTATAATCCGCACACAACGCTCAAGCATACCGCCTGCACATGAGCACGTCACAGTCGGCGTTATTTTTTCTTAGCCGTGCCTTTGCATCCCCGAAGAGCCTTATGCCCTTTATAAACCGCTGGCTCTTCGCCGACCAAAAAACTGCCACCGCTGTCACCGTGTCTCAAAAACTCAATCTCGGACTCACGAAAGAGGTCACGTCCCTCAGCCCTGAGGCGGTCGAGTGCCATGCGGCAATACGCCTCATCGAGCTCCACGCCGATGCTACTGCGGCCGCACTTCATAGCAGCGAGCATAGTGGTCCCGGTTCCACAAAAAGGATCAAGCACCGTATCGCCCCAGAAGGAAAACATTCTCACAAGACGGTAAGCGAGCTCAAAGGGGAAAGGGGCAGGATGCTTTTTCGTGGAGGCACCGGTGACAGTCCAAAACTGCCTGAACCATCCGGCAAAATCATTCTTGTCGATCATACTTAGTCGGCGTTGTTCCTGGGTCGGCCTCCTATAGCCGCCCGGCTTGCGTTGCATCAGGAGAAACTCTATATCATTCTTAACGATAGCGTTAGGTTCGTATGGTTTTCCAAGGAACTTAGTGCCGTCGTTTGCCTCGAAGACTGCGTTCGATATTTTATGCCAGATGATAGGGTTAAGATTGTCAAAACCGATCTTGCGGCAATTCACTACGATATCTGCATGAAGAGGCATGACAAGATGCCGGCCATGGGCCCTTCTAGACAGGCAAACGTCGCCTACTATGCATACGAGTCGCCCCCCGGGCACAAGGACCCTGAAAGCCTCTTTCCAAACCTTTGTCAGCTCGCCAAGAAATCTCTCGTAGTCCTCGATATGACCGAGTTGGAAGGGATGTTCATTATATCTTTTTAAAGACCAGTAAGGCGGAGAAGTGACCACGAGGTGCACAGATTCATTGGCAAGAAAGGCTAGTGATCTGGCATCACCTTGGACAAGCCGGTGCGTCGTTGCCTGGTTTTCGGTGTTATGTTTCGTGGTCATCAACTCATCTGACTGTATGCAGCCACATGCGCCACGAGTGCCCTGGCGTAAAGCTCGAAGTTCAGATCAGCGGCGGGCTCCCTGTAGGCCCCGCGTTGCCCCGCTGTCCTTTCCGAGAGCAGAAAGGCCGACGCATCGTAATGCCGTTCCCTAACGAGTTTTCTGCAAAAAAGCTCATAGCGCCTGGCATAGGATGCGCCTTTAAATTCCTTAAATACTGAAAAATGAGGTTCCTTGACCCTGACGGCGTTTTGTGACCCCCGGCAATCTTCGAGTAGGAAGAAATAACCCAGCCATGGCCTAATGGTCTTATTGAAAGCCCCCTCTCTGTAAGCTGTCCATAGGTCAAGGGAACTGCCCATAGCCTCCTCTGTGCGATTATTGAAATTGTTGCCGAAAGAGGGGCCCACCTGAGATTTTGCTTCAAGAGCAATTACCAATTGACTATCTCTTACGACAAGGAGATCCCATTCTTTGGTCGGCCTGAAGAAACCCGGCAACTCAAGATTCTTTTTGTGATAAACATAACGGCTATCGATACCTGTGTCAACGATGATCTCAGTCAGTAGGCCGATAAAACCATCCATCTGCGCGCCGCCTGTCACAGCGCTCCTCAGCCCTTGGTCGGCTCGGCCTGATTCACCTTGCTTGCTGGCCTGGTTTTCACGAGTCGACCAGTACTGTGCGACCGCCTTCGCAAGTCGGAGAGAAAGATCACGCATCGGATTCGCCATTTGTTATTGTATGATTTTATGACAATACACTGCAATGAAGAAAGAATGAGAGGTCTGCCCGTGATTTTGGACGGGACAGCACCCGTGGGGTTCAAGCAAAAATAACCAGGTCTAAGTAGATCACGTACTTGCGAAATATCCGGTGAACAGCACATGCCATTCCCGCCGTCAGCCTTAACTTCAGAAGATACTGCTACAGCCCCAGTTTGGCCAACATGAACTCCTTGTTGAGTTTTGCGCCGGACTTCACCTTTCTCCGATAAGGACTACGGTCTCTGGGAGATTCTTTATGACAATCTTTCTGCACCCCGCTTTTGTCAACCACTTCTTCATCTCCCTGGGACTGTAGCACCGGCCTTGTTCGGTTCCTACAAGCATATTAACCGCAAAGAGCGCACTATGAGCGGGAGCTGTCCTTGCATCGGTGATGGGGAATTCCTGCACTACAAGCCTGCCATTTGGATTCAGAGCTGCTCTGCATTTCGTTAAGAGCGAGAGATTCTCATCAGAAGAAAATGCATGGAGAATCTGACTCACCAAAATGAGGTCATACCCTGACCCGATGTCGTCGACGTGAAAATCACCGGCTACATAATCGATTCCTTTTACACCCTCGCGGCGGGCAACTTTCCTTGCAATTTTAATTGTGTCGGGAAGATCAAAGATTGTAGCTTTGATTCCTTTTTTCGCGAATGCAATGGCGTTTGTCCCTGGCCCGCCTCCCACGTCGAGCATTGTCTTCACGCTTTTCAGTCCGACTGCCTTGAGCAGACTCTCAGTACGAAGCACCGTCAGGTTATGCATTCCCATGATGAATGATTCGTGATCAAGGCCGCGCCGCGCAGGCCGCCCGGTCCTGACTACTTCATCCAGCGCAGAAAAGTTCTGCCACATGATCGATGCATGTCTGATGATGTCTCCCTGATAAAGACGGGAGCCTCTTAGCAGGTACCGGTTGCTCACCGGCTTGTTTCTATATTTGCCGCCAGTCCCCTTTGTTACGAGTCCAATACCCGCAAGGGCATCCAGCAATATCTCAGTTGCCCGCTGATCTATCTTTAGTCTCTTTGAAAGCTCCCCTGCCGAAGCCGTTTTTTTTAGATTATCGAAGATTCCCAGGGCATTTGCCGTCAGGACGACCCTTGCCGAAATGAATCCCAGATATAGCTTTCTCAGTCCAATGAGATCATCAGGTACCATCTTCTTCTCCTTCTCCTTGTGAGTCATGTTTGGAAGTATATTATAAAATAATCCAACCGAGGGATGCCCTCCGGCAGTCTGCCTGGCATGCATAATGGGTGCTGCAGTTTCCTAAGTCTTGCTCCAGCATCTCCGCGGCAATAGGAAGATGTGTTGATTTCAGGGCGTTTCCCGCACTATAGCAGTTACGTCGCGCTGCTCCAAAAAGGGTGATAAAATATAGGCATGGGGCCAGGATGATTCGGCATTCAGGTAACAGCGTACGCTGAAAGGAGAAACTACGGTGAAGGAAAACAGAAGGATCAGGAAGATATTCAAAAGCAGGCCCACGCTTGAGGGAGCAGGGGTGCATCTCAGGCGGGTTTTCGGAAACAGCGAGGTGCCGCTCTTTGACCCCTTCTTGCTTCTTGACGATTTTCGCAACACCGACCCTCAAAAGTACCTCAAAGGGTTCCCCTGGCACCCGCATCGCGGCATCGAGACGATCACCTATGTGTTAAGAGGTGATGTGGAGCACGGAGACAGCATGGGCAACAAGGGCGTCATCACGTCAGGGGATATGCAGTGGATGACAGCGGGGAGCGGCATCATTCATCAGGAGATGCCGCAGGGGGACGGCAGCGGCGTCATGGAAGGTTTTCAGCTCTGGGCCAACCTCCCCAAAGCCCACAAGATGATGCCGCCAAGGTACCGCGATATCAAGAGTGCACAGGTGCCAGAAGTTGAGGCCAAAAACGGCGCAAGGATAAAGGTCATCTGCGGTACCGTGGAGGGTAGGCAGGGACCGGTGAGGGACATCATAATAGAACCCGAATATCTTGATGTGACGCTGCCGGCGCTTGCCGAGTTTGTACACAAGACGCCACGGGGCCATACGGTCTTTGCCTATGTGATCGCAGGAAAGGGTGTCTTCTGCAGGGAAAAGAACCCCTTTGCCTACGATGCCCTTGGGGAGAATTATTTCGACATGAAGAGAGACCCATACATACACAACGGTACTGCCGTGCTTTTTGAGGATGGAGATCAGGTGACTGTCTCGGCCCAGGGCGAGGCGGTGCGTTTTCTGCTTATATCCGGTAAGCCTATCAACGAACCTGTGGCCTGGTACGGTCCGATCGTGATGAACACCGAGGAGGAACTGCAAGTCGCATTCGAGGAATACCGGAACGGTACATTTATAAAATAGGGGCGGCTGAATCGACTTTATTTGCGGGGGACATTACCCCTTTGGGCGTACCGCCGGGCATGCATAATGGTTGCTTCAGGTTCCGAACCCTTCCTTTAGCATCCCCTCGGTGAGAGGAGATGAGGCAGAGACCCAGGCATCCCGGTGAGGGGTGCTAGAAGGCAACAAGCCGCGCACCAGCTGACACCGAGAGAAACCCTATTTCGCCTTCACTTCAGCCTCAACGGTCATCTCTTTGCCATCCCGCAAAATGGTTATATTTATCCGTTCACCGGGGCTGAGTGACGTAAGGATAGCGGCATACTCCTTCAGATTGCTCACTGCCCCGGAGTTTATCCCGATGATGACATCACCTTCCCTCAAGCCGCAGGCCTCGGCAGGAGTATCAGGCATAACTCCCGTAATCCGGCATCCCCTTCCGCTGAAGGAAAAGTCGGGAATCGTGCCGAGGCTGACCTTCCGCTCCTGCCCCTGCAGGGGAACCGCTTTTCCACCCCCTTGTACCGTCCCCGACAATGGCTCTTCCCTGCCGGCCAGATATTCGATCACTTCTCTGGCGACAGATGCGATTTTTTCGAGCCCTTCCCCATCGATCTTGTCAGGGGTATCAGTCGGACGATGATAGTCCTGATGCGGACCTGCAAACAGTTGAACCGCAGGCACACCGGCAGCCTCAAAGCTCGCCTGATCGCTTGAATCGAGTTTCTCGGAAACCATCTCGGTCTCTACGCCGGTGACATATGAGGCGCCCCTGAAGATATGCACCCACTCCCTTGCCGAAGCGCCGTTGAGGACGAGCAGCTTTTTCTTACCGAGGCGGCCAACCGTATCCAGGTTCAGCATGCCGATACATTTTTCAACAGGATACTGCTGCTGATGGGCAATGTAATATTGTGATCCCCGCCTGCCCGCTTCTTCACCGGTAAATGCAGCAAACACAATGCCGCGGTCAGGGTTCAGGTTCTTCCTGAGTTCCCCGGCAAGTTCGATGAGAAGGGCAACTCCGCTTGCATTGTCATCGGCGCCGGGATGTACCGTGCCCCTGTTGTCCGCTCTTGCGTCAGGCCAGCCCAGACCGAGATGGTCGTAGTGGGCAGCAACGACCACGCTCTGTCCTAAAAGGGAGGGTTTTTTCCCGGGGATCACGCCGATCACATTCTTCATCCTTATGGCATGCCCGAGACCCTCGACATCTTCTTCCCATGCCTGAAAATAACTTCCCTTTTCGTCTCCGGCCGGTTCAAGCCCAGCCTCTCTGAATCTTTCCGCGATATATCCGGCCGCACGTTCGAGGCCCTCTGTGCCGAGACCCCTGCCTGCATATTCCGGTTTCGCAAGATGGATGACCGTCTCTGTCATTCTGTCTCTGGAGAAAGCAGGCGGCAGAACAGCGAGGGGCTGCCGAGGGGCCAGCCCGGCCATCTCCGCCTTCGGATATGTGCCGTCTTCATACGGGATTACCGCGGTCATCGGAGAATCAGTCACAGGCCACCGACCCTTGACAATGTTCACCGGTTCATTCCCTTCAAACGCCAGATAGCTGTATTTATGATAATGGGGGAGTTTGCGGCCCAGTCCGGCCAGTGCATCTGCACGTCCGGTCCCGATGAACATCACTGCCATCTCCCTGTTCCCGGGATTCCGGCCGGTGAGCACAACCGAATGGTTTTCATACGGAATGGCTGTTTTGCCTATACGAAGGTCCTTCTGGATGGATGCAACGTCATACCCGGCCAAAGCTGCCAGCACCGTATCGAAAAAACGGTTTTCCCTGCCCACAACCGTGACTGAGCGATCAGCAGGAAATTCCGTTACTTCGCTGTCGAGCAATACCTCCACCTCATCAGGGCCTGATCTGCCAAGCAGGGAAGCAAAATCCCGGTAGGCTTTGAGCATGGCATCGCCCGTGGATGAAGGCAGTATCACCAGCATCTTTTTGGCGCCCAGTGCCTGTGATATGGCAGGCGGTATTTCGCCGAGGTCGAGCCTCCGAAAGAGGTCGAATTCAGGATCGAGGTCAACCCTTATTGGCCGTGAAGGCAGATGGAAGCGCAGCTCGGCACGCCTCTGCTCCACATCCGCTTCTGTCTGCCATGCCTTTGTCTCTCCTTCCATCGTGACTGCAACCGGTATGTGCAAACGATATGTGCCGTCAGCCTGCGCCTGCTCGATCGTCAATGCGAGGCTGTAGCCGTCCCCCTCTTTTTCTGTCCCGGCGCTGATCAACCGTATCTTCGGCGCGCCAGTGCGCCTGATCCATTGATCAAATTCAGGAGCGAGTCCCTTGCCTGAAACCCGCTCGAAACTTGTCCTGAGGTCTTCGAAAGAGGCAAGCCTGAATATATTCCTGCTGTAAAAGTCCTGAAGGCTGTCAACAAAGGTCTTGTCCCCCAGTTCACGCCTCAGCATATGGAAGAACATCAGCGCCTTGCCGTATCCCACAGCCTCGGACGTAGTGCTGTGGCGCGACCGGAATTCCGTAAGAGGGAAATCCCTTTCACCAGTCACATAGTCGGCGTACTTCTGGAGAGTTGTCTGACGGTACTCTGCAGCGCTTCCCTGCTGCTCCCTGATGAGGTGGTCGGAGAGATACGCCGTAAGGCCTTCAGCCCAGTTGCCGGAGCTGTATTCGGGAAACACGCTGTTTCCCCACCAGTTATGGAGTATTTCGTGGGGATAGGAAGAGTTTATTATGAACGGAAGACGGATGACCGTGGTGCCGAGAAGCGTAAAGGACGGCATGCCGAAGCCGGTCTCCCAGAAATTCTCCACAAGGGCGAATTTCTTATAGGGATAAGGCCCGATGAGTTTATCGTACATTATGATATACCTGGTCGTTGCATCAAGATATTTATTCGCCAACCCTTCGTCAGGCGACCGGAGGAAAACCATGGCTGAGATATGCCCGGTCCTGCGGGTATATTCATGAAACCGGGCAGCAACGAGGAATATCTCGTCCTGCGGCCCGGGAGATTCCCATTGCACAAGAGTCCTGTCCCCTTTTTTCACATGCTCTGTGCGCTCCCCCTGGCTTACCGCATCCCAATCAGGAGGAAGTTCCACCTGGAGCGTAAAAGATGCGAGGGATGTTTCAATGAACGGATACCAGAAAGAACTTCCGGCAAGATACACCCCCTCTTCGGAAATCGTGCCGGGCGTCTCCCTCATTCCTCTCGCCTGTTCTTTTCCGGTGGCCTCAACCGGATGATGGATGAGCCCCTGAAACGATAGCTCGAAGGTATGCTGTCCGGCCGGGAGCGTTATCCTGAATGAATTATAGATCGTCTGGCCTTGCTCAACCGTTTCCCTGCTGATGATTACGCCGGGAGTTTGCGATGAAGGTTCGAGTCCCCGGTGGAGAAGAAAATGAAACTCCTGCTGAAAGCTGTCCGGCACGGTTATCCTATCTACTGCAGAGAGGCGGTGTTCACCGGGATAAATCGCAATCCGCAGATCATGCATGACCCTGCTGTCCGTCCTCATCATTGCACCTGCAGCCGGACCGGCAGGGAAAATCAGCAACGCCAGATAAAAAACGAACGCGCTGCCGAGGAGTTTCATGCGGCCCTATCCATAGCTCATTCGACCCAGTCTGCGATGAATATGTCCGTAGCACGCGGCTTTTGGGGGTTCCTGTTCGCACCGAACGCGAGTTTCTTTCCATCCGGCGAGAACATGGGGAAGCTGTCGAAGGTACTGTTATAGGTGATGCGCTCAAGCCCTGTGCCGTCGAAATTGATCATATAGAGTTCAAAGTTGTGGCCAAACTTCTTGATGTCCTCGTGCCAGTCATCCATGTTGCTCGAAAAGATGATACGTTTTCCGTCCGGATGCCATGAGGGCGCCCAGTTCGTGGCGCCGTTACGGGTGAGCCTCGTCTTGTTGGAGCCGTCAGAGTCCATGACCCATATGTCGAGCGGGACTGCGATGATATAATTCTTCTCCATGCAGTCCTTCCACGTGGCCTTTTCTTCTTCGGTCTCGGGATACCATGCCCTCCATGCTATCTTCTTGCCGTCCGGAGAAAACCACGGCCCGCCGTCGTATCCGATCCTGTCAGTGAGCCGCTTCACACCCGAGCCGTCTGCATTCATGACATAGATATCAAAATCACCCTCTCTCTGCGACCCGAAAACGATCCGCCTTCCGTCGGAAGACACAACGGGCTCCGCGTCATATTTCGGGTTATCCGTTATCTTCCTGAGGCCGGTCCCGTCACTATTCGCAAGGAAGATATCGTAGGGGTAGAGGGGCCAGACATAACCTGCCGGAAGACCGATCTTCGGAGGGCAGGCCCCGGGCAGATGGCTTGTCGAGGCAAAAACTATCGTCTTATTGTCCGGGAAAAAGAACGAACAGGTATGCGCACCGTGGTCAGGACTGACCATCTTTTTCTCTGAACCGTCGATATTCATAGTCCATATCTTGTCGCAGCCATAGCCTTCCCTATTGGACTGAAAGATGAGTTTCTTGCTGTCCCCGCTGAAGTATGCCTCGCCGTTATCTCCGTCAAAGGTGAGTTGTGAGACGTTCTTCATATGCCGGTCCGCAGCTGCCATTTCACCCGTCTTTATCTCAGCATTCACCAGAGAACTGCCTGACAGGAAAAAGATCACATATGCCAGAATAACCGTTGATTTCATCATGCTTCCTCCCAGCAACGAAAACGGACGATGATTTTTTCTTGTTCTTTTCTGCCTTTATTTTGAAAATTGCAGCGCAAGGTGTCAACCGTTGCCCTAACTGTCGCGCAGGCGAGAAAGGTTTTCTTCGTCGTCGGCAGTGCGCCGGCCACTGGACAGTCGCTACTAACACTATCACAGCAGCGATATATCCGGTGCAGATATTTAAAGGGGTGACAGTGCTGATTGAGTTCAAAGCCTAATTTGATTGAACTGAAAATCCTCACATCTGTCTTATTCACGTCATTGCGGCTATCAGATACTATGATAGATTGTT
>DKBO01000208.1 GCA_002448975.1 Nitrospiraceae bacterium UBA6898
GTCAGCAGCCAAAACAGACCACGCATCCGTTTTCAGCTTTGGTATTTCTGGTCTGCCATACAATTCACCCGGGTGCTTGACTTCTATGATTTCCGCAACCCCTTTCCCGCTTCCCTGGTTGATCTCGAAAATGGGGACAGGAATCCCCCGGGCCTCGGCCAGTACTTTCTTAACTATGCTCCAGTCAAGCGTGCGCCCCGATTCCTTTTCAATATTTCTCAATTTTGCATATACCTTGTCAAACTCATCATCGTCCAAGTCTTCCGGAGGCGCATGAACTTCCATGTAAACTATTCCATGAGATTGACCCAGGAGATACGGCTGGTCAACGATGCAAACCGGCGTTTTAACCGGAGTGTTCTCATAGAGTCTTTTCACGTCTTCCGGATAGAGTCGTATGCAGCCGTTGGTTGCCCTAAGACCAATGCTGGCCGGTTTATTCGTCCCATGGATCAAATAACTCGACTTACTTAAATAGAGCGCGTATTCTCCCAAGGGATTTTGAGGCCCTGGCAGAACTGTAGCGGGCAGGGGATCTCCTTTTTTTCGATGATCCTTCGCAATTGAGGCAGGCACATGCCAGGTCGGCCGGNNAGCGTCCGGCAGGATAAAACTCAGCGGCAATATGATACGTACTCCGGCCTCGGGCACCCATATATCTACCCCTGGATTGGCTGCAGTGACTCCATTGATTCCCAAGCTGAAGTGTCGTGCAATATCCGGCAGGGTATCCCCTTTTTCAAGAGTGACAGATGCCAGCCGGCCAATGACATCATCTCCTTTTGCAACGGAAAACTCATTTCGTTCGATACTTTCTGCCAGATGTTTTGGCATGGGCTGGTATTCCTCATGAACGCTTTTCGTTGTAGCACATCCATGGAGATATACGATGACGATACAAAAAACTATAAGACGAAGCCTATCGGATAAGAGTGACAGGTCAATGATTCGGCACTGGGTCAAATGAAGTCCTTTCATTGATATATACCAAGCATGATCAATATTTTCAAAATAAAAAATATATTATATCTTCCGGGCATTTTCTAACCTATGAGCGAAATATTAGCATATCAGCAGCAACTCTTTAATGAAGATAATTTAATCTAAAGATAATTTAATAAATCATTTTGCGTTAAGCACTGGATCCTATGGATGCGCACGGCTCAATTCCATCACAAGGGCAATTATGCGCACTTTGTTAAAACAAAATTGAATGCAATCGATGTAATATTTTTTTTGTAATGGTATTTCCCGCGATTACGGACTACATATCATCATGGTAATAAATGGGGATTTTATCGGGCAGTGCTCATTCCCGTTTGTACCCTTCAAACGTGTACTATGTTCTGAGGGCGTTTGGTACAAGGGGGCGCGTCTCGTCGTTGTATTTTTTTGAAATGCATTCGATAGTCGGTGTTAATCACAGCCTGCCTTTGTGCAGATTTTCTCTGGAACAGAGTAAGAGTTCAGCTTCGCATGCCTCGTGACTCGAAGATGAAAGTGGCATCGCCGTAACGTTGCAGTCGGCGCTTAACCAGAATGGAATATTTATCCTCCTTCTCGCATCTTACACCTCGAGATGACAGGTTTTAGGCTATGCATTCCCGGCGTCTCTCCTGATCATCCGGTCTTGGTCATGCTCTGGGGAACGACGATCGTGTAATCAGCAACGTCCCGGTATTCGTCGAGAAAATCGAGCGATGTTCCCTCCACCGAGGTGATTGTAATAATGGCAAGGTCTGGCCGGGACTGCTTCAGGTACCAGAAGATGCCACCGAATCTCCGTGAATGATACTCGCCGTTCAGATGGACGAAAAGCCTTCCCGGAGAAAGTTTCAGGAGTATGAAGTGGGCCATCGTGGCGTCTTTTATCGCCTGTGCAGCAAGAAAGTTTTCCGCGTCCATGCCGTGGGACCTGCCGAGGTCCAGAAGATCGTGGTAGGTCGGACTCCTCAGATCAAGGGGGATTGGCAGGGGAGCTATCCACTGCCTCGCCTGGTCTGACAACTGCTCCAGCAGGCCAAGCCCGCCCCGTGCCACAAGGCTGGCATACCGTCTCGGGATATTCGTCGCGATAAACGGTATACCGTAGTCGTGGGAGAATTCCATGATCGGACGATAATCGGTCTCATAGTTTTTCCAGACCTTTGCCTCTGCAGTGAGGGTCTCATGCCCGATCGTATCTGCCATATATTCATCGATGATAATCTGATCATCCGCCTCGAACATCTCGGCGCCGACAATCAACCGTTGTCCCACGCGGCGAAAAAGGTCTTGTATGACCTCGAACTGAAGCCAGTGGACGATAGGATCGATATGGAGCTCGCCGAAGAGAACTACAGCAGACGTTGAAAGATGCTCGAGCATGGCACCATAGCGAATCTCCGCACCATGCCGGTCAAAGAGGCGGTAGGCAGGTTTATCGATCATGAACGCATCCTCCTTTTCTCCATTCTCCATGACGCTGGTCAATGAGCATCCGATCTATTATAATATCTTATAACCATGGAAGCCAGGTATCGAAAACCTGCCTGAACCTGTCTGCCCTTACCTTCGCAGAGGTCCGGTTTCTTGTCATATGCCGATACAGCAGTATTACTATCTCTTCGGTCTATGCCCAGGGACAGCGCTGACGCGTCGACAGATACCGGCCCGATATGCATTTAATAGGAAATCATGCTGGCAGTAATATGTCGGCACTATCATATTGAATTTCGCCTGAAACAGATGTAATGTGTTCTATATATACAGCGGTGCCTGACCCCGGCAGTGAAATATTTTTTGAGGAGGTTTCATCGCATGAAACAGCGTGCACCCTTGCTGTGCTGCCTAATAATCCTGGGCAGTTTTCTGGTCACATCGTGCGCTACAACGATAGTAACTGCTGTCTGGAAAGATGAGTCCTTTACGGGTCCGGTCAGGAAGATGGCCGTCATAGGCATATTCAAGACGCCCGCCATCAGGAACTCTTTTGAGGATGAGTTCGCCCGGCAATTAAGGGCCCGCGGCGTTGATGCGGTTCCGGGCTACACCGTGGTCCCGGTGGATGATCAGTCCGACAAGGACCTCGTGGCGTCAAGACTCAAGAACCTCGGAACGGACTACGTCCTTGTGACGCGGCTCGTTGACAAGAGAACCGTGCAGACCTATGTTCCGGGACAGGCTTATGTTGTTCCCGGCTATTACCGTTCCTGGGGCGGTTACTACCAGTACGCCTATACACCCGGATACATGGTTCAAGACATCTACGCCTTCGCAGAAACAAACATCTATGACGTAAAGAATGACAAACTGATATGGTCGGCCCGTTCTGAGACGGAGATATCGGGCGTGAACCAGGAGCTCATTCAGTCTTTCGTCAAGATCATGATCGACAGGCTGTCTGCAGATGCAGTGATCAGATAGCCTGGCCGGTATTGCCTCTGCTTTTGCGTATCCGCGGAGATGCCCTGGCTTCTTATCACAGCATCTCCGTCAGTTCCCGCGCATTCCGTGGAGCGTAGCCATGAAAATCATTATTGAAATAGATGAATACATCCTTCCCGCCCTTCAGGTACTTCTTCAGGCGCTGTGCATCTTTTCTCAGGGCAGGTCTGGCATAATTCGTATCATAGCTCCCACCTTCACCGTGTCTTCTGATATAAACGAAGTCGGCAGTGACCGCAAGGTCATCGAGAAATTCAGGCCAGTCCGCCATGCAGAGGCTGACTTTGCTCCTTTTGCAGAGGTCTATGGTTTCCCCGGTAATCCAGCTCTTATGGCGGAATTCGAGCGTGTTGCGTACCGGATAGTTTCCCAATAATTTTAAAAATCTACTCAGCCGTTCGAGGTCTACCCGAAACCCGGGAGAGAACTGCCATAGCACTACCTTCAGCTTCTCCTTCAGGTGCAGCGCCCGATCAAAGAACAGATCCAAAGGCTCTTCAGGGTCCCGGAGCCTTTTTATGTGGGTAATGAACCGGCTGCCTTTTAATGAGAACGTGAAATCAGGGGGAGTTTCCGAGCGCCATGTTTCGACAGTCTTCGCAAGCGGAAGCCGGTAAAAGGTGACATTCAGTTCGACAGTCTTAAACACCGTGCAGTAATATGCAAGCCATCGTTTTTGCGGGAGATCTCCGGGATAAAAATCCCCCTTCCAGTCGCGGTAATTAAACCCGCTGCAACCGATCCGGATTTCAGGCATGGATACATTGTAGCAGAGGAAAGATCGGCTGAAAATGGCATTTTCAGTGGTACGATATTCCTATGATCGAGATCGACGGCAGTTATGGAGAAGGAGGAGGACAGATCATCAGGACAGCGCTCGGTCTTTCATGCCTCTTCGGAAAGCCCTTCAGGATGTACCATATACGAAAAGGCCGCAGGAAGCCCGGCCTTATGCCGCAGCACCTTACCTGTGTCAGCGCTGCCCGCCTCATTTCTGGGGCTAAGGTGGAAGGA
>DKBO01000214.1 GCA_002448975.1 Nitrospiraceae bacterium UBA6898
CCGAGGAGCGGCTCCGGGTTGCCGTGCCCGAACGGTTCGAGTCTCTCTATCTCCCCCATCAGCGCGCTATTCACATCGGCAAGCGTTACCGCGGCATGGATCTCGATCAGATGTTCCCTATCCCCACCTGAGGTGTCGCGCCGGAAGATCTCCTTCATCCGCTGCTCAAAAGCAGGCAGATCGCCAGCCCTAAGCTTCATACCGGCAGCCTGTTTGTGGCCGCCAAACGAGAGGAGCAGATCCCTGCACTGTTCGAGACCCCTGCAGAGGTCAAATGCGGGAATACTGCGCGCAGATCCTTTTGCAATGCCCTCTTCTATAGAGAATATGAACGCGGGCAGATGAAATGCCTCGGCAATCTTCGATGCCACGATGCCGAGCACACCCTGATGCCACGTTTCATGGGCCATCATGATAACGGCATCAGCATCAGACTGCTTCATCCGTTCAAGGGCCCCCTGAAAGACGGCCTCTTCAATGCGCTGGCGCTCACCGTTCAGTCGTTCCAGCCACGCAGCCAGTTCGTATGCTTCATCTTCTTGCGCTGAAAGGAGTAGCCGTACGACATCATGCGCTTCGGCTATTCTTCCCGCTGCGTTTATCCGCGGCACCAGGGTATAGGACAAGAGTCCTGCTTTTATCTTTCTGCCGTCAAGTCCGGCTGCCTGCTTCAGTGCCTGCAGCCCGCGTCTGCTCCCGCTCTGGATATACGGCATAGCATCCCTGACCATGATCCTGTTGTCGCCCACCAGAGGTACGACGTCCGCCACCGTACCCAGCGCAGCAAGATCGAGCAGGGGAAGAAGGTCATCCGGGGAGAAGTTCAGGTCCTTGTCTGCTGCCATTGCCTGCGCCAGCTTAAAGGCGATTCCCGCACCGCAAAGCACGGTAAGGTGTGAAACGTGAGGTGAAAGTTTGGGATTGATCACGGCAACAGCGTTCGGGACCATGAAATCCTGCTGGTCTTCTGCTGTATTCTCTGCTCTTTGCCTTTTGCCCTTTGCCCCTTTGACGACCGGTTCATGATGATCTGTGATGATCACGTCGATGCCCATATCCCGGGCACGGTCTGCAGCTTCAAAGGAGCCGATACCGCAGTCAACGGTTATGATGAGCCGGGCACCCGCCTTCGCCGCTGCCTCAACGCCCGCAGCATGGAATCCGTATCCTTGGACCATGCGGTGGGGGATGAAATATCCGGCATCCAGCCCTGCTGTCCTGAGCGCGCTTACTGTGATCGCCGTTGCCGTAAGGCCGTCTGCATCGTAATCACCGTGCACAAGCACCTTCTCACCCAGATGTCGTGCAGCTTTTATCCGTTCGATCGCCTCTTTCATGCCCGGCAGATCAAAGGGGTCTGACAGCGCGGTGAGGCTCGGATGCAGAAAATCGTGGACATCGGACACGGTTCGGATACCGCGGTTGATCAGGACCTGGGCAAACACCGGGGATATGGATGCAGCTCTTGAAAGATAGGCGAGATATTCTGCGTTGGTCCTGTTCACCAGCCAGCGCCTATGCATACCGGCAGGAACACGCAGTCTGTGACACGTGACAACTTGAAGGAATGGGGTTATGCAACAACATGATGCGTAACTCCTTACTGATCATTCATTGCTTCACGCATTGCTATTTTTTCCTGAGCGGTTTCTTGCCTCCCCAGAGGAGTACGATCGGGCTCGCAACAAAGACCGATGAATAGGTTCCTACGATAACGCCGAGGATCATGGCAAGGGCAAAGTCATGGATGACTTCGCCACCGAAGAAGAAGAGTGCTACCGAGGTCAACAGGACGGTCAGAGACGTCACGATGGTCCGGGAAAGCACCTCGTTGATGCTCAGGTTCATCACGCTTTCAACGGAGTCTTTGAGCCTGCTGCGCAGGTTCTCCCTGATCCGGTCAAAGACAACGACCGTGTCGGTGAGGGAATATCCTGCAATGGTCAGGAGCGCCGTAACGAGGATAAGGTTGATCTCCCTGCCGAGCAGGAAGAAAACACAGAGCACGGCGAGGACATCATGAAAGGTTGCGACCGTGGCCCCAACAGCAAAGTTGATCTTGAACCTGACAGCGATATAGATAAGGATGCCGATCGTCGCCACGACAATGGCCATGCCGGCATCTGCGCGCAGCTTCCCGCCGACCTTGGGACCGATTTCCGTGGTCGAATCAACGACAAACCGGTTGTCGGGGACCTTCTGGCTGATCGCCGCGGTTATCTGCTCGGAGATCTTGCCGAGCTGGATCTCGATGTTTTTTGCCCTGATCAGGATCTTGTTCTCGCCCGTAAGTTCCTGCAGGTCAAAGTCTCTGACGCCGCCTTCCTCAAGGGCCTTCCGGATGTCATGGACCTTAACCGGCTTTTCGAACTTGAGCTGAACGGACGTACCGCCGGCAAAGTCAATGCCGAGATTGGCCTTGCCCGTCGCTATCTGGACTATCGCAAAGATGCCGACAAGTGAAATGATGCCCGAGATGATGAAGGCAATGTTCCTTTTGCCGAGAAAATCTATTTTGGTATTCTTGATGATCTCTATCATGGTCCCCCCTAAATGCTCAGCTTCTTGATGTCACGATTGGAATTGATAAGGTCAAAGACCGATTTCGTCCCGATGAGCGCGGTATAGAGGTTGATGATAACCCCCAGACTCAGCGTAACGGCAAAGCCCTTGATCGGTCCGGTGCCGAACTGAAAAAGCACGGCTGCGGTGATCAGGGTCGTGACATGCGAATCGAAAATAGTCCAGAACGCCTTTTTATAGCCCGAATCGACGGCGGAGCGCGGTGTCTTTCCCGCCCGCAGTTCGTCCCGCATTCGCTCAAACATGAGCACGTTTGAGTCTACTGCCATACCGATCGCCAGGATGACACCGGCGATACCGGGCAGCGTCAGCGTTGCATTCAGGGATGCCATGGCCCCGAAGAGCAGGACGATGTTTAGGAGCAGGGCAAAGTCAGCGATGACACCGGACAGCCGGTAATAGACGATCATGAAAATAGCTACCGCGATCGTGCCGGCAATGCCTGCGATCTTTCCTGCCTCAATGGAATCGCTGCCGAGCGATGGACCAACCGTAACGTTCTGGAGCATCTTGAGCGGCGCAGGAAGAGCCCCGGCCTTAAGCACAATGCTCAGGTCCTTAGCCTCGTCCATGCCGAAACTGCCGGTGATCTGCGCATTGCCGCCGGAGATCCGCTCCTGGATCACCGGTGCTGAATAGACGGTGTCATCCAAGATGATCGCGAGCCGCTTCTTCACGTTTGCTGCCGTGATATCTTCAAATCTCTTTGCCCCTTCGGGATTGAAGGCAATCGATACATGGGGTGTGCTGAACTGTGTGTCCAGCGTTACTTTGGCCTCGCTCAAGAGCGCGCCGGTCAGTACCGTCTCCTTCTTCAGAAGGACCGGAAACTTCGTCACGGCGCCCGTTTCCCTGTTCACCTTCTTCTCGAACAATATCTGGTCGCCTTCCGGAATCTTTCCGGAAAACTGCTCAAGGACCTTTTCCTCGTCGCCTGGTGCTATAGAAGACGGCAACTGAGCAGCAATCGGCGACTCGTCATCAACGATTTTAAACTCAAGCAGTGCGGTCTTGCCGATCAGATCGATCGCTCGTTTGGGGTCTTTCACCCCCGGAAGCTGCACAACAATCTCATTTGTCCCCTGCCGGTGTATGGTCGGCTCCGCAACGCCGAACTGGTCGATCCTGTTCCTGATCGTCTCGAGCGCCTGATTTGCAGCATTGTCCTTGATGAAGCTCTTTTCCTTGTCATTCATCCTGAGGACGATCATCTGCCCAGATGTTGTCATCTCCAGATTGCTGTAGCCCTCCTTCAGTGCGGTAAGAATATCCTGCCCTGCAGGGGTCACTTCGATATCCAGGCCGTTCTTCTTCACCTCTGCCTGCAGCTTCTTCTTCTGGAGCATCTCCCTGATCGTAAAGGCATAGCGTTCAACGGTCGACTCGACTGCCTTGTCCGCTTCTACTTCGAAGACCAGATGAAGCCCTCCCTGCAGGTCGAGACCAAGCACAATACCCCTGTTGGGCATGTTCTTCTGCCACCACTCCGGCATACTCTTGAACAGCGGGGTGTTGGGCAGGAAAAAAACGATGGCTGCCACAACGGCCAGCCCGATAAACAGGAATCTCCAGTAAATGCTCTTCTTCATGAAACCTCCACAATCTGAACGATAATTTAAAAAAAGCTGCTTTTCATGCGCTGCGTACTCTGCAGGAAGGGGCTGCTATTCTTCTTCTTCCGTCCTTACTGCGGCGATATACGCTTTGCCGTACTTTACCTTTACGTTCTCAGAGATCTTCAGGATGACCGTATTGGTCTTCACTTCCTCCACGACACCGTATTCACCGCCGGAGGTGACCACCTTGTCCCCTTTTTTCAGGTTCTCCAGCATGGTCTTATGCTCTTTAGCCCTTTTCTGCTGAGGTCTGATAAGCATAAAATAGAAGATCACGAAGATAAGGATGAGGGGGAGAAATCCGATCAGTCCGCTTCCCTGTCCCTGGCCAGCCTGCGGATTGGGGCCCATAGCATATGCCAAGCCTGTCAACATGATACACCTCCGAACAGAAATTAGTTTGATACTATACCTTCTTCACCCGCAATTTATCAAGCATCCAGCCGGCGCGATCCCCTCTGCCGCGCGCGGTCCCTGCAGACGCTTCCTTACGGGGAGCTTCCGCCGGCGGCCCTGCTGAACTTGACATTCGCAAAAATGTAGGGTTATAATTGCCGCTCAGGTAAAACACTATGGGCACATATACAACATTTCATCCACACACGAAAAAACAGAAGAGGACACACGGCTTTCTCGTGAGAATGAGCACAGTCGGCGGCCGTAATGTAATCAGGAGAAGAAGGAAAAAAGGACGGAAAAGACTGGCTGTTTGAAGAAGACCTTTCTTCAATCCCTGACTCGGAAGCGCGAATTCAAGACCGTATTTGAGCAGGGCCGGAAGTTTCCATCCAAGCATCTTATCCTCTACATACTGCCCAACCGTTTTGGCCACAGCAGGCTCGGCCTTGCTGTAAGCAGAAAGGTCGGCAATGCGGTGACCCGGAACAGGGTTAAGCGCCGTCTCAGGGAAATCTTCAGGAAGCTTTTTGCAGAGCATACTCTGTGCCATGACATTGTTGTGGTTGCCAGGAGTACGGCGCCTGAGGCTGAGCTTATGACTCTGGACAAGAGCATACGCAGGATCATTGCCGGACTGAACCATGAAGAAACTGTTA
>DKBO01000191.1 GCA_002448975.1 Nitrospiraceae bacterium UBA6898
ACAAAGACTTTTGACTTTGTGGCCTTTTTTAGTCGCTGCGACCTTCTAAGATTTTAATTTGAGAGAAAAGGAGGTAACAGAAATGGCTAATGGAACAGTAAAGTGGTTTAACGAGTCCAAGGGTTTTGGATTTATTGCCAGCGACGAAGGCAGCGATGTTTTCGTGCACTATTCATCCATCCAGGGCGGCGGGTTTAAATCCCTTGCCGAGGGTGATGCAGTCAGTTTTGATACAGAGAAGGGTCCGAAAGGCCCCAAGGCAACCAATGTAACAAAGCTGTAATTTGCTGATTTTCCCCCTTGCTACAGCAGCAAGGGGGATTTTTATTCCCCGGAGGACAAACGTGAATAGACATGATTATGCTGCAAAATTGGAACTGAAAAAAAGGAATAATATTGCCGCCGGACTGGTCTCCGAGCGATTCCCTGCAGTGTCGGGAATAGTGATCCATATGACCTATTACCGGAAAGCAATGATCCCTCTGCTTATGGTGCGTACGCTCAATGTCTTTCCCACATCCTATGCTTACTTCAAGATGGATTGTATGATCAAGGGTTGTAAGGGCGGCGGTTTTGACCTGACCACTGTGCTGGCTGACATGATCAAAATGCACAAGAAAGAGACAAGGGGGATCATTTTCTGCCGGGGGAATACCGAAGCTCTTGAGGCGGATCATGCGCGCATTGAGTATGAGGCTGTTATACAGTATAAAAAGCCCCCCAAAGGCAATTCGTAATTTCACCAGTTTTCGGTCCTTCCGGTTCCGGTCAGAGACAGCAGCTATGCCCTATTCGCCGATGCAAGCCTGGACCCTCTGAGGTATTAGGCGTGGGCTCCTATCTTGTCATCCCGGCTGCATTGCTGATAAATTTCACCTGCATCCTGAAACGATCCTGACTTTTCGAACATCCGGTACTGCGACGATGTGAAGGCTCTGCCTCAACAGCCCTTGAAGTGCAGACCCTACTCTGGGCTGTTGGATAGGATAGAATGGTGCCAGCAGTTCCTGGTCAGGGATGCTGCACATATATTTCTATTCCCCGGCGCGTTAACATTCCTAATGAAAAAAAGGTTCTCTGCGAGGCAAAAAAGGGCAATCTCATTGTTGTTTCTCATGGATTCATTGTCTCCAAGGGAGACACTTTTGTCGAGAAGTGTATCAGAGGGTGGTAGTTCGTCGACGAATGCAACAAGGACTTCACATGAACGATATGGTGAGAAAACCACTATCTTCCTTGACAGATTCCAAAATGATGGGGGGGGCAGCCTCTCGGTATTTTCCTTATTTTTATTGAGGTTGCGCTGTTTAGTATTGACTTATGCTGCAGATTGACTTCCATCTTGGTATATAAATTGCATCATTATTGCGGGAAAGAAATCTATGCCCTGAAATTTAAAGGATAACCAGGGTTGACTTTGCAGCGATTGTCTGTTAAGTATGGAGCAGACGCTCGATAAAGCCAAACGCACCGTGAGGCGCGGGCGGAAAGCAACGGGTCTTATTCAGCAATGAGAGATAGCCGAGCTGCCGAACAACTGAAAAAGTCTTCGGCATGCTCGGTTTTTTTTAGGGGGAGTCTGTTATCCGGTAGATGCAGTGCCGGTTACAGACGATTATCGAGTTGAAGATGGGGTGAGACTGAAGAAGAAGCCTGGTAGAAAGGTCGGTTTCAAGATTTATGATGCAATGCACGCAAGACAGCTGTATTTTTATTGCGGAAGTTCATTTTCCGGAATCAAATGATTGGACGACCGATGTGGCTGTGAATGTTGATCTCATCAGGTGTGTTGTCCTCTGCAGGATACCAAAGGGCAATTTTCGGATAATATCGACTGAGGCTATGAATGGGGTCGGGGGTTTTTTAAAAAATGCCCCAAAAGGAAGACCTCATGAAACGTGAGCACGATGACGCTACGGGCTGCCCCGCATTTGCCAAAGACGCTTATGGAGGTTCATGCTTCGATAGGGTCCGGTGCAGTACGGCATAACAAGAGAATGGAAATGAGGGGTTACCTATGAGGGAAAACAGAGCAATGTTCCATATTGCAGCAGAGCTTGCCAAGGCGGATGAGCATATTCTGTCCTCCCCGAAAGAAGATCTTGAGCAACTGCCATCATCATTGCCGAAGAGAGCTCATGCTCCTGACCAGCGAACAAAAGCCCTTGGCAAATTTATTTATGCGGGAAATGAGAAGCTCTGGGTACGCGGTGTTACCTATGGTACGTTCCGTCCTGGAGCGGACGGATGCGATTACCCAAACCCGGCAGTTGTGCGAAAAGATTTCTCTCTCATAGCCTCATCCGGAATGAACACGGTGCGTACCTATACCGTACCGCCAATGTGGCTTCTTGAGGCTGCGAAGGAACACGGGTTATACGTCATGGTGGGTATTCCCTGGGAGCAGCATATCGCATTCCTCGATGACAGCGAACGGGTGGAGACAATAAAGCGCCGTGTACACGATGCCGTAGTCGGTTGCGCCGCACATCCTGCAGTGCTCTGCTTTGCAGTCGGTAATGAAATACCCCCTTCCATTGTGCGCTGGCACGGACGGCAGCGTATCGAGAATTTTATCAGAGAATTATATGATATCGTAAAGAATGCTGACCCTGGGAGTCTGGTCACCTATGTGAACTTTCCCACTACAGAGTATCTTCAGCTGCCGTTCCTCGACATCGTCTGTTTTAATGTATACCTGGAAGCGAAAGGGCATCTCGAGTCCTATATAGCTCGCATCCAGAACATCGCCGGCGAGCGGCCCCTGATCATGGCCGAGATCGGTCTGGACAGCCTGCGTAACGGAGATGATGTACAGGCGAAAAGTCTTGACTGGCAGGTCCGCTCCGCCTTTGCTTCGGGATGCGCCGGTGCCATTGTCTTTGCCTGGACCGACGAGTGGCATAGGGGAGGGTGTGACATCGATGACTGGAATTTTGGTCTCACCACACGGGAGAGAGATCCCAAGCCGTCCCTTTTTTCGGTCAGCAGGGCTTTTCATGAGGTGCCCTTCCCGCCGGAAACAGCCTGGCCGAGAATTTCCGTTGTTGTCTGCAGTTATAATGGTTCGCGAACTATTCGGGACACGCTTCAGGGTCTCAGCAGACTGGATTATCCCGATTATGAAGTTATCGTTGTCAACGACGGCTCCCGTGACAGCACGCCGGCCATAGCCCGAGAGTTTGATGTTCGCCTTATCTCGACCGAGAACCGCGGACTAAGCAACGCCCGCAACACCGGTTGGCAGGAGGCAACCGGTGAAATCGTGGCGTATATCGACGATGACGCATATCCTGACAAAGATTGGCTCACCTACATCGCCCATACGTTCCTGTCGACTTCATTCATGGGCGTAGGGGGACCTAATATTGCGCCGCCCGACAACGGGATCTTTACCAACAGCGTGGTGCATGCACCGGGAGGGCCGGTCCATGTGCTCCTCTCAGATCGAGTAGCAGAGCATATTGCCGGCTGCAATATGGCGTTTCGCAGAGAAGCTCTCTCAGCAATCGGCGGATTTGATCCACGTTTCCGCACCGCAGGTGATGACGTGGACATCTGCTGGAAGATCCAGGAGAGGGGCTGGAAGATCGGCTTTAATGCCGCCGCAGTTGTATGGCATTACCGGCGCGGTTCCCTGAAGACCTACTGGAAGCAGCAGCGCGGCTACGGACAGGCCGAAGCGCTTTTGGAGCAGAAATGGCCGCAAAAATACAATGCGGCGGGACATATAACATGGACAGGACGGCTCTACGGAAAAGGACTATCACAGCCCATCAAGACCGGGAAATGGCGCATCTATCATGGCGTATGGGGCACCGCCCTTTTTCAGCGTCTGTATCAGGCGCAGCCGCCCCTTTTCTTTTCGATCATGATGATGCCGGAGTGGTATCTTGTCATCGCTCTTCTCGCTGTTCTTGCGGCCGTGGGCACGGTATGGCCCCCTCTCCTATACATGCTGCCGCTGTTGGCAGCCGCTGTCGGCGCTCCGATCGTTCAGGCAGTAATCAATGCAGCGAACATACCGTTGTATTCCTGCTCTTTTTGTTCGTGGGACCGCCTCCGGATACATGCGGTGACCGCCTGCCTTCACCTGATGCAGCCTGTCGCGCGTCTTATGGGACGGCTGAGCCGCGGTCTCACCCCATTGCGGCGGCGTGCCTCATCAGATATTTCTCTGCCGTGCATGCGCACCGTCAGAATATGGAAAGAGCAATGGCGCGATCCTGCAGAAAGAGTGACATCGGTAGAAAATGCTTTGCGTTTGCAGGGGGCGGTGATCAGGCGCGGTGGTGATTTCGACTGCCACGATCTGGAAGTGCGGGGTGGATTGTTCGGAGCGGTGCGTTTGCGCATGGCAATAGAGGAGCACGGAGGAGGCAGGCAGATGGTTCTTATTCGCGCCTGGCCCAAAGTTCCTGCTCCGGTCCTCTTTGTGACGATCTTGCTCGCTGTTATTTCCGGTCTAGCTTTCATTGATCATGCATTGATCGCCTCCGCTCTGTTGGGAGCTTTTGCCGTGATGTTCGGCGCACGGGCGTTCGGGGACTGTTCCGCAGCCACTTCGACGTTCCTTCATGCCGTCAGAACGGAATAAGATTGAGATGTTACGTTTCAGACGGATCCCCGAGGTATCAGGGCTTCATCCGCGGGTGGGGAAGCATGAAAAATGAACTGCAGATGTTCCGCTATGTGCGTCCACACTGGCGCAGTTTAGGCATCACCCTTATTACGATGCTCACGGTCATTGGGCTGGAGGTCCTGCGTCCGTGGCCGATGAAGATCCTCGTAGATGTCATTCTTGGCAGTCAGCCGCTTCCCGATAAGCTCGTCGGCACTCTTGCGGTGCTGCCTTGGTCATCGGGTGTGAAGGGGTTGCTTTTCTGGGTCTGCGTCAGCACGGTCCTGATCTTTCTTATCGGGACACTTATGTCCATTACCGGAAATTTCGTTACGGTGGGGCTCGGGCAGAGGATCACCTACTCGCTCGGTGCTGACCTGTTTTTACATCTGCAGAGGCTTTCCCTCATGTTCCATAATCGCCGCCCTGTAGGCGACACGATCTCACGTGTTACCGGTGATGTTTATTGTTTGCAAATCAAGGTTACGAGCGTGCTGCTGCCGCTTCTAAAGTCTTTTGTTACCCTCTTCGCTCTTTTTTTCATCATGTGGCATCTGCAGCCGGTCATGACGCTTCTTTCCCTGGGGGTGGTACCGTTTCTCCTGCTCAGTATCCACATTTTTGGAAAACCGATGAAAGACCGCAGCAGGGAGAGGCGTGATCTGGAAGGACGGATGATGTCCCTGGTGCAGCAGACGCTCAGCGCCATCCCTGCTGTTCAGGCCTTTTCACGGGAAGAGCTTGAACATGAACGTTTCCGTAAATATGCTGATGAAACGGTCATTGCCTACCAGCGAAGCACGCTGGCAGGCATGTGGTTCAAACTCACGGTCGGTCTCGTCACTGCTCTTGGTACAGCAGCAATAATGTGGATGGGCGCCCGTTACGCGCTGGATGGCAGCATGACGGTCGGTACAATCCTCGTATTCCTGTCCTATCTTGCTTCCCTGTACGAACCGCTGAATGCGATAAGCTATTCAGCCTCAACCTGGCAGGGGGCATCAGCAAATACCGACAGAGTATTGGAGATACTCAATATACCGCAGGAAGTTCAGGACCTGCCCGAAGCGACCGATGTAAGGATCCGGGGGAGTGTCCGCTATGACCGGGTTACATTCGGCTATGAACCTGGCAAGGAAGTATTGCATGAGGTCTCGTTCGAGACGAGGCCCGGAGAGGTCACCGCCATAGTAGGGCCGACAGGAAGCGGAAAGACGACCTTGGTAAACCTTCTCGTCAGATTTTTTGATCCCTGGTCCGGGAGCGTCACCGTAGACGATCATGATATACGCCATATCAGAATTCATTCCTTGCGGCAGCAGATGGCCATGGTACTTCAGGATCCCTTTATCTTCCCTTTGACCGTTGCCGAAAATATTGCATATGGCAGACCGGAAGCTTCGCTTGATGAGATCAGAGCCGCTGCTGAAGCAGCGAACGCCGATGAATTTATCCGCCGTTTACCGGATGGATACCATACCGTGATAGGTGAGAGGGGAGCCACCCTTTCCGGTGGAGAAAAGCAGCGGTTATCCATAGCCCGCGCATTCCTTATGAATGCTCCTGTTCTCATCCTTGATGAGCCGACCTCAGCACTGGATGCCGGGACGGAATTTCTTTTGCTGAACTCGCTCAAACGCCTGATGAAGGACCGCACGACCTTCATTATTGCTCACCGTCTGTCCACGATCCGCAATGCCGACCGCATCCTTGTCGTAAAGGACGGCGAGATTGTTGAACAGGGAACCCATGAAGATCTCATTACGCAGGGACAGCTCTATGCGAGTCTCTATCATCAACAGATAGAGATAGTGCAACATGGACCATCCCCAGAGCACGACGTGTGCGGCACGGGTATCATCGGTCAGTATCCACGATCTACCAGTGGCGCTGGAGAGACTCTATGACCTTGTCTGTTTCAGAATACCCTGACATCGTCTCCCTGACGACCGGGCTGACGAGTGTCCTTTCTGAAAGCATGCCTTCTCTTTGTCCCGTGACCGTTCTGCATCGTGAAGCCCACATTTACCGGAGCACGTTTCCCTCTGAGGTCGTGACCTGTCGATTGAACGACGGCAGGACATTGCGACTGTTCTGCAAGTATTCGGGAGGACAGAACTACGACAGTCACGGCCACCGGGGAGGCGTGGCATACGAGGCCGAGGTCTATCGCCGCGTGCTGGGGCATTCGGGGAATTCAATGCCGAGATTCTACGGCACCTATACCGATGTGACGAGGGCACAGACGTGGCTGATCCTTGAGTACTTGGATGACTGTCTGCGGTTGTTGTACAAGGAACCAGACGCGCTCATCACATGTGCTCAATGGATAGGGCAATTCCATGCCGCCTGCGAAACCCTCGCGGACGAACAAGGGTTATCATTTCTCGTAAAGTATGACAAGGAATACTACTTGGGATGGTCGCGACGTGCATTCCGCTTTGCCGGTCCTTTGCACTTGCGGTTCCCCTGGCTCGCTGCTCTCTGCAGACGTTTCGAAGAATTCACGGCACTCCTCCTGTCATCTCGTCCGACAGTTATTCATGGTGAGTTCTATCCTAAAAATATTCTCGTAAGGGACAGCGTGATCTATCCGGTTGACTGGGAATCGGCAGCAATTGGGGCAGGAGAGATAGACCTCGCGGCTTTGACGGAGGGATGGGCTGTAGACGTTGCAGGAGAGTGTGAACTCGCTTACCGCCGGGCTCGCTGGCTTGGGGATGCACCGCCAGACTTCGCGGCAAGGCTTGGTGCAGCCAGGATTTACCTTTGTTTCCGGTGGCTTGGTGACAATGATGAGGACAGGAGGGAAGAAGGTTCTCTCATGCGCTTTGAGCAATTGCACGATGTGGGGAAACGATGGGGAATGATAGGACCGTAGTGGCACGCACAGAGGTTTCGCTTGTGAGGACCGATTTTTCCCTGCAAAAGGTCTCCCGATGTGTTCGGTGCCTGGTGATGTCACATGCGCCGGTCTCGTACCGACTTCACGGTGGCCGACAAGTGGAATATGAGATGAGCGGCTGTCCGAAAAGGGCATCGGAATGAAATACACTTCACAGGCAATGACAGGAGAGATAAAATGTCACCAGGGTTACGCATTGTCGTAACAGGATTGATCGCCCAGTATCCACTCGGAGGAGTCACATGGGACTACGTTCAGTATGTCCTCGGCCTTGCCCGCATGGGTCACGACGTTTACTACGTTGAGGACACCGGCCAGTGGCCTTATAACCCCATTGAAGGCGGCGTGGCAAAGGGATGCGACTTCAATGTGCAATACCTGTCTCGGGTGATGAGCCACATTGGTCTTGCCGGAAAGTGGGCGTACCGATTTCCCTGGCACTCAGAGTGGTTCGGACTGTCCGAGGTAGAGCGGCGGGAGGTTATCTCTTCCGCTGATCTCCTCATCAACGTGTCCGGGACGCTCGCCGAGCCTGAGAAGTACCGCGATATTCGGTGCATGGTCTACATTGATTCCGATCCGGTGTTTACCCAAATCAAACTCGCGCGAGGACAGGGAGACTTTCGACGCATGGTAGACACGCACGACGTCCATTTCAGCTTCGGCGAGGGACTGCCTGCCAATGCTCCACAGACAGGGCATCACTGGCGCGCCACTCGCCAGCCGGTCGTCTTGTCGGAGTGGCGAACTGCCGAGGCGCGGCGCGATGTTTTTACCACCGTAATGAATTGGACCAGCTACAAACAAGTCGTCTATGAAGGCAAGACATATGGTCAAAAGGACGTTGAGTTCATGCGGTTCATCGACCTCCCGCAGCGTGTTGCCCCGGCAGTACTCGAGATCGCCGCAAACACCGGAAAGACGCGTCGCACGCCGATGGACCTTTTGGCTCACAAGGGTTGGCATCTCGTTAATCCCGACGAAGTCTGTCCCGACATGGACAGCTACCGGCGGTACATTGAATCGTCCTACGCTGAGTGGAGCGTGGCCAAGAACGCCTACGTCGTCGGGCACTCAGGGTGGTTCAGCTGCCGGTCGGCCTGTTACCTTGCAGCCGGGAAGCCGATTGTTGTGCAAGATACCGGTTTTTCAGCCACTATCCCTGTAGGACAGGGCATATTAACCTTCACCACCCTCGACGAGGCGACTGACGCCATTCAGGAGGTGCGCAGAAACTACGATGCGCACTGTCTTGCCGCACGGGCTGCGGCCGAAACCTTCTTTGACTCCGAGAAGGTTCTATCGCGCCTCCTCGATGAAGCGTTCGCAACGGTCCACTAGTATGGATATCACGGTCACGAGCGGCCTCCGCATAGTGCTGCTTGGCTATATCATACGGGGCCCCCTCGGCGGTATGACATGGAGTGAACTGCAGTATCTTTTGGGTTTGGCACGGCTCGGTCACGATGTCTACTTCATCGAGGATAGCGATGCATACCCGTCTTGTTACGATCCCTCCCGGCACACGACCGACATCGATCCGAGCTATGGGCTCCGATA
Source organism: Nitrospiraceae bacterium UBA6898 (assembly GCA_002448975.1). Lineage (GTDB taxonomy): Bacteria > Nitrospirota > Thermodesulfovibrionia > Thermodesulfovibrionales > UBA6898 > UBA6898. Next base: position 9,087 of record DKBO01000191.1, read on the forward strand.
TGCGGCGGAGATCCTTAAGAGAGTTGGGATGGGCGATAGATGGGCCTTCCACGATGCCCACGCAGCACGCTGGCATGGACCTCTAGCGGTAAATATTATGCAGGTCTGCAAGACTGCGGATGTGCTCATCAACCTGGGCGGCGTCAATCCACTGCGGTCGTGGTTTGCTGAGATACCTATTCGCATCTTTATCGACAAGGACCCCGTGTTCACCCAGATTCATAACGCAACCACCCCGGAGAAAAAGCAGTTCTGCCTTCACCACACTGCGCTGTTCACCTATGCAGAAAATATCGGGCTGCCCAGGGCGCGGGTTCCTGACGACGGTCTGCAGTGGCATCCGACGCGCCATCCGATCGTGCTTGACATGGTTGAGCCAGGACCGAGTCCCACGAATGCAAGATTTACAACCGTGATGCAGTGGGAAAGCTATCGATCCGTAAACTATTGCGGGCGTTGCTACGGCATGAAGGCAGAGTCCTTTCTTCCGTATCTATCCTTGCCACAGCGCACTGCGTGCGTCCTAGAGCTTGCTTTGGGCAGCCCTTCTGCCCCCCGCGACTTATTAACGCGCCACGGTTGGCGACTTCGCGACCCACTAACGGTCACACGCGATGTTTGGACGTATCTGCGATACATTCGAGATTCACGGGGTGAGTTTTCGGTCGCTAAGCAAGGCTACGCGGAAACTTACTGTGGATGGTTCAGTGAAAGAAGTGCAACCTATCTCGCGACCGGGAGACCTGTGGTTACACAGGAGACTGGCTTCTCCGAGTGGCTTGATGCTGCGGGTGGTGTCTTTCCGTTCAGCAACCAGGAGGAGGCCCTTGCTGCTCTGGAGGAGGTCACTATGCGCTATGAGTTCCATTGCTGCGCGGCCCGCGCAGTGGCTGAAAAATATTTCGACTCGAGAAAGATCTTGCCTCTCCTTCTCGAACGCGCGATGTGCCCTGAGACCGTTGCGCCACGCAACCGGCAGGCATGATGCGTATCGGTAGAGAAAACACCGTGAAACCTCGCCAGCGTCCCCTCATAGCATTTTTTGACTACGCCGATGTGTTCGAGGACTTTTACGCCCACTACGGGATCGACCAGCACAGCTTTGCAACAACATGGGCAAATACCGGCAATCATGCTTTTCTGACGTTGTTGCAACGCGAGGTCGGTGAAGTCGTGTGGTATGAGTTTTCTCTCGCGCCCGAAGTCTCGACAGCCCGACATGAAGTCGTCGGCTGCCAGGTGAAATTCCTGCCATCATCCGGGCTGCACCGCATTCTTTGGCGTTTGTTCTATCTCCCTAAGGCTGCCTGGCGGTGGAGGCGGACCTACCCATTCTATGCGACGATCGCCTCATACGTTGCACTGCTCTCCCTGCCCTTTGTGCGCGCCCTGTGGCGCGATCGACCCGACATATTTTTCGTGCAGGATTATGCTACCGGTCGCTTCGACATTCTCGTGCTCCTGGCTCGCCTGACTCGGGTTAGGGTCATTGCTTACCACGCGGGCAGCAGGCCGGATGTCTATATGGGAAGGCGTATCAAGCGATGGACCATCCCTCACACAGACTTCCTGATCGTGTCGAACAGGCGGGAACGTGAGATGCTGATTTCTCGCTACGGCGTGTCACGGGCTAAGCTTGCAGTCATTCTCACGCCCATCGACACATTGATGTTCGCCCCGCAAAATCGGATTGCCGCCTGCGGTGCGGCCGGGCTGGATCCGTCTCGGAGATACCTTCTCTTTGTAGGCCGGCTCGACGACCGCATCAAGCGGGTTAGCGCCCTCATCCGGGTGTTTTCAAGCCTTTTATCTCACCATCCCTCTGTTGATCTGCTGATCGTAGGCACGGGGCCCGATTGCGTGGTCTTGGAGAGACTCGCTGACGAGATGGCGCCGGGGCGTGCCCGTTTTCTCGGCTGGATAGGTGACCCGGCGCCCTTGGCCAATCTTTACAACGCAGCCGAGTGTCTCGTGCTTCCGTCATGCAGTGAAGGGTTTCCTACCGTTGTCGGTGAGGCAATGTCATGCGGTACACCTGTCGTGGGCACTGATGTGGGAGGCGTTGGAGAGATAGTCGTAACGGGAAAGACCGGCTGGTTAATTCCCCCGGGCGATGACAAAGCGTTGGCGGCTGCTCTTTCAGATGTGCTCGACCATCCAGAAGCCGTCACGGGGATGCGTGCCAGCGTAAGGACTGAAGCCGAGCTGAATCTTTCTCCTGCTGCTGTTGCAGCTCAGTTACGCCAGTATTTCCTTGACGGGCAAAGAGGATGAACGACCTTCGACAAGCCATGCTGTTAGTTGCAGATGAGTCTGAATTACCAGTCGCCGAGCGGATCTGGGGGACCGGCGGATGGTTGCCGCCAGATCTGCGCGAGGCCTTGGACTGGGTGACCTTGGCGAAAGTGTGCGGGTGGGGTGTTACCATTGTACGACAGAGGAAAAACGATCTCATCGGTGATTTGCATGGCGGAAGCCGCTGGATCGTTCTGACTGGCGGTCCGTCATCGTCGTTGAGTGAAACAATTATTACGTGGCTGACGCGGAGGCTCGCTGAGGACCCCATCCTCGTGGTTGTCCGGGCTCCTGAAACAGGATCTCCCTTGGCGCGACTGACCGGGGCTTCAACGACATCGCAAACCGTTTCGGGTCGCTACCTGAAGTGGTTTGGNNCGACTGCCCCGTTGTCGCTGCACGGCGTGCAGGCCGGGGCCTCATCGTGACGCTTGGTTTTCACCCCAGCGAAGGGCGAGATACCGATGGGAAAGTGACGGCTCTGCTCATACATCTCCTCGTTTGGGGATCATCAAAGCCCGTAGCATGGTTTGACTTCGAGGGAACCATGGTGCTGCGTATGGACGATCCAGGTGGCGCCCAGAATGTCCACCTGAAAGCTTGGCTATATCCAAAGCTGGGCGAGAGTGACTGGGCAGAGATTGCTGAGGAACTGAAACGACGTGGCGGCCGTCTGTCGATTGCCTATGTTCCGGGATGGGTTGACGATGGTGACTCAGAGCGTGGTAGACTTACTGTCCGCGGACATGCGGAGACACGTATCCCGGGAGCTGTCCATCCTTCACCACACGTACGATACACTGAAAAGACCGATAGTGAACAAGGATTCTGCCAAGACTACGTGGGTGAATACAAGGGAATACAGACGCTTCGTGCTGCCGGCCTCGGGGACGTAGAGCTGCACGGTTTCACTCATATGCACCCCGACAGCTCAGCTTGGGCAAAAGCAGCGGACCGTTATGAGACCGTCGCCTGGTTCAGGGAATTGGGCAAATCGGCTGAAGCTGTCCTCAGAAAACGGCCGACTCGAACGCATCCCATCATGTTAGGCATTGACGCTCTGCACCGCTTTTTTGGTGTTCGACCGACAACCCTTATCTGTCCTGGAGACGAGTGGACGAATGCTGCTTTGGAATACGCGCTCGACGCAGGGCTGAACTTTGTCGGAAGCTACTATCTTGCCGTCCGGGAAGACAACCGTTTTTGCTGGTGTACGCACATTTGCGCCCCCTATCTTGATGAGGCCCACGCAGCGTGGTTCGATTCGGGCCTGCCGGTGGTCGGGTACTTTCACGATCGGGAGCCGGCCCTGGAAGGCATTCGCTGGATTACGCACTGCCTGGACGATTGGGAGAAAGTTGGGGCGCGCCGATTTATTGACTTTCGTCAGCTCGCTGCGGCTGTCAGGCGGCAGCTTCACTTGTCGTTTTCTGAGGGTACGCTTCATCTCGCGGTGACAAACGATGGTGCGCCGGCACTGGTGCGGGGACAACCTTTCAATGTATACGTGCCCGACATGGTCTTGCCATCGAAGCTATTGGTCTCACAGAGCGGCAAGACATCAATGCTGAACGTCGACGTCACGAGTAAGGGTTTCGGACGAGGCGTTCTCCCCGAATCGTCTGTCGGGCAGGATTCACGGCGATTCAGGAGACGTTCATGAGCACGACATGCGTTGAGCTGTCCGATATTCAATCTATGTATTCATGGCCTCAGGGCAATCGTTATGGAGAGTGGGGTAACGAGCCATCCCCTTATGAAGAGACGCCCTGCGCTGAGGGGAGGTCGTGCTAAAAAAACGCGCAGCAGCGATATATCTGATGTTGAAGTAATTAGAGCAGGCCGCGGGCATTGTTGCGGAACTGGAAAATCGGCAGAGATGTCGGAACAGAGGTGAGAAGAGATGAATGATGCGAAACAGAGAAGGATTCTGGTTACCGGCGGCGCCGGGTATATCGGCAGTCATGCCTGCAAGACCCTATCGCGCGCCGGATTTACTCCGGTGACCGTTGACAACCTTGTCTACGGCCATCAATGGGCTGTGAAATGGGGTCCTTTTATCAAGGGAGATATCCATGACAGCCGGTTGCTCGACCGGGTTTTCAGATCCTACAGCCCTGCAGCTGTCATACATTTTGCTGCTTTTGCCTATGTCGGAGAGTCTGTCTCTGACCCTGGAAAATACTATCAGAATAACGTTGCAGGTACGATTTCTCTCCTTGATGCGATGAGACGGAACGGCTGCCCGAAGATCGTTTTTTCGAGCACCTGTGCCACATACGGTAATCCCCGCAAGGTCCCGATTTCTGAGGATCATCCGCAGCAGCCCATCAATCCCTATGGAAGAAGCAAATTCATGATTGAACAGATACTGAAGGATTTCCATGCCGCGTACGGTCTCCGGTATGCTGCGCTGAGATATTTCAATGCAGCCGGTGGAGACCTTGATGGTGAGATCGGTGAGGACCATGAACCCGAGACCCATCTCATTCCGCTGGTGGTCCAGGCCGCGCTCGGATTAAGGCCGTTTGTGGACGTTTTTGGCAGTGATTATCCGACGCCGGACGGCACGGCGGTTCGTGACTATATCCATGTGACGGATCTTGCCGAGGCCCACGTGCTTTCCCTGCAGCATCTCCTTGCAGGCGGGGAGAGCGTCTGCCTGAATCTCGGGACCGGGAAGGGACATTCGGTCAGGGAAGTCATCCGTGCGGTGGAAGAGGAGGCAGGGACAAAAGTTCCTGTGCGGGAGGCGCCGAGGCGAGCGGGAGATCCCCCCATGCTTGTTGCTGAGGCTGCACGTGCGGCAGAACAGCTGCACTGGAAGCCCCGCTTTACCGACATCCGCTACATTGTGAGAACAGCCCTGCAGTGGCAACGTTCCCATGCCATGCTGATGGAGGAAGCAACCCTGGAGAGACAAGCATGAATGGAGCAGTCTTGGCAGTTCATCACATCTTGGCATGGGGCAAGGAGGCCAGCATTGCCGTAACACAGGCTAACTACGCGCCAGTAATGATACGTGGAGGAAAGGATTTCGGGCAGGGTGTCGGGCCGATTGTTACGGAACGCTTCCCATTATCGCAGGTGTTACGAACTTTATGACGACCCGGATTTTGAGGTCACCAGGGTTAAGGGAGAAACATGCCGCAGCTCACGCAATGCTGTTGAGGAGATATTCTTATATCCGGACAGTCAGATGAGGAATTCGCTGAGGCTCTGGATAGGGGAGGTCGGGACCGCCTGCAGGAAATAGCTCTTCGGGTTTGATTCAGGACAGCGGCCTGCCAGTCTGTTATGAGGGCTGAGCTCGCAAGCGTCTTGCCGCTCCCTGGCTGCTTATCCTTCCTTCAGCGCTCTAAGGACAGCGATTGTCTCTTCCGGCTCGGGTCTGATGGTGTAATCCGGGTCGACAGCGACATTCCTGACGACTGCATCCTGATCTATCACGACCCTGCCCGGCATCGGCAACTCCCAGGAAGTATCTCCATTATATTTTTCCAGGTCGATCCTGAAGCTCAGGTAGATCGCTTTCAGATCTTCCGGAACGGTGTAGACCAGACCGTATTGCTTTGCAATGCGGTTCTTCTCATCTCGAAGCAGCTCGAAGTTCAGACGGTGCTTCTGTGCCGTTTCCAGCATATATTCCCTTTGCTGGGGAGAAATTGATACCAGGGATGCTCCCAGTTTTTCGATATCGGGAGCGATCTTTTGCAGAGCCTCCAGCTCCATATTGCAGTATGGTCACCAGATGCCGCGGTAAAAAGCGATTACCACAGGGCCTTTCCTGAGCAGATCCGCGGCACTGACCATGACCCCCATTGCGTTAGGCAAGGTGAACAAGGGTGCCTTATCGCCGGGTTTCATCACTCTTTCCATGATCCCCGAGCGCCGGAGATCCGCAGTCACGCGGCGCATGACCGCGACCACCTCAGCCGGTGCCTTTTTTTCGAAACCCTCTTTCAGATTATTCAGTCTTTCCTGCAGCGTACCCATGACCGTCTCCTCTTTTCCAATTATATCACAGGTCATGCTGGACGGTTTACGGTATGCATATGTAGGGTTTCTAAAAAAGAAATTGAGTGGTGTAGGAGTTAATGATATAACGTCAGTAAGAAAAAACAGTTGACAACAGCAGGGTGATAAGATGCATCCTAAGAAAGCATTAATGGGGGATGAGATTTAAAGGATAATCCCGTGGGATATGATTGTGAAACACGGGAAGATAGTGCTTTTCTTTTTGTCGCCGATGACCCTGATCTGCTTCCGGGGATATTCTCCAAAAAAGATATGCTTTCAAAGATGCAGGACAGCAACACTGAACAGATAAGAAGAGAATTCAGACAGCGGCAGAGCCGCCAGCTCCTCGCCATAATGGTCGCTGTGCTGATCATCGTACTCCTGGCCCTGGTGCAGAAGCGTTCTGATCTCTTCGGAGAGATCCCAGCGAAGATGGTGTCCGGATTACAGGTAGTCGTCATTGGCGTGTTTATCGGCTTTACCGCGTTCAACTGGAGATGCCCTGCATGCAAGAAGTATCTTGGCCCGGACATTCGCAGGGCTCTGTGCAACAAATGCGGGGCCAGACTGCGATAGGCTGAAGGTGTGCGGGGCCTGAGGTGCCCTGCACTGCGGATGCCTTTGATAAGAACAGGCAGAAGGGAAATCACTTCAGTACTGTCGGATAGCCTGCAGCAACCCAGTCGTTCCATCCACCCTGAAGAACTGAGACATTCCTGTATCCGAATGCGATAAGTCTGAGCGCCACACCGACGCTCGATTCCTGGTTCTTTCAGGAACAGTAGATGACGATCTTCTGATCAGGTGTGTAGCGACCCTCCCAGGAGTCCACCTCTGAAGCATCAAGCCGCTGGGCGTTCCTGATCTTGCGGTCGCTCCTCTTCCAGTCCTTTCCGTACCGCGCATCCAGAAGGATCAGTGCCGGGTCGTCCAGGATCGACAGAAGCTCTTCCTTGCTGGTCCAGGTTATCTTGTCCATGTCCCCCGACGGCATAAGTGCAGAACAGGCTGCCAGAGAAAAAAACAATGCCAGCATCGCGGCAACGACTTTTCCGCCCATCAGCTTGTCTCCTCTAGGGTTTTGTTCATTCCGGCATGATAACGAGGTCGAAAACCGCCGCTGTTCGCCCTTTTTCCGGATAATGCTGGGTGACGAGTGTGCGAAAACCTGCTGCTGAAACACGCAGGTGAATATGCTGCGGTCTGCCGTAATAGGCTGGCGGGATATGGCTTTCAAAACGGAAGGCGCCGGAACTGTCGGAAAATACGGTTGCCCGGTACGCATCGGCGTATTCACCGTCAGGTCCTGCCAACCAGAACTCGACCCTGGAGCCGGGAACCGGCATGCAGTCAGCAGCGGATCTTACCGTGCCGGTCAGTACATATCCCGTCCCGACATGGGAACGGACAGGTGCGTCGGGCTTATAGAATGGTCCCAGTGCATCGGGTTCCGTAGGCGTGCAGTCTGATCCGTAAGAGATCCCGTTCAGAAGGAGCAGGATGCTGAACATGATAGAAACACGCGATCTCCTCATGTTTCTATGATACCTTACCTGATGCTCTCGGTAAAGCTTCTGCCGCCAGTACGGTAAGCCGGCGGAATACGCTGATAACGGGGAAAAAACCGTGAGTTCAGGATGTGAATCTGCTATAATGCTCTGAAGCTGAATGTTGGCTCATGTTATTACCCCTGAACTTCGGCACCAAATTTCGGGAAAAAGGAGCACCGACCATCATGAAATATCAGCCGGACCTTCGCGTGATTATAGGGATAGCACTCCTTGTGCTGACCACCTCCTGTGCCGCAACCAAGACCCTGCATGTATGGAAGGATGACCAGTACAAGCAGCGGCTCCATAAGGTCCTTATCATTGCGGTCGCCGAACAGGACTATATGAAAGACCACTTTGAGAATGTTCTCGCCGAACAGCTGGAGGCGCGGGGTATAGAAGCCGTTCCAGGGAACAAGGTCTTTCCCAAGACCAATGCTAAAATTGAACGGGATGTGGTCCTGGCCAAGGTGAAGGAACTGGGTATCGGCAACGTGCTGATCGGCCGTTCCGTCAGCAAGAAAGAGGTCTCTCAGCTCACGCCCGGTGGGGTCTATTTTATACCCGTGGATTTTTATAGCGACTATTATGGTTTTTATACTGATTCCTTTGTTGCGGTAGGGTTCCCCGGCGCTGCCTATGATGCAGAATACTTCAATATCCTAACGAACGTGTATGACGCCAGGAGTGAAAAGCTTATCTGGTCTTATCTTTCACAAGTTAAGGTGGAAGGGTCACGGGAGGGCGCCATCAATCCCTTTATCGCTGTCCTTATGAAACAGCTTCAGGACAACAACCTCTTGTAGGCTCCGGCAACGCGATCTTAGAGAGCTGCGGGAACGTGATGCATACTTGCAATGGGGGGCCAGCCGTGAGCATGGCCATCTTGCACTATGACAGGAGAATGGGCGGATAGCATATGAAGAAACTCCTCTTGGCTGTTGTTATGGTGAGCGCCGTATTCCTGATCTCCTGCAGGACTTCAGACGTGAAGACCCTTGAGGGAAAGTGGAAAGCGGCAGAAATCCAGAGAGATGAATCGGAAAGATACCTTCCTGATGAGATGGAATTTTTTCCTGACATGACCGTTGCCATGCCAGGCTTTACGGATAAAAAAATGCCTTTCAAGACCGAACTTACCGGTGAGGAGAAGAAATTGGTCAGGGAAAATTATCCTGATGCCGAAGGAAAAAACCTCCTGTTTATCAAGCTTGATCCTACGCAGAAGGACTGGTCTCAGAGCGCTGTTTTCCAATACACGGTCACCGGCGAGGAACTGTACCTCAGGCCGATCACGGAACATAAGGCGGTAAAATTCAAGAGGGTGCTGTCCGCAGGCGGCAAGTGACATGATGAATCCCCGCCAGATGTCGCTTCGCCTGATGATTGTCTGAAGGCTCAGGCCCCTGCAAGAACCTCAGCGAACCGTTCGACTAGATAGGCCAGGTACTCGATGTCGATATGGTCTGATGCGCTGCTATCGAACAGGAGCTTGCAGTCTGCAGCGAACTCCTCGTCTGCCTGCCAGAAGGAGAGATAGAGCTGGACATGCGGAAGAAGGTCGAACCTGCAACTGAAATCGGCTTTTACCCGGCCGCTTGTTTCCATGCCACCAAGTTCCAAGCAGCGCTGTGACAGACCGGTCAGATTTTTTCCGAACCTTTCACTGATCTTTTTCTCCGCATTGCTCTGAAATGCCTTTACATGGGAGGCGGTATGGGGAAAGTGGCCGAGGGTGATCAGCTGGCCGGTCAATGACCTTGTTCCTTTCCTGCGCAGGTAATCGCAGATGATGATCTTTGCCCAAACATCCTTGCATGGCAGGCCGTTTTCAAACAGGCCATCTTTCCGGAAAATATATATGCGATTCAACATCCTGACGATGAGAGATTCTTTGCCGTTGTTTGTTTCATAACTGCTTCCGGTCGCCTCTGCCGTTTCCTGGAAATCCCGAGCAGCGGCTTCTTTCTCCCGTGCATTGGCCACCTGCTCAAAATTGCTGAAAGTGCTTGGCCCCGACTCAGGGGTTCGGGCCGTTATGTCGGTTGCAACATACGGGCAGTCGGAGAGCGTGGCCTGTGCTTTCTTCACCTTCAGGGCAAAGGCCATGCAGGTCGCAACACCGCACCTGCCGCAGTTGGTTCCGGGAAGCTTTTTGTATATATCGATCATGACGGCGCTTCACATGAGCTATGCTCTGTTGCAGGTGATACAGATTTTCCCGGAGTTTCCGCATATTATCCGGCAGCGAGCTTTCATGACGCTATTATCAACTATTGCCCCGATTCTGTTCAATCAGGCAAGGACCATGGATGACAAGAGAGATTGAGACCTTCGGTCCCCTTTCTTTTAAAAAAGAAGTCATCGCGGTTTTCATGAGTTTAAACATATCAGCGGGTTTCTCCATCACGCACGCTCCTTTCCTGTTTTGCGTTATTTCCTTTTTAGAGATTCTTTGTCGGAAGCGGCAGTTCGGTTGACGGGCTGGCACGACTCTATCCTTTCAGATATTGTTGCAGCAGGGAAGGCACTGACCAAGATTCAGGCATGAAGCTAAAATCATGTTGGCGTCTGTAACGCTGACCTCAATCTGCAGAAGGATGGCAGTGGGAGATGTAGCCTATCATCTTATAGATCAGTTTCGCTATGACAAATTGGGGGTGTATGAGTCCTCGTATCGGTGACAGTTCTGTTATATCGAATCCCACAACTCTCCTCTTTTCAGCGAGACGGCGAAGGAAAGAGACGCTTTCATGCCAATCGAACCCGCCTGGCTCCGGTGTCCCCACAGCCGGCATGAGCGCAGGATCGAAAAAATCGCAGTCAATAGAGAGATAAACATTTTCCCTGAGCGCGTCGATGACCGCGTCGTGCCATGCATGCTGATCCCCACCGTGCTGCCTGTTCTTGAGCGCAAAGGCGTAAAACGTATTGATCTTCTCTTGTCTGATAAAGTCGGCCTCTTCCTTGCACTGGCTCCGTATGCCCACCTGCACGATGTTTCTGTTGAACTCATACACGCGTGCCATAACGCACGCATGACTGTAACTGTTCCCTTCATAGGTGTCCCGGAAGTCTGAGTGTGCGTCTAACTGAAGGAACGAAAAGTCAGGATAGTGCCTGGCGTAGGCACGGGCAGCGCCGATGGAAATCGTATGCTCTCCACCGATGCAGACAACCGTCTTGTTTTCCGCAATCAGATCATGAACCTTCTTCTGTATCGCTTCCACGGCAGCGAAGCCGCTACCGTCAAAGTTTACGGCTTCCGATGTAGCAATGCCCCCGGCCACTTTGTAGATTTCCGTGTCTAACTCCTCGTCGTAAAGCTCCACCTGTGCGGATGCCGCCAGAATCGCTTCCGGACCCGACGCGGTGCCTTTCCCGAAGCTTGTCGTCTGTTCATAGGGAACAGGAAGTAGCACTACCCGGGACCGGTCGAGCGCAGACCAGGCCTCCGGAAGACCCAGAAAATTGTTCGATCGCAACGATGTCACGGGTTTTTCTCTGTTTCCGAATATTTCTTGATGAGATGTCCGTAGAGGAGTGCGAGCCGGTCATACAGGCGGGAAGATGGTCGGGGCCTGCATGAAGCCATGGCGTATGCAGTTAGCAGCGGAAGGGCTATCGTCGTGTCAGCATAACAGACAACCGCATCCGGAAGTTGATCAGGGTCGACCTTTCCCCAGGTCACGGCTTCACCGGGCGTGGCGCCGGAGAGGCCGCCCGTATCCGGCCGGGCATCAGTGATCTGGAGATAGTAATCATGGCCTGCCCCTTCGATCCCTAAAATCTCCTGAATATGAGGCTCGGTCTGAAGGACAAAATTCTTCGGTGAGCCGCCCCCCAGCATCAGGAGCGCGCTCTTGCCTTTATTCTTTGCATCCAGAACAATGGCGGCAGTCTCATTTACGTCCCTGGACACATCCAGGCGGAGGCCGCTGCCGTCCAGGGCAAGTCTCGCAACGTTCATTCCTATGGAACTGTCCCCCGGAGATGAGGTATATACCGGTACACCTGCCCGGAAGGCTGCTGCCAGGACACTTACCCTGCCCACGCCGGGCAGGGCTTCCAGCTCGTTGACATACCTCCCGATCCTGTGATGGAACTCAGCAGTTGACATCTCTTTGCTGAACTCAGCCTCACTGAGGATCTTCCGGTAAAAGGTATCTGTCGAGAGAAGGACTTCATAATCAAAGAGGATATCGTAGATGCGTATAACGCCTTCCTGCCGGAGTTTTCGATCGTCGAGAAAGGGGCTGCCGGGGTACATGGTAAGCCCCAGGGCGAAATGGGTATCGTGATAGAGGTTTGCACCTGTGCTGACGATCCAGTCGATAAAGCCGGACTCAATCAGCGGAATAAGGGACGACATGCCGAGCCCTGCGGGTGTCAGGGCGCCGGTGATGCTTAGTCCCACCGTCACATCAGGTTCGAGCATCTTGCGGGTGAACAGACGGCATGCCTCGCGGAGACGTCCTGCGTTATAGGCCAGAAAGGTCTCTTCGATCAGTTCGGCGGCGGATATCCCATGGGCGATCTCCTTCGGTCTGATCGGTTTTCCCCTGAGATGACCGCTCCCGCCCATCATTCCCTCACGGTATCAGGACGGCTGCCGCAACAACCGTTGTCCAGATGCCATGCGTGCCTACGCTGGTCTGCGTCACATTGCGCGTCTTAACTATCTGGTCGCTCAGTTTCCACTGGTCGAGCCTTTTGTTGTAGCTCTCGTTCACGTCGAACTCTACGCCGAGGATTGTTGCCAGCATCTGGGCCGCGATATCCTCAGCATAGTCTCCGGTTGTTTTATCGTCATCCCCGAAGCTGTGGTGCTCCGAGAGATAGCCGATATGGGTCCGGTCCTTGGGGATCGCGATGCCGATGGAAGCACCAATGAGGCGGTGACGTTCGTTTGTGGCGGACTCGGCAAGGACTGCATGAACAATCTGCCCCGGCGACAGTTTTTTGATCCCCTTCTGCATGGTAATGATCTCACAGTGAGGAGGGAAGATGCTCGAAACCCTGACGATATTGAACGGGGCGAGCTTTGCATCACGGAGCGCAAGCTCGAAGCTGACCAGCTTTTCCTTGCTCTTGCCCACGCCTTTTGTGAGGAACAGCTTGGAAGCTACGTACATGCCTGGTGTCTCCTTCCGGGAAAGCCATGCCAATGTGCCGCACGTGATGAATATCATACGAAAAAGACGTTCTAAAGCGCAACAGCAAAGCAAGAGCCAAAGCGCATACGAGCGCCGGACCCGCAACGCATGAAGTTTGCTGCTGACCCTTGTTATGACCTTTTATACTGTCGCCGTTCAGGTGTGATAAAATCATTGCATGGAACGTGCCGGATCAACGCTCACGGGCAGCATTCTCATGTACAGACTCTATGACGTTGCCTGGGACATTGACCTGAAAAAGGTCGAAGAACGCGTTCGGGAGTTCAAACGCCAGAGCATTGACAGAAAACGCTTCAGCAAGGCCTTTGAATTTGCAAACCCGCCGCTTTCCCTGAAGCTCAAGTCCTTTGAGAAAACCCTGCAGGGGAAACCATACCTCATCAATGCCTATGCCAAGGCCTATGATTACGGAGTGCTGACCATCATTTTCGAGCTGCCGATAAAAGAGATGGAGATAATGGAATTTGAAGCGCTCGCAAGGATCATCGACGAGCCGTTACAGGAGGACTTTCTGCAGGAGCTCGACCATCTTGTCTGCGACCTCGGGGATGCTCTCCACAACATTAACCGGCAAAAGATGGCGGAGGACTATACCGTCTACTACTGGCGTCATTCAGCGCCTCCTGCTTCTGCGGATGACCTTATGAGGACGCTCGATGTCGGCAGCCTCCTTCTTTACGAGGAGGGAGAGATCCCTCCCAAAAGGGCGACCACGGAGCAACTGCTCTCTGTTAATTTTTCCTATTCTGACCATGACCTGGTTGTTCTGAGCTGGGACAGGGCCTTCGTGCTTGAACCGAGTGGAAGTATGGATATCCCCGACCTCCTTGAGTTCGCCAATGCCCAGCTCCTAGAACTGAGGGTATACGATGATATGGTCGACCGGGAGCTTAACAGCATTAATGAACGCCTCATGACAGAAGTCCCGCCTTCCATATGGAAGATCAAACGCTATGAGAAGCTTGCTGCTCGAGCGATGCGCACGGTCATGGACCTGACCGGCATCACCGAAAAGATCGATAACTCCCTCAAGGTGACCGAGGACGTTTACTACGCGAGAATCTACTCCTCCGCCCTTTCCCTTTTTAAGGTCAAGGAATGGGAAAGGAGCATTGAAAGGAAGATAACCATAGCGTCGCGGGTCTACGACATGTTGTACCGTGAGATAGCGAACAAAA
>DKBO01000136.1 GCA_002448975.1 Nitrospiraceae bacterium UBA6898
TTTTCACCTGGGTCTAAGAACCCTTTTTGGAGTGTGTTCCCTGCCTCCCGAAGCCCTGATAGGTTGGTTGGGCCAAAGAGCCCTTGTCACGATGAAGGTTTGGTAGGGAGGCAATTCCTGTCTGTTCAATCCGATGGCTACAGGAGGTGCTACCGTGACCGCGTGTTATATCGGCATAGATGTATCGAAGGACAGTTCGACGGCACAGAAGCTTGACGGCAAAGGCAACAAGCTGTTTTATCTTGAGTTTGCCTTGACTGCAGAAGGTTATGCAAAGCTCCTGAGGACGATCAAGGCACATTGCAAGGACCTCTCTCAGTCAAAGGCTGCCATGGTCCACCGGCTGCTATCACACAAACCTCTTCTGTTTTCTTGTTTCTGAGGGCCTGCCCTGTTACGTCATCAATCCTCTACTGACCGCCAATTTCGCCAAACTCTCGCTCAGGAAGACCAAGACCAACAAGAAAGACGCGTTGCTCATAGCCCAGTTCCTTCTGGTATACAAGGATGCTCTTGCCAAGGCTGAACCATCACATAACCTGCAGGATCTCAAGGACTTGGCACGGGAGAAGGAATCCCTCACGGTGCTCATCTCAGGCCTCAAAAACGACATCAAGCGGATGCGGCAGATCACCTTTCCCGAGTTCGAAAAACGCTGTCATGTCTTTTCTGAAAGCATGCGGGACTTTCTCAAGCAGTTTCCCTCAGCCCGCCTGATCAGAGCGATGGACCCCAGGGTACTGCAGCGGGCGCTGAACTATGCTGATGGACTCAAGGCAGCGCCTTTTTATGCAGAAGACCTCGTGGCGGAAGCACAGAAGTCCGTAGCCTCAGACAGTGTTGCCAAGGAATTGATCATCCCGGAGAAGATTGCTACCCTGGAGCAGCTGATGGAAAAGCGAGAGAAGATCGCCAAGACCCTGGTGGTGGCCTGTGAGGCACTGATGATCGAAGACATTGAGATCATTACATCCATTGGCGGCATCGGCAATACCATGGCCTCGGCCTTTCTTGCGGAAGTCGGTGACTACCGTCTCTTTCCGTCGTATAAGCGGCTGGTCGCGTTTGCAGGGCTTGGATCCGTCAATCCATCAGCCGGGGAAGTTCGAGGGATCAAGCAGGATTTCCAAGAGGGGCAACCGCCACCTGCGTCATCTTATTTTTCTCATGACTTCGTGTGTGGTACGGCAAGACAATATATTCAAGGTCTATTATCAGAAAAGACGAGCCGAAGGCTTGCCGTTTAAGAAGGCCATCCATGCAACGGCGCATAAGCTACTGAGGGTACTCTTCGCTATGTTATCAAACAGAACAACGTATGCAGCAAGGGGGTGATGCACTATGCCTGCCTTATCGGGGTAAACGGACTAAAGGAGAAGTCTTGTTTTCATATGAGCTAACCCTACGCATATCGAACGTAAACAAATCGAATGTAATCATGCCATCGGGGGGTTGCAGGCTCACGCCAGGGAAGCTGATCGGCGCAGAAAGAGTACATTTTGAGCCGGGGTTGACAATGAACAGAGTGTTCTTGTTGGTCAATTGGCATCCCTCTCCAGAGGATATCGCCCTTATTGATTCCCCATCTTTGTTCACTTCCCACAGAATGTCAGAGGATTTCCCGTCCCTGGCTACGAACTTCTTGTCGGTATCCGTCCTTATCTGCATTGTCGTCCTTCCGCGGTTCTCGATGCTGAGTTCGAGATGCTGACGTCCCTCAGCATCTAATCGCGAGACCTTTGCAATTAGCATCATAGTAGGGATGTCGATGATTCCCAGAGAGTAAAGGATCTCCTGCTTGTCCTTCTCGATTTCCTTTTCGATCTTCGAGATCATATCTCTCTGGGACGTCCATACCCTGCT
Organism: Nitrospiraceae bacterium UBA6898; assembly: GCA_002448975.1. GTDB lineage: Bacteria > Nitrospirota > Thermodesulfovibrionia > Thermodesulfovibrionales > UBA6898 > UBA6898. Next base: position 1,864 of record DKBO01000136.1, read on the forward strand.
TTTCTCAACAAAACTCTCTGTATATATAGTTATGCTCAGTTCAGGACCATCAGCACCATCTGAGCGATCTCTCATTTCAACCCCGAAGTAAACGTCTTCCTTATCCTGGCACCACTGCACGGACGGCGGAAGATCATATTTTTTTCTGAATCTCTGTGAATACGGAGGCTTTATGTGTGCGGGAAGATTTTCGGTAGTTCGGGAGACTGGTAGGCCTGCGATCAGTTGTCCGTTCTTGATCTCGCAATAAGCGGTGTAAAATGACTGGACCTCTTTTCTGGCAGACTCCAGAGATTGGGGCATAAGGGTAATCTTTATTTTGTCTCGAGTTGTTTCCGTCTGCTCGATCGTTTCTTCTGCATAAACGAGTTTCGTAAACTCCATCACGTTTGCAGCTTTGCTGGCCAACTCCTTGGGCTCAAGAGCATGCTTCTCAGGCTCGGTGATCTGCGACTTCTCAAGAACTGGTGCAGTGGCGCAGCTGGTCAGACCAGTCGAGAAAAACACACAGAAACAGATAGCACGAAGCAGACGCCGCATCGTCGTCGCCTTATGCTGCCTATTCCGGATCTTCATTAACGCCATGAATAAATATACCATAAACTGAACTCTGACGAGAGAACGCTTGCGCAAAACGAATCTTCCGCTGGTGGACTTCCTCGTGACCTTCACCTGATTTGATGGATACACCGAACAGTGAGCTGTTCTGAGATACACTCTGTCATAATGGCCGACTTCCTTTCTTTGAGTTTTTGTTCTTCGCAGATTCAGTAATACCAAAGCTATTAGGATCGTTGGCTATTTTTTGCCGTTACTTAAGAATAATCTGGGCTCATTGTACTAGTAACGACTTTCGAGAGAAGTCTGTGGCAATACGATGCTGACCGGTATCTGGTTCTTCACCGCCCCTGAGATACTGTACCCGGCTTAAGGACCTCCGGCATGACCGAAGCGGAGTGCATGTCCCTTTTCCTGCTGAAAGCTGATGACTGATAGTTGAACGATTATTTTTTCTATGAATACGCGTAATCATTATACGCCAGCATTTGCAGGATTTTTGTGATTCGGTAACGCCTGCTGAAGATATTGGGCATTACTTTAATGATGAAAACAGATCTTTCCCAGTTGAGAGAAAAAAGCAGGCTTACCATGCGGAACGCAAAAAGAAGGCGGTAGTGGAACTTTATCGGGTCAGCTTCATTTTGCCTAAGCCAGAAGCCCATATCCCCGAAATATCCGAGCTTCCGATAGATCGACTTAAAAGAGTAGATGCTCTTGTTCACCTTTTCGAATCCCGCCAAGAGCTCTTCGGGAGTCAAATTCGCTGGTCTGAAGACGACATTCTTTGTGTCATACTTGCGCCAGTCTTTATGAATAATACGTCCTTCCTCTTCAAGCCGTTTAAAGAGCTTGGTCCCCGGAAAAGGCGTAAGAATGTTAATGATAGGTTCCAATATATGGGCCTCATCGATAAAGGCGATCAATTCATCGAAAGAGTCCCGCGTGTCGAAATCATAACCCACGATAAATGATCCGAGGACCAGCAGGCCGTGTGAATGTATCCTTTCGATTGCCTCCAGGTAGTTGTGCTTCATATTAACGTTTTTAGACATGGCGGACAAATTCTTTTCTGATATGGATTCAAAGCCGATAAAGACAGAACCGCAGCCGACCTCTTTCATGAGTTTCATCAGGTCCTCATGCCGGGAAAGATTGATTGATGCCTGACAGCCCCATTTGATGTTCAGTGGTTTCAATGCCGCAAATAACTTGCGGGCATAAGGTATGTCCGCGATGATATTATCATCGGCGAAAAATATCGCTTTCCCCTTGTTTTTATAGAGGCCGACTGCAAGGTTCAGGGAAGTGATTTCCTCTATGACCCTCCCGACCGGTTTATGCCTGATCGTCTGTCCGTCGTAGGCGTGGACGGAACAGAATTCGCAATGAAAGGGACAGCCTTTCGTAGTCTGCACGAAGTCATTAATATATTTCGTATTATCGAGGAGCGACCTGTCCGGAGGCTGAGCGGCCGCTAAATCTGCAAGCCCGTCAGCTTTATACGTCCTCTCCAGGTCGCCTCGTTCGGCGTCTCCGACGAGTTTCGCCCAGACTTTCTCGGCCTCCCCGATTACGACGGCGTCGCAATGGAGGAGCGCTTCTTCCGAGCACATGGAAGGGTGTATTCCTCCCAGCACCGTCCTGGCACCGCTCTTCCGAAAAGTTTCTGATATCGCATAGGCCCTCTCGGCGTGCATTGTCCTGACACTTATGCCGACCAGATCAGGCTTCCAACCATAATCAATATCTTCTATGTTTTCGTCGAATACCCTCAGGGTATGTCCATGAGGCATTAAAGAAATCAGGGTGGGTATTGCAAGCATATAGGAGTAATATTTTCTTGAGAAAAGGAATTTGGAAAAGAATTTGTAGTCGTAATAACTCTTTTCTTTTTCAGAAAAATTTCTGGGAATAACAAATGCTATTTTCACGATGGACTCTCCATTCAGGAAATATACAGGCTCGCAATATTATGGAAACACACTCTTAACCTAGCCTATCAGCATCTTGTCGGTCAAGCAGATGAACGTATCAACAAAACAACACTGGATAGCAGAACTGGCGAAACAAAAGTCGCAGGTAAGTTTCACGTCATTGAATCACTATCTAGGCACTGATTGGCTGCAAGAGGCGTATCGACGCCTGCGAAAGAATAGCGCACCGGGTTGCGACAATCAAACAGTGCAGGATTACGGGGAATCATGAGAGAGTAATCTCCAATCCCTCCTGTACCATGTGAATTCCGGCAGCTGTAGCACGCCACCGGCGAAAAGAGTGCAGATCCCGAAAGGGCAGGACCACCTCTCTACGTAGCAACGCTTTTATCCCGATAGTGCGCTAAATGTGGCCTTCTGCCTCCGTTATCCTTTGTGCTATATTCTCGTCATGACCACACTGAACGAAGAGGTAATGAACTTGACAGGCCGCAATTGTGAAGTCTCCTCGAGCGTTGCGCTTGGCTACGACCACGCCTGAGAATCGCAGGGATTATGAATTTGACAAGTGCTAACGATGCATTCGTATTAGGTCCTTGATATATGATCCCTATCAAAGATACCGTTCCTAACAGAACTTATCCCCTTGGTACCTGGCTGATCATAGTGCTTTGCGGCGTTGTTTTCTATTTTGAAGCGTCACTGCCGGACGATCTTCTTGAAGAGTTTATATATTATTTCGGGGTTGTGCCCGCTGAATATACCTGGCATCATCATCCGCGCGGTTTGCCCCTAATTGATTATCTTTCCTTTGTGACTACGCTTTTTTTGCATGGGGGATGGCTGCATTTCCTAGGGAACATGTGGTTCTTGAAGATTTTCGGCAGCAAGGTAGAGGATTCCTTGGGCCATAGCCGATTCCTTTTTTTCTATGTCATTTCTGGGGTTTTGGCCAGCATTGCCTTCATCTACTTCGGGCCCCGGTCATCCATGCCCATTATCGGGGCATCAGGCGCAATAGCAGGTGTCATGGGGGCTTACTATGTGCTATTTCCGCGGGCGAGGATATTGACTTTGATCCCCATTATTATATTCCCATGGTTCGTGGAGCTGCCCGCCGTCTTTTTTCTTGGCTGGTGGTTCTTAATTCAAGTCTTCGCTGGAAGTGTGGCCCAGGTGCTTCCAGCGGGAGGGCAGGGGATTGCCTGGTGGGCACATGTAGGGGGCTTCATCTCGGGAATACTGCTTGTGCCATTTTTCAGAAAAAAATAAGGGGTCTATCTATTTGGGGATATAGGCGTTCAGCCCTATGGTTAAAGGCTTTCCGTCTACGGTCAATGTTGTCTTCATATTGCCTCGCGTGCTGGCTACCACAAGTGTTTTCCCGGATGCGCTGGGTATGGGCTCTTCAAGGTCACAGGTAATAATGAGCCTATTCCCTTCGATCTTTACCTCAATGGCCATGATGTCTTGCCTCCTCAGAATAGTATAGCAATAAAGTATACACAACCCGGATTGGACAATAAAAAGTGGTGTTTGCTCATTCTCAGCTCTCAGCGGTTTGAACATCTCGAGACATACAGCATGAGACTTTTACATCTGTACTTTACGTCTTGCGACCTAAAAACCTTTCTGCTGAGTTGAGAAGAGCAAAACCACCACTTGGTGAGCTCGTCTTGATTACAACTTACTCCTATCCAGGATGGTTGTCAAGAATAATTTTTCCGGCGTTCCAAAGAATCTCGGGATATCTTACACCCGCATCTTAAATGGACGACAATCACCTACAGTGGAAAAATCGCTTGGGCACTTCACGCTCTGAAGAAGGCTTGATGGATAAGATAGCCTTGGCATTCGAGCCCTCGCCCCTTTTGCTAGTAGATAAACGTTGACGGGTCTTTCAGTCTGTGGCATCGGGAGCAGAGAGTCCTTGCCTGCTCCTTGCCGACTGTCCAACGATGGGCCTTGTGGCAGTCAAGACACTGCAGCCTCGCCTTTGTCATATGCAGATTATGCTGTCCCACCCTTGTTTCATTGCCATGGCAGTTCTTCAGGCAGTCCTGACTGGACAGCTTTATCTTTCCATGCGGCTGATGGCAGTCAAAGCATTTCAGTGATGACATGACATTTTTTTCAGCCAGACCCTTATGGCATCTTATGCACCGGTCATTCGTGATCATCTTCTGAGATTTTTCTCCATAGTTGTGGCAGTTCAGGCAGGAGAGCCCTTCCATGCCCATGCCGTGGATCATCCGGTCTGCATGGCAATCGGCACACGCCTTCTCGTTCGGAAAGAACCTGTGCAGATTACCGAAGTGGCACTTCCCGCAGCTGATGTGCTCCATAAAGACATGCCGCGCATGCCCATAGGAGTTGCTCAGGCTCTTGGATCCCTGGGCAATATCAGAAACATGACATGCCCTGCAGGCATCCCATGGAGAGACCCTTCCATGCTTCTGCTTTATCGTCTTGCTGCCCTTTACCACAAAGGAGACCAGCATTTTATTCTGCTCAAGAAGTGTCATGGTATGGCACACCTGACACGGGTAATCCCGGTGCTTGCCTTCCTGCCAGGTCTTGAATGCCTCCTGCATGAGATGACAGGACATACAAAAATTCGGGTCTTCCTGGGTATATCGATAATAGCGGTACGCGAGAATGCCACCAATGATCGTGATCAAGAAGAGCAGGATAACAATGGCTTTCTTATTCTCTTCTATGAAACGGATAAACCCAGGAGTTTTGTCAGGCAAGCTCTTCCCTCATCGTCTAGTCAGAAGCCCAAAGAATTTGTACAGGAAAAAGGAAAAGATATATCCCATAAAGGCGCCGAATGCAGTAAGAATAGCGAGAACCACCATAAAGATCAGCGTCACGAGGATGCTCTTTGAAGAAACCCCCAGAGAAAAAATGGTGTTCACGTCCTTGGCAATTGCATCCCGCCAAGTGCCCTGAAGGGAGTCAGCGAATAACATATCCATCATCAATGATATCGAGAGGCTCATAATCCCGCCGACGATTGCCCCTCCCAACAGGAATTTCTTGGCCCTCCTATGATCGTCCATGAACCTTATTTGTTCATCATATCAAAAAAGTCTTTATTGCTTTTTGTCCCGGAAAGCTTCCCGAGAAGGAATTCCATGCTCTCTACCGTACTGAGCGAGTTCAGCACTTTTCTCAGGATCCATATTCTGTTCAGGACATCCTTCTCCACAAGAAGCTCTTCCTTCCTGGTGCCGGAAGCATTGATGTCTATGGTAGGAAATATCCTCTTGTCAACGAGCTTCCTGTCGAGATGGAGCTCCATGTTGCCTGTTCCCTTAAACTCTTCAAAAATAACGTCGTCCATCCTGCTTCCCGTATCGACGAGCGCTGTTGCGATGATCGTCAGACTGCCGCCATTTTCAATGTTCCGGGCTGCACCAAAGAACCGCTTTGGTCTCTGCAGGGCATTGGAATCAAGACCTCCTGACAGGACTTTGCCGCTGGTCGGCATGATTGCATTATACGCGCGTGCAAGTCGTGTAATGCTGTCAAGCAGAATAACAACATTCTTTTTGCTTTCAACAAGACGTTTTGCCCTCTCGATAACCATCTCCGAAACCTGCACATGCCGCTGAGGCGGTTCATCAAACGTTGAGCTGATGATCTCGGCGGTGGAAACCTGCCGCTTCCAGTCGGTCACTTCCTCCGGCCGCTCGTCAATCAGCAGGATGATAAGGTGAATATCCCTGTGGTTTTTCTTGATGGCCTTTGCTATGGACTGAAGCAGGACCGTTTTGCCGGTTCTCGGTGCTGCGACTATCATACCCCTCTGTCCCATGCCGGTAGGGGTAATCAGATCCATAACCCGCGTCGAATAATCGGTCTGGTCATACTCGAGCCTTATCCTCTCTGTCGGATAGTAAGGGATGAGGTTGTCAAAAAGCGGCCGGTTAACATTCTCCTCGGGAGACTCATGATTGATCGCCTCGACCTTGAGCAGAGCAAAGTACCGCTCGGATTCTTTAGGCGGTCGTATCTGTCCCGAGATGAGATCTCCCGTACGAAGGTTAAAGCGTCGGATCTGCGACGGAGAAACGTAGATATCGTCAGGACCGGGAAGATAGCTGTAATCCGGAGACCTGAGGAATCCGAATCCGTCAGGGAGTATCTCAAGAACGCCGGCCGAAAAGACATTGCCGGTTTTTTCGGTCTGTGCCTGAAGAATTGCGAAGATAAGGTCCTGCTTCCTGAGGCCCGAGGCACCTTCTACCTTCAGTTCCTTGGCAACAGCGGTAAGCTCATCAATGGTCTTGTCCTTGAGTTCAGAAATTGAGATGTTTCCCATACATTACTCCTCGTCCGGGGTTAAGCGTTAGGGTTTTTATTCGCGGAAGGTTCTGCCTATCACGCGGGATTGTTCTTTTTAGCTTGCAGAACTATGCTAGTAAATTACAAAAAGCAATTTATCTTTGTCAAGGGAACACTTTACAATTTCTTTTCAGCATGGTAGATTCCCCTATGAAATACGGCGAAAAGTCCATCAGGAAATCCCGTCTCGAAATATGGGAAAACCCCAGCCCGGAGAGGAACTATGAGATAGTTATCACCTTTCCCGAATTTAGTTGCCTCTGCCCGAGATCGGGGTACCCTGATTTTGCTTCGATCAATATAACCTATGTCCCTGATACAAGAATCGTTGAGCTTAAGTCCCTCAAGCTGTATCTGAACGCATTCAGGGAGATCCACATCTCCCATGAAGAAAGCACCAACCGGATATTCTCTGAGCTCGAAAAGAAGCTGAAACCGCGCTTCCTTGAAGTAGTCGGCGACTTTAATCCTCGCGGAAATGTAAAGACCGTCATCAGAGTCAGCTCAGCGAATAGAACATCGGCGAAGAGCTAACGGCAAAGGGGAAAGGCCGTCTCCACATGAAAGGCTGCTGCCGTGCAGATGTCCGCCTTTCGCCCTTCAGCTTGTAGCCAGTGCCATTTTTGCACGGTCAATGAAAAGTTTCAGCTTTTCATGGTCTTTTCTGCCCTTTTCGCGCTCGACACCACTGCTCACATCAATGGCATACGGTCTGACATGTCTGACCGCGTGCTGAACGTTTTCCGGCGTAAGACCCCCTGCGAGAATAATCCGGCCGAACTGCTTTGCCTCAACGGCAATGTCCCAGTTGAACATCAGGCCCGTGCCTCCCAGGGTATCGGGCGCATATGCATCAAGGAGAAATGCCGATACCCGGTCCCTGAAATTCCTGAGCGGTTCAAGACTATCAATAGACTTGATCCGTATCGCCTTGACCATACGCCGCGCCAGACAGCATGCTTCGGGCTGCTCATTCCCATGCAGCTGAATAATATCCAGACATGCCTGAGAGGCTATACGATCGATTTCCCGAGGTTGCTCGTCGACAAAAACGCCAACCGTTGTGACAAAGGAGGGCAGTTCCCTGATGATAGAAAACGCCTGTTCAGGAGTAACATAACGCGGGCTTCCCCTGAAAAAAACAAAGCCAAGGGCATCAGCGCCGGAATCGACCGCGGCTGCAGCATCGTCGAGGGTTGTTATACCACAGATCTTTACCCTAACCACAATGCCCCACCTCCCTACCTGACCGCAAAGGGCAAGCTTTTACCCTTTGCCTGCCGTTATAGGATCTCTTTATTCTCGGTCATACCACCGGAAGCTTCTTAAGGGCTTCCTTGATCATTTCATCGGGATACGCATAGTCCTCCAGCTTGCCCGCGAGATAATCAGCATACGCTGTCAGATCAAGGTATCCATGTCCGCTCAAGTTGAAGAAGATCGTCTTCTGCTTGCCCTCTTCTTTTGCCCTGAGCGCCTCATCAATAGCTCCCCTGATCGCATGCGAGCTTTCCGGTGCCGGGATGATTCCTTCACTCTTCGCAAAAGTTATTGCAGCCTCAAAGCATGCTGTCTGGCCATAGGCAATCGCCTCGATCAGTTTGTCATGGTAAAGCTGGCAGACAAGCGGAGAATCAGCATGATACCTCAGTCCCCCCGCATGGATCCCGGGAGGCATAAAATCATGGCCGAGCGTATACATCATCATGAGCGGCGTCAGCCCGGCCGTATCGCCAAAGTCATACCTGAACTCTCCCTTGGTAAGTGTAGGACAGGAGGTCGGCTCTACGGCGATGACCCTTAGCTGTTTGCCGTTTATCTTATCCTGCAGGAACGGGAAAGCCGCGCCGCCAAGATTGCTTCCCCCGCCGCAGCAGCCGACAATCACATCCGGATAATCACCGACCATCTCAAACTGCTTCTTAGCCTCGATCCCGATCACGGTCTGATGCAGAAGGACGTGATTGAGCACGGAACCGAGAGCGTAATTGGTATCATCATGTGTTGCTGCATCCTCTACTGCCTCTGATATTGCGATACCGAGACTTCCGGGGCTGCTGGGGTCCATCTCAAGAATCTTCTTTCCAGAGTTAGTAATGATTGAAGGGCTCGGTTGTACGGTCGCCCCCCATGTCTCCATGGCTATCCTTCGATAAGGCTTCTGGTTATAGCTGACCCTGACCATGTAGACCGTAACCTCAAGTCCGAACATGGTCCCGGCAAGTGCCATGGCCGACCCCCACTGGCCTGCTCCTGTCTCTGTAGCGATCCTCCGGATGCCGGCCTGCCTGTTATAGAATGCCTGAGGGATCGATGTATTCGGCTTATGACTTCCTGCAGGGCTCACACCTTCATATTTATAATAGATCTTCGCGGGGGTCCCAAGCGCTGCCTCGAGCCTATGGGCCCGATAAAGGGGCGATGGCCTCCAGAGGCCATAAATGTTCCTGACCTCATCAGGGATATCAATCCACCTCTGCGTTGACACCTCCTGCTCAATAAGCGCCATGGGAAAGATCGGGCTCAGGTCCTGAGGCCCTATCGGCTGTTTTGTCCCGGGATGCAGCGGCGGCTTTGGAAGATTCGGCATATCAGCCATGATGTTGTACCACTGTTTCGGCATCTCCCTGTCGGGAAGTACTACTTTTGTCTCCTGCATAAGCTCCCTCCGAATGATTGTATGTGCGGCAAGGCTCTTTCGTGCTTATTTTAGCATAAGCCTTTTTTTTATTCCGAACCTCTCAGCTCGTCTATCCTTTTGCCGATATCAGGGGATTCCATAAGCGATGTGCCGATGAGCATTGCATCAATCCCGGCACTTTCAAGCCTGATGACATCGTCGCGCGTCCTTATACCGCTCTCGCTCACAACGATCCTGTCTGCCGGGATCTCCTGCTTCAGGGCAAACGTCGTGTTGAGATCTATCTGCAGCGTCCTGAGGTCTCTATTGTTGATGCCGATGATCGGTGCCTGTATTTTAAGTGCCATATCGAGTTCGTCACGGGCATGCACCTCAAAGAGCACTGCCATGCCAAGCTCACGCGCCATATGAAGATATTCACTTGCCTGTTCTTCTTCAAGCAGTGCAGCAATCAGCAGAAAAGCATCTGCCCGGTGTGCCCTTGCCTCAAAAATCTGGTATTCGTCAATAATAAAGTCCTTTCTCAGCACCGGCAGATCAGCAATGTCTTTTACGTCAGCAAGGAATGCAAGACTGCCCTGAAAAAAATCCTCTTCCGTAAGCACCGAGATCGCATCCACCTCTTTTTCCTTATATACGACGGCTATCGCTCTGTGATCAAAATTATGCCGAATGAGTCCCTTTGAAGGTGAGGCCTTCTTTACTTCAGCGATCAGCCGTATCCGCCCCCCCTTTCGTGCAAGCGCACGCCTGAAATCAAGCGGCAGTGGCATGTCGTGGATTATCGCCCTGACTTCTGCGATCGGTCTTCTTGCTCTATCCTCGCAGATACGCTCTTTTTTTCTGCCAACGATCTTGGTTAAAACGGACATGTCGAATTTTAATGGGATTACACAACTTTTGCAATATAAAGGGACTGAAAGACATGCTCATTTGCTATAATTAGCCCTGATATGGACGCAAAAGGCAAAATAGCCAAGGCTGCAGGCCTCATGTCCGCAGCTACATTCATCAGCCGTATCCTCGGCTTTGTACGTGATATGATCTTTGCCTTTTACTTTGGGGCTACCGGTACCTCGGACACATTCTTCCAGGCCTTCAAGATACCGAATCTGCTCAGAGAACTGCTTGCTGAAGGGTCCATGTCATCTGCTTTCATACCTGTACTTACAGAATACCGGGAAAGAGGCGGTGAATACGAGGCCCGCAGACTGGTAAAGATTACCTTCACGTTTATCCTTGCCATCGTCGGCCTTATCTGTCTCTTTGGCATTGCCTTCTCCCCGGCAATCGTTACGGTCATTGCTCCGGGCTTTCTCGGCTCTCCTGAAAAATTCTCTCTCACCGTCCTTTTGACAAGGATCATGTTCCCATTCTTGCTTTTCGTAAGTCTTGCGGCCCTGGTCATGGGGGCACTGAACACCAAAAGGGTATTCTTTGTCCCTGCCCTCGCACCAGCCATGCTGAACATAACGCTGATCATGAGTATTGTATGGTTTGAGTCGAGGACCCGGCAGCCGATCATAGCCGCTGCCATCGGGGTCCTCGTGGGAGGGCTTGTCCAGTTCGCATTCCAGCTTCCCTCCTTCTTTAAGAATGGCTATTCCCTTGGTATCGATGTTGCCCTGAGGCACCCCGGACTGAGAAAAATGTTTTCCCTTTTGGTGCCGGCCACCCTCGCACTGTCAGTAGGGCAGATCAACATCATTGTGAGCAGCATACTTGCTTCATTCCTCCCCCAGGGGAGCATAACCTATCTCTTTTATTCCATGCGTCTGATACAGTTCCCGATAGGTATTTTCGGCGTTGCAATGGGCATGGCGGTTCTTCCCACGCTTTCCGAGCACGCCGTACGGGGTGACTTCGAACATCTGAGGGAGGATTTCTCCTTTGCCCTTCGCCTGCTCTTCTTCATCGCCGTTCCATCCATGGCAGGTCTCATCGCTCTCCGGGAACCGATCGTGAACCTGCTCTTTCAGCGTGGGCAGTTCGACCATATCGCAACACAGGGGACTGCCCAGGCACTTCTCTTTTATGCGATCGGCATCTGGTCCATCGTCGGCGTCAGGGTTATGACCACAACGTTCTATGCTATGCAGAACACAAAAACGCCGGTCAGGATAGCCATGATCGGCCTTGCCTCGAACCTCCTTCTCAGCCTGATTCTCATGGTACCCCTCAGGCATTCAGGCCTGGCTCTTGCCAACTCCCTTGCCTCTGCCATCAATTTTTTTCTCTTGTCCTTCTTCCTCAGAAAAAAACTGTTGCGCATCGATGCGCGAAAGATCATGCGATCTTTTTTCCAGGTTGCATTGTCTTCCCTTTTCATGGGACTTACAGGTTGGATGCTCCTGCGGGGCGAACTTTGGACCCATGGCGGTGCCACCGCGCTTAAATCAACTTACCTTTGCGGGACCATGATCCTGTGCCTCATTATCTATATCCTTTCTACCTCTTTCATGAAAAATGAAGAAATGCGATATATCCGCGGAATGATCATGAAAAAAATCGGCAAGGGGTGAATATGAAAATAGAAACGATTGTTGTAGGACCGCTTCAGGTCAACTGTTACATTGTTTACGATGAGAAATGCCTTGACGCAGTTGTCGTTGATCCCGGAGACGAGCCGGAAAAAGTTTTGAAACTTGCAAAAAGCCGAGACTTCAGGATTAGTGCTATTGTCTGTACCCATGGTCATTTTGATCATACCGGCGGCATTAGTGCACTGCGGGAAAAGACCGGGGCCAAGGTCCTCCTGCACATTGATGAACTGCCGATCTATCTGCAGTCTGCATCGCATGGAGCAATCTGGGGACTCAACATCACCCAGCCGCCCCACCCTGACCAGTTCGTAAAAGAAGGAGACGATATCCCTGCCGGAAGTACTGTACTGAAGGTCATGCACACACCCGGCCACAGCCCGGGGGGGATATGCCTTGCCACAGACAGTATCGTATTTACGGGAGACACGGTATTTGCAGGCTCAGTAGGAAGAACCGATTTCCCCGGCGGCAGCATCGAGGCGCTTAAAGTATCCTTCAAAAGAATCCTTTCCCTGCCTCCCGATACTATCCTTTACCCGGGGCATGGAAACTGGACAACGGTTGCAGACGAGTGGCGGCAGAATTTTTTCGTAAACGAACTGTAGCCTTCTTGAAAAAAGGCGATATTGCCAAATAACCTGTGATATATGTCGAAATAATTATTTATTTGTTTTTTTTTGCCTTTTTGAACGAATTGCCGGTGTTTGAATGTTTTTTAAAAAATGATAAGATTTTTATTGCAAAGTTGATTTGAAATATTTATAATCAACGTTTGTCAGTTAAGCCATGTCGTGACGATTTGGCTTCAGCGAGAGTCCTGAGTACCTTTTAAATCAGATGACCAGGTATTCCGGGCTTTGTGTTCTTTGAAAACTATAGAGCAGGTCACGTTAATTCTTGAGTTTTATAGTAACCAGAATCAAATGAGAGTTTGATCCTGGCTCAGAACGAACGCTGGCGGCGTGCCTAACACATGCAAGTCGAACGAGAAAGTCTTGCTTGCAAGATGAGTAAAGTGGCGCACGGGTGAGTAACGCGTG
>DKBO01000008.1 GCA_002448975.1 Nitrospiraceae bacterium UBA6898
CAGGGAATCGGAATCTTCCCCGAATTCAGAGGCCTTTTCCTTGATGCGCTGTTCCACATCCGCTTCGGACACTTCTATTCCTTCCCTGCCTGCTATTTTTTTGAGGACCAGCATAAGCCTCACCCGGTCTGCCGCGGCCTTCCATTCATCGCTGTCCCTGGCACATCCGCCCTGGTCCGGTCCAAGTTCAGCCTGTACGAATGCATCCGGCACAGTGAAGCTCACCAATTCCAGAAGCCTCTTCGAGATCAGGTCCCGCGGGTCTGACTTGTCGTCATCTCCCGCAGCAAGGGACCCAAGGTCGGGCAGCCCGATCTCGGGCATCGGCCAGAAGCTGACATTGAGCCTGAAAGTTTTCCCTTTCACGCATTCGACATCCGATATCTCGACCGGCCCCATGGACTCAGCCCCGGCATCGCGCAGGGCCTGCTTGCCCAGACGCTGCGCAACCCTCTGCGAAAAATCATCCAGCATCTGCTTCTGGAAACGGCCCTCGATCACACTCCGCGGCGCCTTGCCCGGCCTGAATCCCGCTATCTTAACCTGCGAATACGTAGACACGACGTCTTCATAGTCCGCGGCGAGTTCAGGCCAGTCGGCCTCTATCTGAAGGACCGTTCTACCGTTGTCGTCAGGCAGTCGATTGATATTCATAGTTTCACGTTCACGGTGTGTTCATCAGGTGTCGAGTGGAGAGTGTCGAGGGAAATCACTTAGACCTCTCCTTGCGCATCCGTAAGATCGAGGCGGTCAATATTCCAATGATCTCATCGAGCAAATCGAGCCTTTTGGCTATCACATCCGTGGTCAACCAGTGCTTCATCCGTTCGTATCTCCCTGCGTCTCACGTGCCGAACCGCGGGCAATATCAAGAAATCGGACATACTCTATCCGGCTGAGCCTGCCGTAGCCTTCTTCTATGTTCGCGCAGATCGAATCAGCACTTCCCATCTGTTGCGTTATCAGTCGATAACACCGGGGATCTCGTTGCAATTTCTCCATATCCGCAACAACATAATCGAACAGTTCCCGAGCTTTTACGTATGCCCCAAACTGTTCAAGCCCTCTCTGACTCATTCTTTTCCCCTCGTCACTCCATCCTCGGGACTCTCTTCTCTCTTCTTGATTCCTCCCTCGTCACTCGACACTTTTCCCTCGTCACTCGACACTCTTCTTCTCCGGCACCCAGTGCTCGGCCGAGCGGGTCACCACTTCCTTCCGCACTGTTGCACCCAGTTGTCTCACGATCTGCGAAACCGGCTCGTCAATATGCGAGAAGAACTTCTTCCAACCCGGACAGAGGTAGTTCAGCCCAGGGACGCCGTCAGGCGTCTTGATGAACCGGTTCTTGGGACATTCGCCGAAGCAAGTGAACTGATACTCGCACTTACGGCAGTATTCGGGAAGCATGCCCTCCTTGGCCCTGCCGAACCGCTCCTGCACTTCTGAAAAGGCCATCTGATCCAGCGGCTTTTCCATAATACTGCCGGCCCGGTATTCGGGATACACATAATGATCGCAGGCATAGACTGAACCGTCGCGCTCAAGCGCCAAACCCTTGCCGCACATGGGGCCCTGCGTGCAGAGGGGAGACACATGCCCCATCCAAGTCTCAACCGCCGCCTCGAAATAGTTCACATAGATGAGACCGAGGTCCTTTTGGTACCATTCGTCGAAAACTGCGCAGAGGAAATCGCCCCAGTCCTCCGGGTCGACACTCCATTCCTCTACAAAGGACTCATTCGTCCCGGGGCGCGCATGGGGAGACCCCAGGACCGGCATGAACCGCACGTCCCAGCGCTGCGGCGCGACCTGGCGGAAACCGATGGGTTCCACGATAGGAATAAACTGCATGCGTCGTGAGCCGATCTTATCGCGCAGAAAGCGGTAGACCTCAAGGGGATGCTTTGCGGTCAGCCGGTTCACGCAGCTGAGAGTCGCAAAGTTCACTCCATGCTTCCTCAAAAGTTTCGCAGTCCGGAATGCCCGGTCGAAGCTTCCCTGCCCACTCCTGTCTCTGCGATAGGCGTCGTGCAGGTGCTTCGGGCCGTCAATGGAGAGGCCGACAAGAAAGTTCTCCTCACGGAGGAATTTGCACCAGGCGTCATCGATGTTCGTACCGTTCGTCTGGAGATCATTCTCGCACCTGACGTGAGGAGGGCAGTATTTCTTCTCCATTTCAACCACTTTCCGGAAAAAGTCCAAGCCGAGCAGGGTCGGCTCCCCGCCCTGCCAGGAAAAGACGACCTCTTTGTGGTTATGGGCCTCGAAATACTGCCGGATGAAAGCTTCGAGCACCTCGTCTGCTATCCGCCAGTTTTCAGGCTTTCCCAGCAGTTCCTGCTTCGAGAGATAGTAGCAGTAAGAGCAGTCGAGATTGCAGAGAGAACCCGTGGGCTTCACCATCACATGCATGCGCCTGACCGGTTTTCCGCGCCATAATCGGACAGGTGCGTGAGCTGCATTCACGGACACCGTATCACCCTGTTGACTCTGATTCTTCATCCTGTTGACATCCCTTCCTTATTCAAATCCGGTTTGAAGTCTCGCGCTTACTGATGACTGCTCAGCCCCCCAGGCGAATATATATACAATTCTCCATATAATTTATTTATACCATCAAAGAGCGGCATGCGCAATGTCGTGGGTCTTTTTCTTCTCTGCATTACCTCATCGAGTCTTCTTGCCCCTGGACGGCTGTTCGTTGATTTCTTGACCATGCGCGGGCAAGAAGGAACGTCAATATGGCATGGACCACCACTGCCGGCCGCAACAGGATCCCCGCCCACACACCCTTGATGCCCAGATATGCAAGATATACAGTGGCGAGCGCGCTGTACGTCAACATGCCAGCCAGCGGCATACCGGGCCAGCAGGCGACCCCCAAAGCGATCAGGGCGATGCCGGCCACGCGAGCAACCGGTATGGCAACGCCGGTAAGTTCCTCACCCAACAAAAACTGCCCGACGAGCGACGGAACAACCAGCAACGCCACGCCAGTGGCGGCTTCACTGACAGCGGCGATAACAAGCACCCTTTTCATACCGTCCATTTCTACTCCTTTCGCGCTCTGAATCCGGCTCGCAATGGTTTGAAACTTACTAGCGCTCCGGTCCTTCAATATGCTCCGGTACTGCCTGAGGCCCCAGTTCGGCTTTAGGCGCCTCTACTGCCTGAGGCGCCGGTTGGAGCTTGAAGGTCAGCTTGTTGATCGCGCCGGTGAACTTGAACGGAACATCGTATCGATACTTCAGCATCGCAACGCCGGTGCGCGTGTCCTGGCCGATGTCGAAGGTCTCGTCTTCCGGGAAGGTGATTGGGGTGCCGTGTTCCATGGAATTCCGGGCCGCTTCCTTGCCGTCAACGTAGAGCACGCCCGTGCCGCTCTTGCCCAGGCCCGGTTCATCGACTTTGTAGTCGAAGACGATGGTGTGTTTGCCGGCGCTCAACGAAGGCCCTTCCCAGGTCGTACGCTTGAGGTTGAGCAGGTTGTAGAGGAACACTGGCTTACCTTTGCCCAAATCCATTGCCCACGTGGCAAACGCCGCAACCACCCAGAGCGATACAAGCACCAGCATTGCATAGCCAATCCGCAGTTTTCCGGCCGACCACGTCCGGCGTTTGCCGACCCAGATCAGAAGGAGACCGAAGACCAGCATCGCCAAGGCTGCTATCTTAAACCACTGTATTTCGATCCAATAGTTGTAGCTCCTAGTCAGGAACAAGCCATAGCCGCCGAAGCGCCCGCCTTCAGTAACGATCATGCCCTCCGCGCCGCCTCTGGGGATCGTAACCTCTGCCGTGATGGTGTAAGACTTGTTCAGGATGTTCGGGGCGGCACTGTCGGGGACGCCGGTCAGTTCGCCCGAATACGTGAAGACCGTTCGACCCGCCGTAAGGTTCGGGCGCGGCGTGTTCCAGCGCGCCAGCGTCGAATTGTCGAGGGGCAGCACGTTGTACTTCTTTGCCTCGGAGTAGAAGAGGGCCTGCATCTCCTTGACCTTCTCCGGCATCCTGGCGGCGAGGTCGTTGAACTGGGTGGGATCCTCCTTGACGTTGTAGAGCTCCCATTTGTACCCGGTCATAATATCCGGAGGCGTCTTGGTGCTCAGCTCCCACGGGAGAGTCGCNNCACCTGCTTCACCCACTTGAACGGGGTGTCCATCGCCCACGCCCAGGGTGCCGCAAAGTGCGGGAAGGTCTTGTCGGAACCCCAGAACGGGTACCAGAGGTACTGGGCCTTCACCGGCACGGGAACACCATTAAACGTGGTAAACTCATTTGGTGTGCCGTTGAGCATGCCCTCGGCGCTCGCGCCGTTGTCTCCACCGATGTAGATGATCAAGGTGTTGTCGAGTTCGCCGAGGTCTTCGACAGCCTGGATTATACGGCCGAGCTCATTATCAGCGTAGGCGAGGTAGGCGCCATACACGTCCATCTGCCTGATGAAGAGCTTCTTCTCCTCCCAACTGAGCGAATCCCACGTCGGCAGTTCTTTCGGCCACGGCGTCAGCTTGGCGCTCTCGGGCATGATGCCGAGCCGCTTCTGGTTGGCGAAGATGGTCTCGCGTACCTTGTTCCAGCCCTGGTCGAAGAGATGCATATCACTGATCTTCTTGATCCACTCAGGCTTGGGATGATGGGGCGCATGGGTGGCGCCCGGCACGTAATAGACAAGCCAGGGCTTGCCGGGAGCAATCTCCTTGAGCTCCTTCATATAGTGGATCGCCTCGTCAGCCATGGCTGTCTCCAGATTCCAGCCGGGATTGCCCTGGAAGGGATAAATGGCCGTGGTATTGCGGAACAGGTTCGGTTGCCACTGACTGGCGTCGCCACCAACGAAGCCATAAAAATAGTCGAAACCCATTCCGTTCGGCCATTGATTGAACGGCCCGGCCTGGCTCGACTGATAAGAGGGCGTGTTGTGGTCCTTGCCGAACCACGAAGTGGCGTAGCCATTCTCCTTCAGGATTGTGCCAATAGTGCCTTTCTCAATGGGGATGATCGAGTCGTAACCCGGAAACCCGGTCGCTATCTCGCCCACCACCCCGAAGCCAACGGAGTGATGGTTGCGACCGGTGATCAGTGCCGCCCGCGTTGGTGAGCTGAGCGACGTGGAGTGGAAATTGGTGAAGCGCAGTCCGTTCTTTGCAATGCGGTCCATGGCGGGAGTGGGTATGACGCCGCCGAAGGTGCTGGGAGCACCGAAACCCTGGTCGTCCGTCATAATGAGCAGCACGTTGGGCGCGCCC
>DKBO01000009.1 GCA_002448975.1 Nitrospiraceae bacterium UBA6898
TGACATCAAGGGCGTCTTAAGCCTCCTCACCCCCTCAGACGCCAACATCACCATGACCTACGACGGGGGCACCTCTACCTATAACATCACCTGGCAGCGTTTCGGCGGCATCCCCGGGGTGCGCCTGAAATACGCGAAGGAGACCCCGCCGTCGAACTGGATCACCATCACCAATGTCTCTGCCACTCCCACGTACTATAACTGGCCCATCCCCGATGCCATCGGCTACAACCTCACCGTTAAGATCGAGGACCAGAACGACACCACTGTCTATGATACCTCAGCCAACCTCTTTGCCATCAACGGCAGCATGCTGGTCATCCAGCCTAACGGCACTGAGAGCTGGCGCAAGGGTACCGCCCAGCAGGTCCAGTGGAAGACCAACGGCACCTACACCGAGAACCTCCTCATCCAGTACTGTAACAACTCATCCTCACCCGTCTGGAAGGGGAACTACTCGGTCGCACCCGTCGCCCACAACACCACCGGCATCTACAACTGGAGCGTGCCCGATGACATCACTGCCAAGGCGAGAGTCAAGATCACCACCCAGGAGAACAACGCCTCCATCAACGTCAACGACACCTCAAACGCAGACTTTAAGATCAAGGGTCAGGTCACCGTCACCAACCCCAACACCAACGTCACCTGGTACGTCAATGAGGTCAAGCCCATCCGCTGGACCTCCATCGGCACGGTCACCCCCGTAAAACTTGAATACTCACCCGATAACGGCTCCAACTGGTACTCCATCAATGACAGCGTTACCGCCATCGAGGGCAACAACGAATACAACTGGACCGTGGCTGACCTGAGGAACTCAACCTGTCTCATCCGCGTCTCTGACGCCCGCTCTGATTTTACCAGCGAGGTCACCGATATCTCGGATACCAACTTCCGGGTCTTCCCGCAGATTAATATCACCCAGCCCGTCGCCAACCAGAACGTCACCGCTCACTCAACCGACACCCCCATCCGCTGGACCTACACCGGCACGACCATCAACCTGGTCAACATCGACTACTCAACCGACGGCGGCGTCAACTGGACCAGCATCACCGCTCAGTTCTACGACGCGTCGTGCCGGCCGAAGGCCGGGGTCGCGGGCGACCTCATCCCGTGCGACCGCTGGGTGAAGCGCGTGGTCGCGTCGGCGTTCGACCAGAACACGGCCTACGCTGCGTTCAGCGGCTACCGGACGCACAGCGAAGACACGACCTACCTGTTCGTGACCAAGGACCTCGGCAAGACCTGGACGAACATCTCGGGCGGGATGCACAACCCCCTGTTCGACGTCGAAGAAGACCCGGATAACGCGAACGTGCTGTACATCGCGGGCGACTACGGCATCAACGTGTCGATCGACCAGGGCAAGACGTGGACCGCGTTCTCCACGTCGGCCCCGAACGTGGTCGTTCGCGACATCGCGATCCAGAAGCGCGACCGCGAGATGGCGGTCGGCACGTACGGCCGGGGCTTCTACGTCGTCGACATCGGGCCGATCAAGGAATTCACGCCGGCGGTGTTCGACGAGGCGGCGCACCTGTTCGACCTCAAGGAGGCCATCAGCTGGCGCCGGTACGAAAACCGCGGCGACACGCTGGGCGAGCTGACCAAGGCGGACAATCCGCCCGTCGGCCAGAACATCTACTACTACCTGAAGACCGACGCGAAGGACGTCACGGTCACGATCAAGGATCTGGAAGGCGCCCAGATCGTGCAATTCTCCCAGAGTTCGGCGGAAGCGCTGCGGCCGAGCGCGCGGAAGGGGCTGCAGGTCCCATGGGCATGGTGCTGATCCGCGTTGCCGATAGTCTCGACGGTGGATGTATTCGTGTCAACGATCATAAAGACAGGGGCTGAGCCGAAGTGACCGAACACCTCGCTGTCCAGTGCCCGGTCATGCTGAATAGGAAAACAGAGCTTCATTTTTATTCCTCCTCTTTGCATAGGGTTTTTTCGAGAACGAGCGCTTTGCAACCGGAGAGGGCAAGCGCGGTCTTGCGGCGTGCATCCGAAAGGATCCTTTGAACTGTCCCGCGGGATACGCCCATTTTTCTGCCTGCCTCTTCCTGCGTAAGCCCGTCGAGGTCGCAGAGCTTCAGCGCCTCGAGTTCGTCAGTATAGAGCGTTATCTTGTCGATCTCGGACAAGGGGATGCCTGTTGGCTTGAAGGCCTTGCCCCTGGCAGGACATCCGCAAATCCTCGGTTTCTTAAGGCGCGGCGACATAATCGATCGTTTCCGTAATGAGCATATGCACATAATAGCACAGTGCGCGAGTTAAGAGCAAGGGGTGGCCTATATTTCTGGCCTTCTTGTTTTTGTCTGGTAGCGTCACTATACTAACGGAAATGAAAATGCAGAAGACGCATGAAAACGATTCAGGGAACGCCGAAAAATGATACGCGCGGTTCTCTTCGATTTTGGCGGCGTCATTGCCGAAGAAGGTTTTTATCGAGGTCTTGTGGCCATTGCAGAAGAAGGCGGGCTTCAGCCCGATGCCTTCTTCAGAACCGCCGAAGACCTTATCCACGAGACGGGGTATGTGACCGGAAGGGCGACGGAAGCTGCATACTGGGCTGCGGTACGGGAAAAGACCGGGATCACCGGGACAGATGCCTATCTGCGTGAGCAGATCCTTTCGCGCTTTGTTGTTCGTCCCGAGATGCTCTCCCTTGCCGACAGACTGAGAGCCTCGGGCAGGAATGCCAGCATCCTCAGCGACCAGACTGACTGGCTTGATGAACTCGACCGGAGATCACCGTTCTCTCGGCACTTCGACCGGGTCTATAATTCCTATCATCTGCACAAGAGTAAGCGGGACGATGGGATCTTTACGGATGCCTGTTCCGGTCTGGGCGTTCAGCCTGCAGAGGCGCTTCTTGTCGATGATAATACGAACAATATTGCCAGGGCTGCGGGACGGGGGTTGCTTACGATCCACTTCACGGATGCGCCGCAGCTCATGAGAACGCTTGCTGCTTTCGGTCTTTAAGCTGTCACAGCCTTCTTCTGAACAGGGCGAAGAAGTGTTCCATGAGCTTTTGATGCAGCGGCCTCTTTTTCCACTCAGCAAGGGTTATCTTTTCCGATCGACCAAGGTCATGAAAAAAGATCTCTTTCATCTGTTCACCGAATCCCTTGTCCAAGATACCGACATTACCCTCATCATTCCTGCGCAATGACTGGAAATCGAGATTTGCCGAACCAATTATCGACCATACAGAATCGAAGACCGAGGTCTTGGCGTGGAGGATGACCCCGCTGAAGGTATGGATCTCTATGCCTGCCCTGAGGAGCCTGCTGAAGAATGCCCTGCCGGCATAATACGCAGCGGAAACATCCGACACCCCCGGCAGCAGGAGTTTAACGTCTACTCCCCGCGATACCGCAGCCTCGAGAATCTGGACCATGCGTCTGCTCGGTATGAAATAGGCGGTAGTCAGATAGATGCTCTCCTGCGCAGTGTTGATGCTGTAATAGAGGAGCCTGCGCAATTTTCTCCTGCTCCGTGCAGAACTGGAAAATATCGGCAGCACGGGAAGACCGGCAGCACGGGCCGTGGTCTCCCGCAGGGGTTCAAACGGCGTCCCTTTCCAAATCTCCCAGCTCTTCCTGAATTCGTCGGTGAGCCTGGTCACAATAGGACCTTCAAGGAATATGCCGGTGTCCCTCCANNTGCCATCGATGATGATCAGTTTTCGGTGATCCCTGTGGACATAGTGAAAAGGCATGGTCCATCGGAAGGGACGGGATGCCCTGATCTGGACCCCGCTGTCCTTCAACTCCTGCCAAAAGGAGCGCGGCGTGAAGAAAGAACCAAAGTGATCGTAGATGACATAGACGGCAATCCCTTCCCCGGCCTTCTCTTTCAGGATATCGGAAAGTTCCTTTCCCGTTTCATCGTCGCGGTAGATGTAGAACTGAAGACAGATAAATTCTTGCGCCTCCCTGACCGCGTTGAATATTCCCTGAAAGGATTCCCTGTCCCTCCAGACGAGGGTAACCTCGTTCCCTTCCGTGAACGATCTGCCGGAGATCTTCTGAATGCTTTTTTTTGAAAGGGAACGGGCCGGCCGTCTGCTCTTCATACACAATCATTGCCGAAACATCTTTTTGCTGTCAATTACAAAACGTCAAGGATAAGTCACCATACGTGCATGGATTATTACTTCCCTATCGTATAAAATATATGGGCAAGAAATAAGAAAGAACGGAACCTGCACATCCATGAAAATCGCCATAAAAGCCACAAGGGAAACAGACTGCGCGTGCGATGTCTTGATCCTTCCTTTTATCGAGGAAGGAACCAACCCCTATCGCAGGCTGAAGCCCTCGCTCAGCAGACTTGTTGCGAAGGTCTGGAATCATGAGTTCAGCGGAAAGAAACAGGAGGTCCTTCTTGTACCTGCGCCGGAAGATATAAGGCCCGAGAGGATATTGTTCCTCGGATTGGGAAAAAAAGAAGCTCTTTCCCCTGAGCAGGTCCGCCAGGCGGGAGGAAAGGCGCTTGCCTATCTTCGTGATCTTGGGATGCGGAAACCCGCATTCTCGACCATACTCGTGACGGCACTGAAACAATCACCGGCAGATTTTGTCGAAGGTGCGCTTCTCGGTCTGTATCAGTATGAAAAGTATCGCTCCGAGAAGTCGGGGAAAAAAATTGCTGCTTTTACCGTAATTGCGCGGCCCTCCCGTAAACTGACGCAGGACATCAGACGTGTCGAAACACTTGCAGCGGCAGTTGCGTTTGCACGGGACCTGGTCAATGCCCCTGCAAACGAGATGACGCCGACGGGCCTTGCACATGTTGCCGCATCACTGAAAAGAAAAACCCTCTCGGTGAAGGTGCTGGGAAAAAAGGAGTTGGAGAAACTCGGGATGGGCGCGTACCTTGCGATTTCCTATGGTTCGGCAGAACCTCCCAAATTCATTGTGCTCGAATATAGGGGCAGCAGGAAACCGCCGGTGGTGGTCATCGGCAAATCGATCACCTTCGACAGCGGAGGGCTTTCGCTCAAACCTTCGGACAGCATGGAAAAAATGAAATACGATATGGCAGGCGGAGCCGCTGTCCTTGGTGTGATGAAGGCCGCTGCCGAGATGAAATTGCCTGTGCATCTCGTCGGTCTCCTGCCGGCGACGGAAAACCTTCCGGGCGGTTGCGCTACCAGACCCGGCGATGTGGTGCGTTCTCTGAGCGGTAAAACCGTCGAGATCGTGAATACGGATGCAGAGGGGAGGCTGGCGCTCGCAGATGCGCTTGCCTACGCAAAGCGTTTTCATCCCGCTGCAATCATTGATATCGCAACGCTCACCGGTGCGTGTGCAATTACTTTTGGCGGCGAGGCAATGGCCATGATGGGAAATGACAGGAGTCTTCTGGATGCTTTCCGAACAGCAGGTGAGAATACCTATGAGCGCGNNGGCGCATCGGGTATCGGTGTTCGACTCATTTATGCTATACTAGACACGTTATGATGAAAATAACGAAGATTCTCCTTGTCGTGGCCTTTCTCCTGGTCCCGGCCTCTGCCTTTGCATGGGGACCGCTGACCCATATCTATCTCGGGAACGAACTTTTTTCTCTTGGTGCCCTTCTTCCTGCGGGAATCCTCGAGATCATAAGGAGATACCGGAAGGACTTTCTATACGGCAATATTATGGCAGATATTATTCTGGGAAAGAAATATCTGCCGGACGAGAAGAGTTCCCACAGCTGGGAGGTTGGATTCGATCTCCTCAGTGCTGCGCGGACCGCTCAGCAGAAGGCATTTGTTTACGGGTATCTCTGTCATCTCGCCGCAGACACGGTTGCACATAATTCCTATACGGTAGACAAGAAGAACATCGGCCATACGATTCTCGAGATGAAAGCGGACAGCATCATCGACAAGAAATACTGGTATCAGGCAATGACGATCGACAGAAAGACGCAGATACGCCATGATCTCTTCCTTGAGCAGGCGCTGAAACGTTTCCTCTTTTCGTTCAAGACCAACAAGAGGATATTTAAGAGCATAGTCTTTTTCTCCGTCATAAACCAGGAAAGGGTCGGTGATTTCATTGACCGGAGAATGGTCACGTCACTGCCTGACCGTGATTCCATCGAGGTGCTGCATCAGGAATCGCTCGACAAGATGATAGATCTGCTGGAGAACTTCGAGAATGCTGCCGTGCGCACTGCCAGTCCGAGCGGGTCCGTGCAGATGGGAAAGCTTGCAAAGGTCTTTATCCAGTTCCAGGAGGATTTAGGCAATCGACGGTTCCTCTACCGGCCATAGTGCTGTTTGCGTTTTTTCCTCGTGACCCTCTCCGGCCTCTTCGTGAGTATTTCATCCCGGGCTGCATGATCGATCCCCAACGGGAGAGCAGCGTATGCCGAAAAAGATAGCAGTGCTGGTGCGTGACAGGCAAGCTGAAGCCCTGCGTATGGCAATCGGTCTTTCCATCCAGGGTGACAGGGTGGACGTGTTTATCATGGGTCAGGAACTCGACGTTGATGACCCTGCTGTTGCCCTTAACCTTGAGATGCTTGCCGAAATAGGCGTGCCTGTTATTTCTCATACTTTTCGGGACAATGTTGCAGTCATGTCCACGGAAGATATTGCACGCAAATTAGTGGAATACGATTCCGTCATCCCCTATTAGGCTGACCAGTCATTTCCCTGCCGTCATCCCTAGGTCTTTGCCATTTCCCGTATGTGTGAAAACAGAGATTATTTATTTTGATAAATCAATGACATATGTCATCTAAAGTTATAACTTCACGTTGATAAGCGCGTAAGCGGGATGATATCCTAAAATAATTCATCTGACATCCGGCTTTCAAATTGAGAGAGAAAGGTGGTGAGCCAGAGGGAACATATGAGATATTGGCCTGGGGGAGGTTAGGTGAATTGCACGGACAATAAAAACAAAAACGGGGAGAGAAAATGAAAAAAGCTCTGTTAATAGCATTGGTTCTCACACTGGTAGCTGGCGGATACCTTGCATTTACCACCGTTGACACACAGACCTCTGTTGCGACGGCATCAAAGAAGACCTATTCCGGTACGGTGTATGTTGCCGGTATGGGCGGTCATTATACGAAGGCCGATGTGGCTATCGATCCCAATAACGCCGATGACCCGATCACGGTCTCCAATCTTGACAGGATTCTCATCGGCGACAAAACTACCCATCCGACCCATGATGCGCGGATCGATGCCGGGGATAACACAAAGATGTTCTGGTCGACCTATGTGCTCGATCCGAACAAAAAGCAGCATGTCGGCGTTTCAGACCTAAAGACCGGAAAGATCATTAAGGATGTTGCCATGGACCCTGATCCGAGATC
The DNA here is from genome assembly GCA_002448975.1 of Nitrospiraceae bacterium UBA6898. Classification (GTDB taxonomy): domain Bacteria; phylum Nitrospirota; class Thermodesulfovibrionia; order Thermodesulfovibrionales; family UBA6898; genus UBA6898. Next base: position 7,342 of record DKBO01000009.1, read on the forward strand.
AAAGGCAGAGAAGCCGCCGGTCTACTGCGCTTCGGGGCAGAGCAGCGCCAGCTATCTGCCGGTCTTCATGGGTAACGAAGGCTACGTCGATGTCTTTGACAAAAAGACCATGGATCACAAGAAGAGAGTGTTTATCGACAGTCTCGGTTATAAGTCCGGATCGTATCTTTTTGTCCACGGCACGAATTCCAATGACTTCAAGAAATTCCTCATTACCGTTACCATGAAGGGCGATGACGGAAAACCGAACGGCAAGGTTGACTTCGTACTGGTTGATCTGCCGGCGATGGAAAAGGGCGAATGGAAAGTACTCGCCAAGGCAACCCATTCCGGTGAGCCGGGCAAGACCATCACCTTCAGGCAGTATTTCAGCAAGGACGACAAACTTATCTTCCAGTCCGCAGCTGACCGTTTCTGGCTGCTCGACGGCAATACGCTGGCGATGGTGGACGAGAAGATGACCACTGCGGGACAGAATCATGACGCCATCCCGACGCCTGACGGAAAGTATGCGCTCCTGACGCTCAGGACGTCCACAGAGGGATGCGATGCCGAAGGCAAAGCGATCCCGGGCAAGACGATCACGGACGGGACCGTCCAGCTGTATGACGTAGATGCCAAGAAGCTCGTCGGCAAGCCTGCATCAACCTGCTTTGCATGCCATAAAGGCATGGGGCTTGGTGAGAAAAGCGCTGTGCTCTGCGGTATCGACGCAAACTTCAAATAGCAGCATCTTCCGCGTACGCTATTCTTTCTGTGCGGCTTCGGCCGCATAGAAAGAATAGCTCAAATCCTTTATAATACACTCCACCATGAAGGCAGAATTCACGTTCTCATCGTTTGCACTGCGTAATCTCAAGAGAAAGCCGCTGCGGACCGTGATCCTCATCATTGCAATCGCCCTGCTGGTATCCGCACTCGTCTTTTCCCTTTCCTTTGTCAGAAGGGTATCGTCGGGCATCCGGCTTGCCTCGGAGCGGCTAGGTGCTGATATCCTTGTCGTACCTGCGGGTTCCCGGGGATTTGCTGAGGACGTACTTCTTGAGAACAAGGCAAAGTCTTTTTATATGGACAAGGGGATCATCGAGAAGCTGAAAGCGATACCAGGGATCGATTCGCTTACCTATCAGACCTATCTTACGACCATGCAGGGATTGTGCTGCGATGTTCCGGAGACCGTGGTCGTGGCCTTTAACCAGGATACGGACTTTATTATCAAACCCTGGCTGACCGAGAAGTTTGGGAGAAAGCTGCAGAAGGGTGAGGCCCTGGTGGGCAGCGAGTCTGCATTNNCTCGATAATGCCCTTTTTATTGATGACGGGAACCTTGAAGATATCATGAGAAAGGGAAAAACCGACCTCAAACCGGGGCAGGTATCCATCGTTTTTGCAAAAGTGAAGAAAGGTCTTGATCCCTATAAGATAGCAGGAGATATCGAGGATTCCTTTGTTGAGGTCGATACGATGGCGCGAAAAGATATCGGCAAGAGCATTATTACGACGCTCCGGGACATCAATTATATATTCATCTTCACCATGCTTCTCATCTGTTTTCTNNATCATCCTCGGCAGCATCGGCAGCATCATCGGTATTTTCGGCGGTACGGCACTTTCGATCGTGTTGGCAAAGACCTTTTCGATCATGAAGAACCTCCCGTTGCATCTCGGCGTTGCAGAGCGCTTCATCATTGGCGGTGCCGGGTTTCTCGTCGGTAATGGGATCTGCATTGCCGGCGCGCTTTCTCCGATCCTGAAGATAAAGAAGATGGAGCCTCTCATGGCCATCAAGAAGGAATAGGATGGTGGCACAGATAGAAGTATCCGGACTGACGAAAGAATTTGCCGTTGCTGATCAGACGATCACTGCGGTGGAGAGGGTCAGCTTTGCGATAGACAAGGGTGAGTTTGTGTCTGTTGTCGGACATTCCGGATCAGGGAAGACGACGTTGCTGTCGATTATCGGCGGTATTATGAAGCCGACGTCGGGACAGGTGCTCTTTGAAGGACAGGACATCTGTGCCTTTGACGATGACCGACTTTCTGAATACCGGAATGAGAAGATAGGATTCATGTTCCAGTTTGCGAGCCTTCTTCCGATGCTCACGGCAGAGGAGAATGTCATGCTCCCGGGGCTTTTCAGGAAATCAAAAAGCGCGGGAGAGCAGACAAAGGTGAGGGAACTCCTCCATGTGGTAGGTATCGGCGATAAGTGTGATGTGTATCCCTCGCAGCTCTCCGGAGGACAGCAGCGACGCGTGGCAATCGCGCGTGCCCTCATGTATGATCCCCCTGTTATCCTGGCCGACGAACCAACGGGAGACCTGGATGAGGAGACGGAGAATGACATCATGCAGCTCTTCAAAGGGCTCAACAGGGAAAAGCAGATCACCTTCATCTTTATTACCCACAATCTTGAACTGGCCGGAATGGCACAGCGTACGCTGAGGATGACCCGCGGGAATCTCCGCGAAGCCTGATCACCGGAAGAGCTTAACTCCCCTTTCTATTACTGCGGTCTCAATGATCAGATTGTCGCCCTCGATGATGCTTTTCAGGAGTATGGGGTCGCATCCCCCTTTTGCCTGCCATGTCTCATCTGCAAGGCCGAATTTCATCTCGCATTCATTGCAGACAAGGTCAGAACCTTCCTGGCGATATCCTTTTTTCTGCTTGTAGCAGGTATAGCATGCGTCGAAGTAGGATGAGACAGCGCCCTTTGCGTCTGTCCTGACGAAGAAGTTGATCTGACGGCCCCCCCGCAGGTACGAATAGAAATGTGCCTTGCCGTCCCGGACATCGCGCAAAGGGATGATGATCCTGTTCTCATGAACCGGTGCTTCCGGGTATTGCGCAAGTTTCCTGCCGCAGCCCGAAAAAAGGACGAGACTGCAGAGAACGGCGCTGAAGAGGGCGTGGGCCGCGGTGAGGCGGTTGCGATTACTCATAGGAGCGCTGGAGGTGTTCTATAGTGATTTCGGGGAATTTCAGTATGGTCTTTCCCCTATGGTCCTTGAGGAACTCCCTTGCCTGTGCTTCTGTTGCAACGGGAATGAGCTCGTCACCCATAGGGCCGAGAACGTTGCTGCCCGTCACATAGAACATTTGTTTTGCATCCATGAGCTTCGCTGAATAATATTCGGTCACATAGATTGCTGCAATATCGGCATGCTTTTTTGCCGGGGCATATTTGTCCAGCTGAAAATAATATTTGAACATGTCCTTTGGTCCGTCAAAGGCAGCATAGCTGTTGTCGGAAAAGATGATCTGGGCGATCCATTGCCTATATTTGGCGACGAACATGCCGCAGACAGCACATCGATCGTCCTTTTTCAGTTCTGCCGGGCCGGAAGCCCCACTCCCTGTCGGGACGGTGATGACCAGCAGAAAGGTGCAGCATGCCCATACGATGATTGCAGAGATATTTCTTTTCATGGCAGTCCTCCTCCGGAAAAGTGCTTGTACGTATTATACCGCGAGGCAGGGATCAGATGAAACGCCCGTCAGCCATGCGGAGGACGCGATGGCAGCGGTCGGCGAGGGTTATGTTGTGGGTGACGATGACGAAGGTGATCCCTTTTTCCCTGTTGAGACCGAGAAAGAGCTCAAAAAGGCTGTTGCCTGTAGCGGTGTCCAGGTTTCCCGTAGGTTCGTCGGCGAGCACCAGTCCGGCGTCCTGCATAAGCGCCCGCGCAACGGCAACCCGCTGCTGTTCGCCGCCGGAAAGCTCACCTGGTCTGTGAACCAGACGGGACGAGAGCCCGAGCTCGCCGAGCAGTCCCCGGGCCTTCTGCGCAGCGGCTTCATAGGACATTCCGCTGATCAGTCCCGGCAGCATGACATTTTCCAGTGCATTGAATTCCGGCAGGAGATGGTGAAACTGGAACACGAAACCGATGCTCTGGTTCCGGAACCGGGCGCGGGAAGCATCATCCAGGGAGAAGACATCTGTTCCCCTGAAGAACACCTTGCCTGAGGAAGGCCTGTCAAGAGCCCCGAGAATATGCATGAGCGTGCTTTTTCCTGCTCCTGAGGCACCGGTGATGCCCACCATTTCACCCTCGCGAAAGGTAAGGTCGATTCCTTGCAGCACTTCCAGCTCACCTGCCGCGGTAATGAAAGACTTGCTGAGGCCGATGGCTTCGATCAGTTCACTCATAGCGTAGCGGCTCCACAGGGTTGAGCTTCGCTGCCTGCCACGCCGGATAGATCGTTGCCAGGAAGCTGATGATGATCGCCGAGAGCGATACCGTGACAAAGTCAAAGGCGCTCATCTTTACCGGGAGATGGCTCAGATAATAGACATCTGCCGGCAGCCTGATGATCTGGTACTTGTTCAGGATAAAGCCGAGCGCATACCCGCCGGAAATGCCGATGAAGGTCCCAATAAGACCGATGAAGAGGCCCTGGAGCATGAAAATGATCATGATGCTGTTGCTGGTAGCGCCGATGGCCTTGAGGATGGCGATCTCGCGGCTCTTTTCAATGACATTCATGATCAGATTGCTGATGATGTTGAATGAGGCAACGAGAACGATCAGGACCAGGATCACGAACATGGCGAATTTCTCTAGCTTGAGCGCTGAGAAGAGGTTCTTGTTCATCTGCATCCAGTCCAGCACGATATATTTGAACCCGAGGGTCTCCTGAAGCTGTTTCTTCACCTCCGGGGCCTGGTAAATGTCCTTCAGCCGAACTTCGATGCCCGAAATGCCGTCTTTCATGCCGAAGAATTCCTGCGCAGGCTTCATGGCGGTGAGAACGAGGTTCGAGTCGTATTCGAACATGCCTATCTCAAAAATGCCGACGACCCTGAACTGTTTTACCTTCGGCAGCATGCCCATGGGGCCGATCTCTCCTATCGGGGAGACAACGTTGACCGTGTCGTTCAGCAGAACGCCGAGCGTCCCCGCAAGCTCCTTGCCGAGTATGATGCCCGGGACCGCCGCATCCCCATTCAGGGTCCTGAAATCACCTTCTTTGATATGGGAGAGGATATCCGTTGTTTTTGATTCTATCTCGGGGTCGATTCCCCGGATAAAGACGCCATGCGCCCTGTTGCCGAAGGAAACCATGACCTGTCCTATGACAAAAGGCGCCTGAGACAGGATCTCCCGGTTCTGCTTCAGCGTTGCTGCCACTCCTTCGTAATTAGAGAAGGAACCTTTGAAGTCCCTGACAATGATATGGGCATTCGCCCCAAGAATTTTTCTCTGCAGGTCCTGATGGAATCCCGACATTACCGAGAGGACGACAAGGAGAGCCATCACCCCGACTGCTACGCCGCCAATCGATATGGCAGTATTTACCGACACCCCTTTATACTTTTTTTTCGACTTGAGATACCGCAGTGCTATAAAGACCTGATAGGGTAATTTCATGAAAAAGAGGGGTGCCCTATGCACGCTGCCTGCAGCTTGGCAGGGAAACCCAGGCGCGATGGGCAGAGCTTATCCGGCATCCTGTTTGCGGTAGCATGGCTCATTGCAGCTGTTCAGGTTTCAGCTGGGGGAAGAGGATGACATCTCGGATCGATGGGGAATTCGTCAGGAGCATGACAAGCCTGTCTATGCCGATTCCCTCGCCGGCAGCAGGGGGCATGCCATATTCCAGTGCACGCAGGAAGTCCTCGTCCATCTCGTGGGCTTCATCATCTCCTGCCTTCTTTGCCTCGACCTGAGAGACGAACCGCTCCCTCTGGTCAAAGGGATCATTGAGCTCAGAGAATGCATTGGCGATCTCCCTGGCGCAGATGAAGAGCTCGAACCGCTCGACAAGGGCCTGATTTTCAGGTTTTCGCTTCGCAAGGGGTGAGAGTTCGACCGGGTGGTCGATAATGAATGTCGGCTGGATCAGCCCCGGCTCGACCGTTTCCTTGAATATCTCATCGAGGATCTTGCCGAGGGACGAACCGTCAGGAATAGCTATCCCCTTGGATCGCGCCCACTGTTTAGCTTTTTCCGTATCCCTGAAGATCTCCGCGGGGACACCGCTCTTTTCAAGAGACGCAAGCATCGGGATTCGGGGCCAGGGCGGCGTAAGATCAATCGTATCGTCGCCGTAGGGGATTTTGAGCGTACCCACTGCCTTCAGGGCTACCTCGGCAAAAAGCTCTTCTGTGAGCGACATAAGAAAATGGTAATCCCTGTAGGCAATATAAAATTCGAGCATGGAAAACTCGGGATTGTGGCGCGTTGATATGCCTTCATTCCGGAAATTCTTGTTCAATTCATAGACCCGCTCATATCCGCCCACCAGAAGCCTCTTGAGGTAAAGCTCGGGAGCAATCCGGAGATAGAGATCAATATCCAGCGCATTATGATGCGTCCGGAAGGGGCGGGCCGTAGCCCCGCCGGGGATCTGATGCATCATCGGGGTCTCGACCTCTATGAAGCCCTTTGACTCAAGAAAGTCTCTGACCGCTTTGATGATCCTGCTCCGTTTCGCAAAGTTCTCTCTCACCTCAGGGTTCACGATCAGGTCGATGTAACGCTGCCGGTACCTGGTCTCAATATCCTTGAGGCCATGCCATTTTTCGGGAAGAGGCCGTATTGATTTTGTCAGGAGGGCGAAGGACTCGACTTCGACTGTTAATTCATCGGTCCTAGTCCTGAAGAGGATGCCCCTGATGCCGATGATATCTCCGATATCCATCTTTTTAAGGAGCTTGTAGTTTTCACCGAGAATGTCTTTCTTCAAATAGATCTGGAGCCTTCCGGTGGAATCCTGGATATGGGCAAAGGCGGCCTTGCCGAAGTCTCTCATGGCAACGACCCTGCCGGCAAGGGAGCAGGATATCTTTTCCGCCTCGAGGACCTCCTTGGACCGCATGCCATATTTCGCTGTCAGGTCAGCGGCATGGTCTTGCGCCTCGTACGGGTCTCCGTAGGGTTTGACGCCGAGCTCTTTGAGCTCTTCAACTTTCCTGATGCGCTGTTCTATGAGTTCATTGGTATCTTCCACAGGGGCCTCGCAAAAAATTTATGCATTATAGTGAGTTATGTCGACAAAGGTCAAGGAGACATGCCTTGAGAGATCTGCTGCTTGGGGTCACCCGCATGATTTTTATGCAGCGCTGCCCAGGGATATTCAGGATTGAAGAGACCAAGAAAGGAAGCAGAGCAGCCGCTGTCCTCGGCGTAACGTATCACCCATTCCCGTAATGAGAAAATGCCGTTATCTTACCCGGTAGAGGTTGGACGATCCTGGCCCGAAATTTACGGCAGATGAGACAGCGTTACCTGTCTTGTCAGCTCCCGAATGAAATGCCCGCTCTGGATGGGACAGCAAAACAGGGAAATGTGAACGCGATTCTGCTAAAGTAAGGATACTGGAGAGGATTCATGGGTTTTGTACCTGCCTATCGTCTGTTGCAGACAGCCACGCTTGAAGAAAGGGTTGAGCGTCTTGAGAGGATACTACAGGACTGCACTCTCTGTCCCCGTCAGTGCCATGTGGACAGGAGTATCGGGGAAAAAGGTTACTGCAGGACAGGTTCGCTGCCGTTTGTTTCGAGCTGGGGACCTCATATGGGGGAGGAACGCCCTCTTGTGGGCAGGGGAGGGTCCGGCACGATCTTTTTCAGCAACTGCAACCTTGGGTGCCTCTTCTGCCAGAATTACACCATCAGCCGCCTCGGCGAGGGATACCCGGTTTCCTCCGATGAGTTCGCCGCCATCATGGTGGAGCTTCAGCACCGCGGCTGCCACAACATCAACTTCGTGAGCCCGAGCCATGTCGTGGCCGCGATCCTGGAAGGCGTGGAGATCGCCGCGGAGCGGGGACTCCGCCTGCCCCTCGTCTACAAC
>DKBO01000098.1 GCA_002448975.1 Nitrospiraceae bacterium UBA6898
AACTTCGTGGAGACCAAGAAGGCGCACCTCGGCAAGGGCTCCAAGGCCAACCACCTTACCTACCTCGGCGACGCCGACATTGGCGCCGGCGTCAACGTCGGCGCCGGTACCATCACCTGCAATTACGACGGGAAGAACAAACATCGCACGGTCATTGAGGATAAGGTGTTTATCGGGAGTGACACGCAGCTCGTTGCTCCGGTCAGGGTCGGCAAGGGAGCGTACATAGGCGCCGGATCTACCATAACAAAAAATGTTCCAGCCGGATCTCTTGCGGTGAGCAGGACGGAGCAGCGGACCATAGAGAACTGGGTGGCAAAGCGAAAGGCCAGGAAAAAATAATGATTCATAAGGGAAAGAAGCAACGGGACAGGGCCCTGCATGCCGCTGCCTGTCGTTGGATGTCTGATCCATGTGCGGAATAATCGGATATATCGGCGGAAGGAATGCTGTTTCCGTCATTCTTGAAGGTCTGCGGAAGCTCGAATACCGGGGGTATGATTCGGCGGGGATCGCTTTTCATGCAGGTTTGGGTATCGATGTGGTGCGGTGCAAGGGCAAGATCAAGGATCTGGCCGCCCTGGTCGAAGAAAAACATCTTTCCGGCGCTTCAGGCATTGGCCATACGCGCTGGGCCACCCATGGTAAGCCGTCTGAGGAAAACGCGCATCCGCACCGCTCGGGCGGCATTGTCATTGTCCACAATGGGATCATCGAAAACTATCTTTCCCTGAAAAAAGAACTTGTTGCAAAAGGATACGCCTTTACCTCCGACACGGACACGGAAGTGCTCTGTCACCTTATCAGAGACCATGCGGATGACCGGCCTCTTGAAGATGCGGTCAGGGCTGCACTGAAAGAAGTAAAGGGCTCTTATGCGATCGCGGTGATCAGCGAGAAAGACCCGAACAAGATCGTTGGCGTTCGAAAGGACAGCCCGCTAGTGGTAGGCCTCGGCGAGGGAGAGTTCTTTGTCGCGTCCGATGTCCCGGCATTCCTGAACTATTCGCGGGACGTACTGTTCCTGAATGATGAGGAGATGGCGGTCATTACGCCTGAGGGTGTTCTTGTTACTACGCTCGACGGGAGCATGGTAGCCAAGGAGGTAACATCCGTAACCTGGAGCCCTGCCATGGCCGAAAAGGGAGGGTACCGTCATTTCATGCTGAAGGAGATTTTCGAGCAGCCCCGGGCAGTCAGCGATACCATGAGAGGCCGGTTTTCACTTGAGACCGGTGAGGTCAATGCGGAGGAGTTCGGTCTTTCCCGGGAAGTTTTCCAGAAGATCACCAAGGTATACATTGTCGCCTGCGGAACATCGTGGCATGCCGGAATGATCGGCAAATACCTGTTTGAGGAGATAGCCCGGGTGCCGGTTGAGATTGACATCGCCTCAGAATTCCGATACCGAAGACCGCTTATCGGGCCGGACAATCTCATGATCGTCATTACGCAGTCGGGCGAGACCGCTGACACGCTCGCTGCGCAACGAGAGGCGAAGAAGCTCGGTGCGCGGACGCTTACGATCTGTAATGTCGTAGGAAGTACCTCAGCGCGCGAGGCAGATGCCGTCTTTTATACACATTCAGGTCCGGAAATCGGCGTTGCCTCGACAAAGGCCTTTCTTACCCAGGTCATATCCGTATATCTTCTTGCCATAGCCCTGGGGCGGGCACGGGGAGCGCTGACCGTGGCGGCGTCCCGGGAGCTTCTGCAGGAACTCGTCATGCTCCCCGGCAAGATCGAAAAGACGCTGACCGCAGATGAGCATATACAGGGAATAGCACGCAGGTATTTTCAGGCACGCGGTTTTATCTACCTTGGCAGGGGCATTAATTTCCCTATCGCTCTCGAAGGCGCGCTCAAGCTTAAAGAGATATCATATATTCATGCCGAAGGATATCCTGCCGGCGAAATGAAGCACGGCCCTATAGCGCTTATTGATGAAGAACTCCCCGTTGTCGTCCTGGCGCCCCGGGACAATTTGTATGAAAAGATCATTTCGAATATCCAGGAAGTCAATAGCAGGGGCGGCAAGGTGATTGCGGTGACGAATGAGAGCAACGGCGAGGTCTGCGAAATCTCCTGTAACTGCATTATGGTACCTGACGTACATGCATATCTTGCTCCGGTGCTGCTGGTGGTGCCGCTCCAGCTGCTTGCATATCATATCGGTGTGCTGCGCGGCTGTGATGTGGACCAGCCAAGGAACCTTGCCAAAAGCGTAACTGTCGAGTAGGTGAAGAAGGCTATATTCACGGAGGAAACTGGATTTGAAACGCCGGTATCTGGTATCCTAAGTACATCCGGATGAAATCGATGTCTAGAGAGGTCTGCATGCAAGATTTGAATCCCCAGCAAAAACAAGCCCTGGAAATCACTGATGGACCTATTCTTGTGCTTGCCGGAGCCGGCAGTGGCAAGACGCGCGTCATCACGCACAAGTTTGCCCATCTGGTGAAGACAAAGAAGACATCGCCTGAATCGGTCCTTACGGTGACATTTACCAACAAGGCTGCGAACGAGATGAAGGAGAGAATCAGAGGGCTTCTCGGGAAAGATCTGAAATCTTCCTGGATAGGTACCCTTCACTCACAGTGCAGCCGTATTCTGCGCCGCGACATCGCTTCTATCGGTTTTGGCCGCGACTTTTCCATCTATGACGAGGACGACCGCTGCACCCTTATCCGGCATATCCTGAAGGAGTTCAAGATCTACGAAGCGCTTTACAGGGGCGTTTCTTCCCGCATCAATCTCTTGAAGGCTTCGCTCATCGGCCCGGAGGATTTTCTTTCGGTTGGTGACGGTTTCGGCTTCGATGAGAAACTCGCCAAGGTTTATGTGCGGTACCAGGATGAATTAAAACGGAGCAATGCCGTGGACTTTGACGACCTGATCATGCTTGCGGTGAAACTTCTCAAAGAGAATCCGAAGATCCTTGCGAAATACCAGGAGGAGTTTCGGTACGTGCTTGTTGATGAGTTCCAGGACCTGAACTTCGCCCAGTATCAGCTGGTGAAACTGCTTGCACTAAAGCATAAGAACATATGCGCCGTAGGCGACGATGACCAGAGCATCTACAAGTTTAGGGGAGCTGACGTAGAACATATTTTGAACTTTGAAAAGGATTTTCCCAAGACTAAGATCGTTCGGCTTGAACAGAACTACCGTTCAACCCAGAATATCCTTGATGCCGCACATGCCGTCATCTCCGGTAACAGTAACCGGAAACCGAAGAAGCTCTGGACCGACCGCGGCAGCGGTGAGATGGTCAACTTCTGCTGGCTGTCATCAGAGGAGGAAGAAGCAAGGCATATTGCGAAGGTGATCAAGGAGCTTTTCCTCAAGGGCGCTTACAAATACAAGGACATTGGTGTTTTATACCGGGTAAACCTCCAGTCGCGGGCACTGGAGGACTCCCTGCGCGAGATGGGACTTCCTTACCATATCATCGGCGGCATCAGCTTTTACCAGAGAAAAGAGATCAAGGATATCATTGCCTACATACGTCTTGTGCTGAACCACGACGACAATGTAAGTTTGCGCAGGATCATCAATACGCCGTCCCGCGGGATCGGCGCAGCGACACTTACCAAGATTGAGAATGAGGCAAAGAAGAAATCGATCTGCCTCTTTAACGCGATGAAGCTGTGTGTGCGCAGCAACGGCATTATTGCGTCTACCAAGGAGAAACTGAGCTCTTTCCTTGATCTCATTGACAAGCTTTCCGCTACTGAGTACCGGAACGCCGGAGAACTACTGAAGAACATCCTGGACAAGATCGGCTATCTGGAGCAGCTCGACGAGGAACGGCGGCAGAACATCAGCGAACTGCTGGCATCCGCAGAGGGCAGGGATATGCAGGAGTTCCTCGATAAGGTCTCTCTTATGACGAACCTTGATCATTCTTCCCCGGGAAACCATATATCCCTCATGACCCTGCATAATGCGAAGGGTCTTGAATTTCCGGTCGTTTTTGTCACGGGAATGGAGGAGGGGCTGCTGCCGTACTTCAAGGCAATCGGCAGCAACGAGGAGGTTTCGGAAGAACGGCGTCTCTGCTATGTCGGCATGACGAGGGCAAAAGACATTTTGTTTCTCTCCGGAGCCCGCAAACGCAAGCTGTACGCAAAGCTGCAGGAGCAGGAGCCGTCGCGATTCATGAAAGACCTTCCGAAGAAAAGCTGCCGCTGGATAGAAAAAGTGGCTGATCCGCGTTCCATAAAGATCGTCTGCGATGCGTCCAAGAGGAAACAGGACGCAAAGAAGGTCCGCTCCCCGTTCTCAGCCGGGTGCAGAGTGAAGCATCCGGTATGGGGTATCGGCGTCGTACGCGACTGCTATGGTGACGGAGAGGACCAAAAGGTGATGGTCAATTTCCCTCAGATTGGACTGAAGAGGCTTTCCCTCAGACTTGCCAACCTGACAAAGTTATAGGTTCATGGACTTCTCAATAGAACACCTGGCACGTCTTGCGCGTCTTGCGCTCACCGAAGAAGAAAAGCCCCTGTACCGGGATCAACTGGTCAATATTCTGCGCTACATGGAAACGCTCAATGAGCTTGACACTGCAGGAATAGAGCCCACATCGCATGTGATCTCTATCTGCAATGTCCTGCGGGAAGATTCAGCGAGGACTTCCCTGAGCCGGGAAGATGCGCTGGGGAACGCACCGGACAGAACGGACGCTTTCTACCGCGTGCCGAAAATAATCGAATGAAAAAAACATCGGCCATGAGGTATGAGCTGAGAGCCCGTGTTCTCCCGGGGGCGTCATGCTGAGGTGTATGCTCAGGACGAAGATCCATATGGCGACCGTCACCGAGTCGGATCTGGCCTATGAAGGCAGCATCACGATCGATGAGCATATTCTGAAACAGTCAGGCATCCTTCCCTTTGAGCAGGTCATGATCAGCAATATGAACAATGGCGAACGCTTCGAGACCTATGTCATTGCAGGGAAGAAGAAGGGGGAGATCTGCCTCAACGGACCGACTGCCCGAAAAGGTGCGGTGGGAGACAAGATCATCATATTCTGCTACAGCTATGTGGAAGACGCTAAGGCAAAAGAGATCAAGCCGAAGATCATCTTCCTCGGTGCAAAGAACAGGATAACCGAAAAGAAGAAGTAGCCGTCCTCTTCTCCGTTATTCCGCTGCATCTATTCCCGCAGCTTTCGCATCATTCGCGTTCGAGCCGTATCCGCATCCCTGTGCTCTCGTTTTCAGATACTATGATAGATTGTTAG
>DKBO01000106.1 GCA_002448975.1 Nitrospiraceae bacterium UBA6898
TCATCGACCGTGAGGGCTACATTATGACAAACAACCATGTGGTCGAGAATGCTGATGAGATTAAGGTCAAGCTTGCTGACGGTAAGGAGTTTGACGCCAAGGTAGCAGGGAGGGACCCCAAGACCGACTTGGCACTTATTAAGATCGACGGGGCTTCCGGACTTCACCCTGTTGCAATGGGGAATTCCGATGACCTCAAGGTGGGAAGCTGGGTGGTCGCTATTGGGAGTCCTTTCGGTCTCGAACAGACCGTGACCGCGGGAATAGTGAGTGCCAAGGGACGGATCATCGGCTCAGGCCCCTATGACGATTTCATACAGACAGATGCATCCATCAACCCCGGGAACAGCGGGGGGCCACTCCTCAATATTACCGGGGAAGTGATAGGGATTAACACGGCGATAATCGCATCGGGTCAGGGCATAGGGTTTGCAATACCGGTAAACATGGCCAAAGAAGTTCTTCCCCAGCTTAAAGATAAGGGGAAAGTCACGCGTGCATGGCTTGGCGTGGGAATACAGGAAGTAACAGAGCCCCTTGCGCGGTCTTTTGAGCTCAAGGCGCAGAAAGGCGCTCTGGTATCACAGGTCTTCAAAAACAGCCCGGCTGAAAGAGCAGGAATCGAACAGGGGGATATCATCCTCGCATTCGATGGCAAAGATATCAAGAACTCCAAGGAACTGCCCAGGATTGTAAGTGAAACTGCAGTGGGAAAAACTGTCTCTGTAAAGCTTTCTCGAAACGGTTCTGTGATCACCAAAGAGGCGAAGCTCGGAGAAATGGAGGAAAAGGCCGAAATTGTGAAAACGTCATCCCGGAAAAAGATTGGGATAACGATCCAAGATGTCACGCCTCAAATCGCAACAGCACTTGGCATAAAGGAGGATTCAGGGGTTTTAGTATCCCATGTAGAACCGGGAAGCCCTGCGGCCTCTGCCGGACTCCAGAAGGGTGACGTCATCCAGGAGGCAGACCGCAAACCGGTAAAGGACTCTCAAGCACTCCTGCATAAGATCGAAGAGACAAAAGAGGGAGAAAGCATCCTCCTCCTTGTGCACAGAGGAGAAAACAACCTTTTTGTAGCTGTGCCAATAGGATAGGAGGAGTGATATCCGGCAGGGAAATCAAGTTAACCCTGCCGGATATCACGCTTTAGCCATGCAAAAAAGGTGAACGAGATGTTCACAGAGACAATCGGGCATGAAGGGAACAATTAAAAGAAGATCCCTGCCATCTGTCGCGTTGTAGCAGGGAGTGCGAGTGTTGCTTGTATTGCTGGGAGGAATTAATGAATCCACGAGAGTATCGCTTCATTGTGACAGGAATCAAGGGTTGCTTGCCCCCCTGCATAAAGTGCAGTGACAATTATGTACGCATTTGCATGAAGACCGGGTTTGAGTGCCAAAAGTTTGCTGCGTACTCTGCGGTACCGGGGAAGAAAGACATGGCGAGTCCCGTAGCCAGCGCCTCTGAGAGATCCTGTGGAGAATGAGATCTGAGGAACATTCGGCGTTAGAATGCCTAACACCTATTGAGGAATTGAGAAGCCCTGCCCCCGTCTTTGTACCACAGCGAGAGTCGTACGCAATGCATCATGAGCAGGCAGTTTCGCCTTGGGTGCCGGTGGGCCTTCAGCGTTGCACTACGCTGTCTGCTTATCGCTGCCAAAGGATATGGTTTATTTCAAGAGGAACCGCAATACCCGGGTGATGCGGTCTTACACGCACGGTATAGTTTGAGGCTATACGTGTAGAGGGAACCTTCGCACTGTATATGTAACCATTCTCAGCGCCGATGAACTGCTGTCCGCGCGCCATCTCCCAGCGCTCCGGCCCGCCGCCATTCACTCCATCGGCATACAGTTCCACTAATACACTATGGGCGTCTATTCCGTTGAGATAGACAGGAATCTTTACTAAATGCTGACTTTCATCGGTCTCGACATGTAAATCACCAAAGCGCAGATTGCCCCAATTAAGCTCTGTGGAATGCTGCCAACTCACTATCCGTGCTCCCTCTTTACCCTTTTCAGCAGCACGCTCACGGTAGGTAGCAGCAGCCGGGATATAGTATTGCTCCGCATAATCACAGACAGCTCGATTTGCGGAAAAAATGGGCGTCAACTGAGCCATGCTCTCACGCATGTGAGCTACCCAAGCAGTGGGAATACCGCTTTCATCACGAGTATAAAATTCGGGTATCACCTTTTGTTCAAGGAGATTGTAGAGCGTTTCGGCTTCAACTGCATCCCAACCCGGGTCATTCCCATGCTCCTTGCCATCACCCAGTGCCCATCCAACTTCCGGAGTGTATGCCTCGGCCCACCAGCCGTCAAGTTCCGAGAGATTGAGCCCTCCATTGACGAGCACCTTCATGCCGCTTGTACCGCAGGCCTCCCAGGGTCGCCGTGGCGTATTAATCCAGACATCCACCCCCTGGACGAGACGTTCCGTCAAAAGCATGTCATAGTCACTGAGGAAAACAACATGTTTATGTGCATCATGTCGGTCGATGAACTGCATCCACTGTTGAATCATGGCCTGGCCCTGCTGATCGGCAGGATGCGCCTTGCCTGCAATGATAAGTTGCACGGGTCGCTGCTGGTTGAAGAGTATTCCAAGAAGCCTTTCAGGGTTATGCAGCAAAAGGTTCGGCCGCTTATAAGCCACAAAACGGCGGGCGAAGCCGAGGGTCAATGTGTTGCGATTAAAAATATGCTTCGCATTTTCGACTTCTTCAATCGCTGCACCCGAAACTGCCAATTGTCGGGAGAGCCGTTCGCGGACGTCCTCAATAAGAGATTGGCGGGCGGATGAGCGGCACTCCCAGAACAGGGTATCGGGGACACTGCGAATCTTCTCTTCCAGGGTTTCAATTGTTCCCATCCAACGATCTTTTCCGCAAGCTCCGGTCCAGAGTTCGTCGGCCTCTGGAGAATCCCATGATGGCATATGGACCCCATTGGTCACATGTCCAACCGGCACCTCGCTTTCCGGCCAGCGCGGAAACAAGGACTGAAAGATACGCCGGCTCACCTCACCATGCAATTTGCTGACTCCATTGATGGTCCGACTTCCCTGTAAGGCCAGATAAGCCATATTAAAGTATTCCGAGGAATCGTGCGGATTCTGGCGGCCAAGTGCCAGCAAATCCCGGAGTGAAATATGCAGCCTGTTTTTTGCATACCCGGCAAGGTATTTCTCCATAAGTGAAGGTTCGAAACGATCAAAACCCGCTGCCACCGGCGTATGGGTAGTGAAGAGATTACCCGCACGGGTAACAGCCAGGGCGACCTTGAAAGGCTGGCCGGTCTCGTCCATGAAGCAACGGCAGCGCTCCAGCACAGCGAATGCTGCATGCCCTTCGTTCATGTGGCAGACCTCGGGCTTGATATCGAGTGCACAGAGCAGCCGCCAGCCGGCAATTCCAAGCACCATCTCCTGCATCAGTCTCAACTCGGGCCCGCCTCCGTAAAGCTCACTAGTAATACCTCTATGGGCAGGGAAGTTCGCTGCGTCATTGCTGTCAAGCAGATACAGCTTTACTCTTCCCACGTGAACCTGCCATGCCCTCAGCCAGACCGAGTAGCCGGGAAATGCAACCTCTATCCGCAGCCACTCGCCGTTCGGTTGGCGAAGCGGCGTAATCGGCAACTGACCCGGATCATTGTACGGGAAGAGGGCTTGCTGGACGCCGTTCTGATCTATCACCTGGCGGAAATATCCCTGCTGATAGAGCAGCCCTACGCCGACTATCGGCACGCCCAGATCGCTTGCAGCTTTCAGCTGATCTCCGGCTACGTTGCCGAGTCCGCCGGAATAGATGGGCAGAGCCTCGCTCAACATGAATTCCATGCTGAAATAAGCGACACAGGTCAGAGGAGATTCAGAATGATTTTGCTGAAACCACGCAGGAGATGACGCCTCTTGATACTTGGCTTGCAAGAGGTCTTCGACTTTTTTTTGGAAAGCAGCATCGGCCAATACTCGCTGGAGTTGAGCCCGCGATACGGTCTGCAGAACAACCCAAGGGCTGTGAGTGAGATTCCAAAGCGCCGGATCGAGTTGCATCCATATTTCATCTGCCGAATGATTCCATGACCAGCGCATGTCCAGCGCAAGCTCTGCAAGAGCGTCGAATCCCTTGACCTCTACGGGGAAAAAAGCATATATCGGACTGGTGGCTCTTTTTTGTTTGTTCATTTGACCTGTTTTAAATCATTCTACCACATATATCGAGCGCGACATCCCGGATGGCTGTACCCGCGATACGTGCTTCGGAGCATGCCATGGCCACAGCCTCTACGTCGCAGATCGATACGGCGCCCAGAATTCCGACGAACTGCCGGTCTCCGTCAGGTCGTCTGCTGAGGGCCTGCCTGGTCTTCTTTCTGTCCCCGTGGTATGCACAACGAATCTTTACGGATGGTTTCCACTGCCGGCATTTCCTTTCGTTTGCTCCTCTCTCCGGTTGGCTCCAAAGAGCTCGGGGGATGTGCTGAGGTGGGTCAATTTTCGTTGCCGATTTCCCTCAAGTGACAAAAGGGGGTTATGTGATAGTATAAAGACCGACAGGAGCATTGCAAAAGAAAAAAGAAGATACCCGCAATAGATAAAGCATTTTCTATACATAGGGCTCTCTGCCAGCGGAAGGAGGTGAAATAAAATGAAAAAAATTCTCTCTATAGGCTTAGCAGTGATTTTTGTGGTATCTTTTGCCGTAGTCGCCATTGCCGCGGAAGAGATGTTTTCCCTCAAGGGGCCGGTAGTTTCTGTCGACTCAGGAGCCAAGACAGTGACCGTGCATTCTGTTGAAGGAGTGTCGACAGCGACCGATAACAGATGGAAGGGTGATGTGATATTCACAACAAACGACATGACGAAAATAATCATGGGCAAAGAGAAGAAAGCCTTCAGCGACCTCAAGGCAGGTCAAGAGGTGAAAGTGAAGTTTCATGAAAAGGAAGGCAAATCCATTGCAGTCAAGATCAAGATCATGTCGGAGAAAAAGGCCTCGGGATATTAATTTCATTAGCGAAAGGAGGCGCGACGGATGAATCGCGCTTCCTTTTGCCTCTGTCCATGAAGTATAAGCTTTCTTCCGGAGACCAACACCTATTATCGCTTCACCCGTACCGAAGCGTTCATGCAAGAATGATTAATAGTTTCGAGACTCCTTTCAGCATATGACCAAGCACCGAATGTCAGTCGGATTCCCGGAGCCATTGGGCGAACTCCTCAGTTATGGGTAAGCGAAACTCGCGTTGACTCCTGTGCGGACGAGCAGCCATCCCCGTCTCCTCTAATCTGTTGCTTTGAAATCGTATAAAACAATAGAAGCTATCTCAAAATATCGTTTCCTCATCTACCGGCTCTCTTTTCGTCATTCCCGTGAAAACGGNNGGATACCCGCCTTCGCGGGTATGAAAGCCTTTTAACAAAAATGCATTTTTGAGATAGGTTCTACTCAAACACGGGAACTTCCGTGGTGTCCAGCGCGTTTTTCGGCATCCCTGTTATCTGCAGCGAACCGTGCGCCGGTGCATTTTGTCGGCGGTCAAGCCCTATCATATCTCGCACCTTCCGGGCGCAGGGATTTGCGTACCCTTCCTTGCCAAAGCCTCCGGGCGAGTGCTATCGTTATGGGTGAATCTTTTGCACGTTCTGAAGCCGAGCAGGTATATGAACAGCGAATATAATGCTGTGCATAAGAGGTCATCTGTCTCGGTAGCCCTTGCATTCCCTGACATTTACGATGTAGGAATGTCGCACCTGGGACTCAAGATCCTCTATAAGATCATCAATGATCTTCCCTTTGCCGCTGCAGAGCGTGTCTTTTCCCCCTGGCCTGACCTTGAGGCAGCACTCAGGGAACACCGGGAGGCGCTTTCCTCGCTGGAATCAGGCACCCCCCTGCATGCGTTCGATATGGTCGGGTTCAGCCTCCAGTATGAACTCTCCTATCCCACGGTTCTGAACATGCTTGATCTTGCGGGAATTCCCCTGCGGACAGAGCAGCGCCTTGAAAGAAAAGATATGCCGCTCATCCTTGCAGGCGGCCCGTGTACGGTGAACCCCCAGCCCATGTCTCCGTTCATCGATGCCTTTCTCATCGGCGACGGTGAGGAGGCAGTAACGGAGATCCTCTCGGTGCTCCACCGCTGGAAAGAAGACCGACCGCAAGACCGGAGTGTGCTCCTGAAAGCGCTTTCTGAAATAGAAGGTGTCTATGTGCCATTTCTTGGAAAAGGCGCGGGTACGCGGCGCCGCTTTATAACTTCCCTCGATGCTGCCCCTTTTCCCACGGAACCTGTCGTACCGTTCACTGCCATAGTCCACGACCGGGTAAATATAGAGATCTCCAGAGGCTGCACCATGGGATGCAGGTTCTGTCAGGCAGGCATGATATACCGTCCTGTGCGTGAACGCTCGCCGGAAACCGTGCTGAAGATCGCCGGACAAAGCCTTCGTTCGACAGGGTATGATACGGTCTCCTTTACCTCTCTCAGTTCCGGTGATTATGCCTGCCTGAATTATCTCATGCGGGAGTTCAACCGAAATTACTCGCACAAGCGTGTCTCCCTCTCCCTTCCCTCGCTCCGCGTCGGTTCGGTCAATGAAGAAATGCTCAGGGAGCTGAGGGCCGTCAGAAAATCAGGTTTTACCATTGCACCGGAAGCGGGAACAGACAGACTGCGTGCCGTCATCAACAAGGACTTTACCGGTGACAGGTATGCCCAGGCGATCGAGACACTCTTCAGGGCGGGATGGCAGAACCTCAAGCTCTATTTCATGATCGGCCTGCCTACGGAGACGGATGAGGATATTTCTGCAATCCCCGATATGGTCCACCAGGCGATAAAAACTTCCAAGAGACTAACGGGAAGACACGCGACACTTAGCGTGGGCGTTTCCCCCTTTGTGCCGAAGCCGCATACCCCGTTCCAGTGGTGCGGACAGAACTCTATCGATACGCTCATGGAGAAGAACCGTCAGGTAAAGGCCGCCCTCCTGAGAAGGGGTGTCCAGTTCCGGGGACATGATCCGGAGATGTCCGTGCTCGAAGCTGCTTTTTCCCGGGGCGATGAAAGCCTTTCCCTTCTCATCGAGGCTGCCTGGAAGCTTGGATGCAGGCTCGATGCATGGAAAGAGTATTTCAATCCTGCAAAGTGGTACCAGGCGATGGAGAGCACCGGGGTAAACGCCTCGGTCTTTTCAGAGCGGGCATACGCCGGGGATGCGCCCCTTCCCTGGGATCATATTGACACCGGGATAACGAAGAGCTTTCTCTGGAAGGAATACCAAAATGCCGTCTCTGCCACATTTACGCCCGACTGCAGGACCGTGTGCCATGCCTGCGGCCTTGCCTGCAGTCCCGGCGGTTCCCGGACAGAAGATAGGGAGAAGTCAACTGCTGCCCTGCCTCTGCCGGAAGATACGCGGTCATCGGGCCGCTTTCCTGTCGTGGGCATGTCCATCAAAATCAGACTCCAGTATGCAAAAACGCTAAAAGGGCGTTACCTCTCCCATCTTGAAACTACCACAGCGCTTGTCCGCGCAATGAGGCGGGCCGCATTCCCCTTCAAATACACCGAAGGGTTTCATCCCAATCCGAAGGTCTCCTTCGGCCCTGCCCTGGGAGTCGGCTCTGCGGGATTGAAGGAGTATCTTGATATTGAGCTTATCCCTCCTTTTAATATCCAGTCCGGTCTTTTGTCTCTTCAGGAAAATCTTCCTGACAGCCTCCGGGCAACGGGCATGAAGGCGATCGGAAAGAACGAAAAATCCCTTACCGGTTTTGTTGTAAGATATATCTATGAAATCTCGGGTAAACAGGGGCTTTCCCTTGATGCCTATCTTGACAACAAGGATATGACGGTTCAGAGAAAACATGGCTCGTTCCGCATAGATGAGATGGTTGAGGAGGTACGGCAGAGCGGAGAGACGACCTTCCTCCTTACGGTAAAAGACCTCGGTGAGCTAAAGGTGCGGATCGACGAACTGATTCCCCTTCTATTCGGCCGGTCTGCAGATGAGCTTGAGATAACAAGACTTTCCATGTTCGGCTGGGATGGTATGTGGAAAGAACCTCTGGAGGATGCACCCGCATGGGCAGCGAGATCCTGATCAATGTAACACAGGGCGAGACGCGCGTAGCGCTTCTTGAAGGCGGTCAGGTCGTTGAGTTCTATGTCGAACGCCAGCGTGATGCGAGCCTCGTCGGCAACATCTATAAGGGAAAGGTCGTCAAGATACTTCCGGGCATGCAGTCTGCCTTCGTGGATATCGGCCTGGAAAAAGCGGCCTTTCTGTATGTCGCTGATATCCGTTCTGAAACGGACGAATACGCACCGCTGTTCGAGGATGAGGACAAGGACCAGTCCATCGAGCTCTTTCCCAAGAAGACCCGCTCAGAAATGCCTATTGATGAGGTGCTCCAGGACGGCCAGGAACTTCTGGTCCAGGTATCCAAGAACCCTCTTGGAAGCAAAGGTGCGCGGGTCACCTCCTATATAACCCTGCCGGGCAGATATCTTGTGCTCATGCCGGATGTTGATCACATCGGCATCTCGCGGAGAATAACGAACGAGGATGAGCGCTCCCGGCTCAAGGCCATTGTGGAAAGCATCCGGCCGGAAGGCTATGGTCTCATCATCCGCACCGCAAGCGAAGACTCGCCTGAAGAGGACATCCGGAAAGACCTGGAGTTCCTCCTCCTGCTCTGGGAGAACCTGAAACAGAAAAAAGACCGCGTACCGGCACGCGGGCTTCTTTACAGCGATCTCGACTTGGCCTTCCGGTCCGTACGTGACCTCATGAGCCAGAACGTGGAGCGCCTTGTCATTGACTCTCCTGAGGAGTATCACCGCACCCTCGAATTCGTGAAGACGTACTTCCCCAAGCTGCTCGGAAAGATAGAACTTTACGAGGATTCAGAGCCGATTTTTGATGCCTTCGGCATAGAGCTGGACATCTCACGCGCCATCGGCCGTAAGGTATGGCTGAAGTCAGGAGGATATATCGTTGCCGATCAGACAGAGGCCATGACCGTTATTGATGTCAATACCGGCAAGTTCGTAGGAAAGGAAGGTCTTGAAGATACGATCCTGAAAACGAACCTTGAGGCGGTGAAAGAAATAGCTTATCAGATACGGCTGAGGAACCTCGGCGGCATTATCATTATAGATTTCATTGACATGGAAAAGCTTGAGAGCAGGGAAAAGCTCTTCAATGCCTTTTCCGATGCCATGAAACGGGATAAGGCAAAGAACACGATCCTGCATATCTCTGAGCTCGGCCTAATACAGATGACCAGAAAGCGGGTCCGGGAAAGCCTCGGCAGGACGCTCTGCACCACCTGCCCGTACTGTGAAGGCAAGGGTTTCGTGAAGTCCCCTGACACACTTTCCTATGAGATCCTCCGCACGATCAAGAAAATGGCACGCCACGGAAGCACCAAAATCATTATCACGGCGCACCCGCTTGTTGCCGAGCTGCTTTCCGACGAGGAAATGCTCGGCATTGAGGACGTCGAAAAGCAATATGGTGCCAAGGTGATCATCAGGGCAGACAGCAAGATGCACCAGGAGAATTGCGAGGTCACCTCCCTGTGAGCGATGAAGTACGCGAACCCCATCGGGGAAAATTCATGCACCTCCTTGCTCTGCTCGCCGATGCGGAAAGCGGGGTACTGGCCTTCTCGGGAGGCGTTGACAGCTCCTTTCTGCTCAGGGCCATGAAGATGGCCGGCATCCGGTTCCTTGCCGTGACCGGATGCTCGGAGACCGTACCGGAACAGGATATCGATCAGGCTGTCTCCTTTGCCAGGCGGGAAGGTGCTGAGCACAGAGTGATCCGCACCGGTGAAATGCAGAATGAATTGTTTATCACCAACCCGCCGGACCGCTGCTTTTACTGCAAACAGGACCTTTTCCGGAGATTGCGGGAAATCGCGGAACATGAGAACTACCGCTTCATCTTCGATGGCAGCAATGCCGATGACCTGAACGACTACCGTCCCGGCAGAAAAGCGGCCGCACAGTATCGTGTCAGAAGCCCGCTTGCTGAAAGCTGTCTTTCGAAGCAGGATATACGGCTGCTCTCAAAAGACCTCGGGCTCGAGACATGGGACAGGCCGGCTTCACCCTGTCTTTCCTCCCGCTTTCCTTATGGCCAGCGCATAACACCCGCTCTCCTGAAACGCGTGGAAAAGGCGGAGGAATTTCTCAGGAATCTCGGCATATCAACCGTACGGGTCAGAGTGCATGAGGACATGGCGCGCATTGAAGTGCCGGAAAAGGACTTGTCCTTCTTTCTGGAAAAAGATGTCCGTTATCGCGTTGCCGATGCCTTGCACGCCTTCGGCTTCAGCTTCGTCTCCCTTGATCTTGACGGCTTCAGAAGCGGCAGCATGAACCGGTCGCTGCCCCATGCGGTTCATCAAAACAGGGAGAGTCTCTAGCCCTTCACGGTCTGACTTGCCTCCTGATAATAATTTATAATACCGGTATGCAACACGCTCTTGTCCCTGATCTGTCGCAATGCACGCTCTGCGGAAGCTGCAAGGCAGTCTGTCCT
>DKBO01000227.1 GCA_002448975.1 Nitrospiraceae bacterium UBA6898
CCCCCTGCCGTAATGATACGGGGCCCATCCCCAGGGTTCATACCCTATCCATACATAGTCTCCGCCTACCCAGCACCATCTGCCGTTACTGTAGGGGGACCATCCGGCAGAGACGCTGACCGCAGGTGTCCATACATATCCGTAGCTCGGCGCATTCACCCACCTGCCATTGTCATCAAAATCGCTCGCATAGGTGTTGAGCTCTCTGGGCAGATACCGCGTGGACGCATACCTTCTGTCCTCGAACCTTCTGTCCCTGTCCATATTCCAGCTTTCCCAGTCATCCTGACGGCCCAGCGGGGCCATGTCAGCATAGTCGTCGCTCAGTGACAACATCCTTCCTGCCTGCACCGTCGTCCTGCCGCTTTTGCTCTCGGCGCTGACAGATCCCCTGTATACAGAAACATCCGTCATCCCGCTGTCCGATACGTCTATGCCAAAGGCTGCGCGTTCATATGCCCTGACAGACGACACGGGGCTGTCTACCTGGATGAGCCGCTCATCTCCGGCCATGAAGTTCACATGCGCGCTGCCTGCGGACACGTAAAACTGGGCAATATCTCTGCCGAGGTTAAGAATCTCGATGGACGAGTTCTCATCTATCCTGACCTGTGAACCGCCGGACAGCTGCACTTCTGCCTTGCCCTGCTCAGGAACCCAGATGCGGTCCCCCTCCCGCAACGGCATATTGATCGATGCCGGGATCCAGTCGGTCGAGTCCTCCGGCTGGATCTGTACGTCCCCGCCCATAAGACTCAGGCGCGCATTGCCCAGCCCCTCGGCCCCTGCAAAAACAGGTAGCAAGAAAAGAATAAGTCCAATACCTATGCTCTTTAAGAATTTCATCATCGCTTCCTCCTTCCTATCCGGTTACACCTGTAACCCATCCATCGAATCTCGGTTTCTGCTGTTGCCCGAAATCATATCTTCTTTGTGCACATTACACCAGCTGTTTATGAATGCTTTATGAATTTCATAATTCTTCATGATTGCAGTATCATGCATCATCAATTTTATGGAGGTCAATGTAATGAAAACATACGTGTACCTGCTCCTTCTTCCTGTGATTGCTCTCTGCTCTGAACTGACTATTGCTGTTCCGAAGGCTGATCGCAGCAAAGAATACGGGCTGGATAGTTTCACGGCAAAATCGAACGGCAAAGGGGGTATCTCTGCCATAGAACTTATACGACGCGGCCTCAGTTTGGGATCAATTCTAATTTCTATACCGTCTGGAGCGACGGTCTGCCTATAATCGATGCGGGTTCTTCAGCTTTTCACGGAGCTATATATGATGAAGGTCAAACATTCTTCTTCATGTACACCGATGCTTCAGATACTGAGACGAAGATAACGGTCGGGCTCAAGACATCCCGGTAACTTCGTCTGAGATGGGGGACTCGTCGTCCCCCTTCCCTAGTCTTGACTCCTCACGGACTTCACAGCTGATATCCGGTCTCCTCGTGCTGGCTCAGGTCAAGGCCCATGAGCTCTTCCTCGTCACTTACCTTCAAACCTATCGTCCCGTCGACGACCTTCAGGAGTATGAGGCTCGTGACAAAAGAAAAGACAGCCACGACTGCTATGGATATGAGCTGAACAAGCGCCTGGCGGGGATTACCGAAAAAAAGACCGTCAGCACCGGCTGCATTGATCGCCTTCTGGGCGAATAACCCTGCACCGATCGTGCCGAGTATACCGCCGACGCCGTGGACGCCAAAGGCATCCAGAGAGTCGTCAAATTTCAGTTTCGGTTTCAGGCTGAGCGAGAGGTAGCAGAATGCCCCTGCCGCAGCGCCGATAGCGATCGCCGCCATGGGACTGACGAACCCCGAGGCCGGAGTTATCGTTGCAAGCCCGGCTATCGAACCGGTTGCAGCTCCGAACATGGTCGGCTTGCCCCGGTGGAGCCACTCAATGATGACCCATACCAGCGTTGCTGTGACCGCTGCGGTATGGGTAACGACAAAAGCCATGGTGCTGAGACCTCCTGACGAGAGCGCGCTTCCGGCATTGAATCCGAACCAGCCGANNGTACCCCAGACCCAGTGCGCAACCGGATCGTACACGATCGTTGACCAGAGAAGCGTAAAAACCAGAAAGGCGGAGAATTTCATCCTCTCGGCAAAAGCCCCTGCTATCAGTGCGGGTGTTATGACCGCAAACATTGCCTGATAGATCATAAAGGCCATGTGGGGGATCGTGGCTGCATAGTCAGAATTCGGATCAATGCCCACACCCCTCAGCCCTATCCAGTCCAGGCTGCCGATGATGCCATGAACATCCGGTCCGAATGACAGACTGTAGCCGAAAAGTATCCACTGAATGCTTACGAGCGCAATGGCAACAAAGCTGTGCATGAGCGTTCCGAGGACGTTCTTTTTCCTCACCATCCCGCCATAGAACATGGCGAGCCCCGGCGTCATGAGCATGACCAGGGCTGCGGACAGGAGCATGAAGGCCGTGTCACCGCTGTCGATCTTTCCGCCTCCTTCTGCATACGCGGTGAACGGCAGGAGCAGTTGGATAAGAATGCTTAACATAACTCGCTGTTTTTTCATCATTAACCTCCCCTGTTCAGCCTTCGGGCTGAACGTTCATCAAGGCGAAAACAATGCCAGAAAAGAACCTCTTGATTCCAAAAGAAAAAAAGAAAAATAAAGCCCGGTTAGGCTACATTTTTGTAGCATATTCCGGGCAAAATTGCTCATCTTCTCTTTATTTCTAAAGAGTTATGCCGTGCTTACATAATTGTATGAGCTACACTCTTGTTCTGAAATCTTCGTCCTATATGGCTGCGTCGCCGGTTTCACCGGTCCTGATCCGGATGATCTGCTCCAGCGAGGAAACAAAGATCTTGCCGTCGCCGA
>DKBO01000189.1 GCA_002448975.1 Nitrospiraceae bacterium UBA6898
TGCCGTATGGAAATAGATTCTTCCGGTTGCATAGGCAAAATTCAGGGGGTTGACCATGGGGTATCCGTCACTGCCTGTCGTGCCAAGCCGTCCCACATGACAGGTCTTCAGAAGGTCGACGATGACCGCCACGTCTTTTATTTCCTTATTCTGCTTTCTCAAGGGGCATCCGCACGCTCTGTGATATACTCAAAACTATACCATACTTTATTCCCGACGAGGAGGCAGACATGAGCACATGGATCATAGACCCTGACCACTCGGTCGCCGCATTCGCCGTCAAGCACCTGAAGATCGCCGATGTACGCGGACAGTTCAATAGGATACGCGGAACTATTACGTTTGATCCTGCGGATATCTCAAAGTCCAGCGTCGAAGCAGCGATCGATGCTGCGGGCCTGCTCACCGGCATAAAAAAGCGCGATGACCACGTCATGAGCGCCGACTTCATCGGGGTGTCGACCTATCCCATTATCACGTTCCGCAGCACGAAGGTCGAGGGCGCTGATGCGGAACGTGCGAAGCTGACCGGCGATCTGATGATCCATGGCATCACGAGACCGGTCACCATGGATGTTGCGTTTTCCGGGCCGGTGAAAAGCCCCTTCGGCGGGGAGGTAACCATGGGATTTCGTGCAGTGCTTACCATTGACCGATTTGCCTTTGGTGTCACCTGGAACGAGATCATGGAGGACGGGGGCTTTATGATCGACAAGGATGTGCACATCACGATCGACATAGAGGCAGATCTGAAAGAATAACCTCTGCTCTTCTGTTCCGGAAGCGGCAATCTCTGTAGCCTTCATTCTTTCCACTCTGGAGATGCCCCAGCGTACTACAATATTGTCGCATTATACAAAAATGTAGCACCGTGTCTCAAAAATATCCATCAAGATCAGCATGTTATGCAGTGGCACGTTTCTGGCAACCTGTTCAATATTATGACAGACTGGTCCATAGATGTGACAGACGCTGGTGCCTCACGGATATCAGGACATGATGCAGGATGTCCGGCCCGGGTGGCGGTCGGCGGCACTGCGTTCACATTACCTATATCAGTTGGGAAAACATCAAGGAGGGTTACCATGAAGCGGTTCATCAGTCTCACCGTTCTTCTCAGTTTTCTGTTCATTGCGGGCTTTGTGTTTGCGGACGAGGTCAAGCCGGCAGAATCACCGGCGCCGGCAGCAGTGGCCGTGGCAGAGGTGCCCAGGATTGACACCGGCGACACGGCCTGGATGATCGTTGCAACGGCACTGGTCATGCTCATGACCATCCCGGGCCTTGCGCTGTTCTACGGAGGGCTTTCGAAGCGCAAGGATTCATTGAACACCATGGCAATGTCCTTCGTCACGTTCTGCATTATCAGCCTGCTCTGGGTAATCTATGGGTTCAGCTTCTCCTTCAACGGGGATGCGGCAGGACTCATAGGGGATGCGGGCAAGGCCTTTCTGAAGGGGGTTGGCCCCGGCAGCATCAATGATCTGGCAAAGACGATACCGGAGTATATCTTCATCGTCTATCAGCTCACCTTTGCGGCGATCACCGTGGCCCTGGC
This sequence comes from Nitrospiraceae bacterium UBA6898, assembly GCA_002448975.1. GTDB lineage: Bacteria > Nitrospirota > Thermodesulfovibrionia > Thermodesulfovibrionales > UBA6898 > UBA6898. Next base: position 1,559 of record DKBO01000189.1, read on the forward strand.
AAGCGGCGCATACATCGAACGGATGAAGTTCTCCGCCTGGATCATCTTTTCCATACTCTGGTTTACGATTGTCTACATCCCGGTCGCCCACTGGGTATGGGGCGGAGGCTTTTTGAGCAAGATGGGCGCACTTGATTTTGCCGGCGGCACGGTGGTCCATATCAATGCAGGTGCGGCAGCGCTCGTCGGCGCGCTGATCCTCGGCAGGCGGAGGGAAAAGTCCCTGCTGCCGGGCAATCTGACCCTTGTCGTTACCGGTGCCGGCCTTCTCTGGTTCGGGTGGTTCGGCTTTAACGCAGGCTCGGCGCTTGCTGCCAACGGGCTTGCCGGTGCCGCCTTCATCAACACCAACACAGCAACGGCTGTTGCTGCCCTGTCGTGGATGTTTGTTGAGTGGCTTCACTCTAAGAAGCCGACGGTGCTCGGCCTGGCATCCGGCGCAGTCGGCGGTCTTGTCGCAATAACGCCTGCGGCGGGTTTTGTGAACATATCCGGGGCGATCTGCATCGGCATTGCTGCGGGTATCATCCCGTTCTTTGCCGTTGCCTTTCTCAAACCGAAACTCGGTTATGATGACACGCTGGACGCATTCGGCATCCATGGGGTCGGCGGCACGATCGGCGCGGTCCTTACCGGGGTCTTTGCAGACCCCTCGATCAATGAACTCGGCAAAGGACTGCTCCACGGCAATGCGGGCCAGCTCTGGACCCAAATTCTGGCTTCCGTCATAACGTTCGTGTACAGCGGTGTCGCGACAGCGCTGATCTTCCTGATCATCAAGTACACGATCGGGCTGCGCGTTGACGAAGAAGACGAGGTCATGGGGCTTGATGAAAGCCAGCACGGCGAGCGGGCATATAACCTGTAGGAAGGCTCAACGCTCATGGTCTTTTTTGAGGACCTTGAGCTATATGCAGAGAGAAAAGAAAAGGAGAAATATCCATGAAAAAGATAGAAGCGATCATCAA
>DKBO01000161.1 GCA_002448975.1 Nitrospiraceae bacterium UBA6898
CATGGTGGCCATGGCGAGGCCGGCTCCATTCACCATGTTGCCGACATTTCCCTTCAGGTTGATGTAATTAAGGTTGTATTTCGAGGCCTCCACTTCCATGGGGTCCTCTTCATCAACATCCCTGAATTTCAGGACATCCTTCTGCCGGAACAGGGCATTGTCGTCGATCTCCACCTTTGCATCCAGCGCGATCAGGTTCTCTTGGGCAGTAATGACCAGCGGATTGATCTCAAGCAGCGAACAGTCGGTTTCGATAAAAAGGTTATACAGATCTTCGATAAGCGTGGAGAATTTTCGGGCGATCGATCCGCCCAGGCCGAGACCGGCTGCGATCTCGCTGCGATGACCGGGTTCAATCCCGGTGAGCGGGTTGATCAGGAGCTTTATTATCTCTTCAGGGGACTTTGCCGCAACTTCCTCGATATCCATTCCGCCGGCCCGGCTTGCGATGATCATGATCTTTGCCGTGGTCCGGTCCGGGATGATCGAAACATAAAGCTCATGATCAATATCAAGCCCCTGCTCCACCAGGACTTTTCTGACCTTCTTTCCCTGCGGTCCTGTCTGGGGCGTCACCAGTGGCCTGCCCAGTATGGCCGCGGTCACGCTCCGCACCTCATCCATACTCCGGGCAAGCTTAACTCCTCCGCCCTTGCCGCGTCCGCCCGCATGAATTTGTGCCTTGATTACAACGGGGAAGCGGCCGAGCCTTCCAGCTGAAGCACAGGCATCATCGGGGCTTGCGGCAACATACCCCTCAGGTACAGGAATGTGGTGACTCCGAAATAATTCCTTGGCCTGATATTCATGGATTTTCATTACACCGCCCTTTTCCCGTATCCTATCCTTTTTAACGCTTCTTCGATCTCATTCAGAATAGCCGGATCGTCAATCGTGGAGGGCACTGAGTATTCCTTGCCGTCAGCAATCCTGCGCATGGTCCCCCTCAGAATCTTACCGGAACGTGTTTTCGGCAGCCTTTTGACAATTACCGCCTGTTTAAAGCAGGCAATCGGCCCGATCTTCTCTCTGATCATGCTGACAAGTTCCTGCCGGAGTTCTTTCTCGTCCCTCCCTGTTCCGGTCTTTAACACGGCAAGACCGACAGGGACCTGACCTTTCAGCCCGTCTTCGACACCGAAGACCGCGCATTCAGCAATGTCCCTATGGGTAGCAACGATCTCTTCCATTTCTCCTGTAGATAACCGGTGGCCCGCAACATTAATCACATCATCAACACGACCCATGATAAAGACATACCCGTCTTCATCAATATATCCCCCGTCACTGGTGAAATAATAGCCCGGCAAAGGGTTAATATAGGACTCAAGAAATCTCTTCTCTGCCTGCCAGAGTGTGGGCAGCGTTCCCGGCGGCAGGGGAAGTTTGACCGCAACAAGCCCTTCGGTTCCCGCTCCTACAGGCTTGCCGTTATTGTCCAGGATCTGCACATCAAAGCCAGGGACCGGCTTAGTCGATGACCCCGGCTTGACGGGGAACACCTCTATCCCCATGCAGTTCGCGGTTATGGGCCAGCCTGTCTCGGTCTGCCACCAGTGATCGATGACAGGCCGGTCCAGCAGTTTGCTTGCCCAATGATACGTGTCGGGATCAAGCCTTTCCCCCGCCAGAAAGAGGTACTTGAATCCTGAGAGGTCGTATTTCTTAAGATAGTCTCCCTTCGGATCGTCTCGCTTTATCGCGCGGAAGGCTGTCGGCGCGGTAAAAAGCACCTTGACCCCATGCTCGGAAATGACCCTCCAGAATGCGCCCGGATCAGGAGTGCCGACGGGTTTTCCTTCAAATAGGACCGTTGTGCAGCCCGTAAGCAGCGGGCCGTATATTATGTAGGAGTGCCCCACGACCCATCCGACGTCGGATGCTGACCAGTAGACCTCTCCCGGCTTTGTATCATAGATGTTCTCAAAACTCCAGCGAAGCGCAACAGCATATCCGCCGTTGTCCCTTACGATTCCCTTTGGGGTGCCCGTAGTGCCTGATGTATAGAGGATATAAAGAGGATCGGTCGCCTGCACAGGGACACATTCTGCAGGTTGAGCCTTTGACATCATGACGTCCCAGTCAAAATCACGCCCTGCAGCCAGCTCTGCCTTCACAAGAGACCTTTGGTACACGACACATTTTTCGGGCTTGTGCGCTGCAAGCTCGATAGCCTTGTCTACCATCGGCTTGTATTCAATGATTTTCTTGCCTTCAATTGCCCCTGATGCGGTTACGATGACCTTTGGCTTTGCATCATCGATCCTGATAGCCAGTTCATGTGGGGCAAAACCGCCGAATACCACGGAATGAATGGCGCCAAGACGGGCGCAGGCAAGCATTGCAACAGCGGCCTGGGGCACCATGGGCATATAAATGATGACGGTGTCGCCTTTCGAAACGCCGAGGCTTCTCAGTACACCGGCGAACTTTGAGACACGATCGAGAAGCTCTTTATAGGTTATTTTCTGTACGGTGTCCGTCACCGGACTGTCGTAGATAATGGCAGCCTGATCGCCCCTGCCGTTCTTCACGTGGCGGTCCACCGCATTGTAACAGGTGTTCATTTCTCCGCCGCTGAACCATCGGTAAAAAGGCCTGTTTGAATCATCAAGGACTTTGTCCCACTTCTTGTACCAGTCTATATTCTCGGCAGCCTCAGCCCAGAATCCCTCGGGGTCCTGGATGCTTTTTTCAAATACCTCATCATATCTGCCCATTGATTACCTCCCGAAAAGTATTTTGTTTTTTCAGAATGCACTGAAATCGGCATTCCTTACTTTAACTTGTTATAAACTTTTACCGCCGAGCAGGTTGAATTATTCCGAGGTTATCCGATAATACATCTTAATGAGTCTATTTTACTTATTTATCACAAAGTTTTCTATATCCTTTTCACTTCCCCGAATCCGGGAAGCCGAATGCTGTTACGTAATCTGGCGTGCCAGGCCGCTCAGAACGGTTCCCGGGCCGACTTCGACAAAGGTGTCGGCGCCCTGCTCACGAAGGCCCTTGACTGTGTCAATCCACCGCACACTGCTGTAAATCTGTCTAACCAGATTCAGGGCGATGGATTCATCGGTGTACGGCTCGGCACTGCAGTTGGCAATACAGGGGACTTTCAGGCTGCTGAAGCTGAATCCTGCCAGGAATGCCTCAAACTCTTCTGCTGCGGGTTTCATGTAACGACTGTGGAAGGCACCACTGACGGGAAGGATAACTACCCGCATGGCTCCTTTTTCCTTTAATTGAGGGGCAAATGTCTCGATATCGACCTTAAGACCGGATATGACCGTCTGACGCGGAGTGTTGAAATTGGCCACATCAATGCTTCCAGCGCCGAGCTCGGCCAGGGCCGTGGCAACGGCATCACCGTCCATGCCCAGAATAGCGGCCATACCCCCGCCAGTAGCCGCGCTCATAAGGGCACCGCGCTTCTGGACCAGTTTAAGGCCGGTAGCAAAATCAAAGGCACCGGCAGCATAAAGGGCATCATATTCTCCCAGACTATGCCCGATTACAAAATCCGGCCTGATCTCCTCGTCTGCGACCTTAGCCAGGAAGCTCAGGACATTGACCGTGTAAAGCGCCGGCTGCGTGTAATCCGTGCGGTTGAGCTTATCGTCAGGATTCACCAGGCAGAGTTCCTTCATTGAGTAGCCGAGAATTGTATCCGCCTCAGCGACCAGGTCAGAATATCGTTCAAAGAGTTCAGCGCCCATACCGAGGACTTGGGAACCCTGACCCGGGAACATGAATACCGTAGTCATAAAAATTACCCCTTTACGTCCCTGATTTTTTTGGTAAGCATCGGGACGATTTCGTGTACGTCACCCACGATGCCGTAGGTGGCAACACTGAAAATCGGCGCATCGGGGTTCTTGTTGATCGCAATGATGATATCGGACGACTGCATGCCCACGAGATGCTGCACTGCCCCGGATATGCCGCAAGCGATATAGATTTTCGGACCTACAGTCTTGCCGGTCTGCCCCACCTGATGACGGTAGGGGATCCATCCTTCATCGACTGCAGCACGCGAAGCGGCAACCGAGGCGCCGAGCGCCGCGGCAAGTTCATTGAGGAGCTGAAACCCCTTCTCACCGCCCATGCCCCGGCCACCGGCAACGATGATATTTGCGTCCTGCAGATTGATCGCTGTCTCGGCAACCTCCTTCACGGTTTCAACGACCTTGGTGCGGGAAGAGATACCTTTGGCGCTGACCGTCACGATCTCTCCCTTCCGTGCTGGGTCGTATTCACCCCTTTTCATTACGCGAGGACGCACTGTCGCCATCTGCGGCCGCGCATGAGGACAAAAGATCGTTGCCATGATATTGCCGCCGAATGCCGGTCTGATCTGGAGGAGATTTCCCGTCTCAGCATCTATCTCAAGAGACGTGCAGTCAGCGGTAAGCCCCGCCCGCAGCTTTGCGGCAACCCGCGGGAAAAAAGACCTGCCGATCGGCGTTGCACCGGTGAGAACGATCTCAGGCTTCTGCTCCACGATCAATTTGGAGAGGAGTGCAGCGTACGGTTCGTCGTTGAACGCGCTCAGCAGGGGATCATCGCAGTGAAACACTCTTTCAGCCCCCCAGCGGATAAGCTCCTGCGCATCACCGGCAGTGCCGCCGAAAAGCACCGCAACAAGCTCAGTGCCGAGCTTTTCCGCAAGTCCCTTGCCTGCGCCGAGCAGTTCAAGTGATACACCGGCAATCTTCCCGTCACGCTGCTCTGCAAAAACCCACACCCCTTTGCCCTGGGCAGTCTCCCTGGCATCCGATGCCTCTTTGACCTCGGATATGGCCCCTTCCGGGCATACGCTCAGGCAGGCCCTGCAGAGCTGGCAGAGTTCTGTTATCTCTGCTTTGCCGTCCTTCATCACGATCGCGTCATACGGACAGGACTGCAGGCATGCCTCACAGCCGGAACATAAATTCTTGTTTACCTTTATATACATTTCAGTCCCACCAGTTCCTTGACCAGCGTATTGATCTTCTCCTCACCAGTTCCTTCCAGCATCTTCCTGTCCTTCTTCGTTTCAGGAGCAAAGATGTTCTTGACCTGAGTCGGTGATCCCTTCAGTCCGAGATCGCTCTCAGCTGCATTGATATCGGCAGCCGACATCTTTTTGATCTCAGCCTTCTTGGCAGCCATTTTTCCCTTCAGGGAGGGCATCCTCGGCACATTCAGCTCCTTGACCACGGTCAGAAGAACCGGGAGTGACGATTCAAGCAGATCAAACCCGTCGTCCATGAGCCTCTGGACGACCAGCTTGTCTGTCGAGACATCAACGATCTTCCGTATATAGGAGATATGCGGGATATCCATGAACTCAGCTATCTCAGGACCGACCTGCGCGGTATCGCCGTCTATGGCCTGTTTGCCGCAAAGGATGACATCGGCCCCGATATGCGCTAGAGCCTTTGACAGCGTATACGCAGTTGCCCAGGTATCCGAACCTGCAAATGCCCGGTCCGTCAGAAGCACTGCATCGTCAGCCCCCATGGCAATGGCGTCACGGAGCGCTGCCTCTGCCTGGGGAGGCCCCATGGTCAGTATCGTGACCTTTCCCCCGGTTTTTTCCCTGATCTGAAGCCCTGCTTCGATGGCATGCACATCATAGGGATTGATGATCGTGGGCACGCCGTCCCTGATAAGCGTATTCGTCTCGGGATTGATCCTGACCTCTGCGCTGTCAGGCACCTGCTTGATGCAAACAACTATCCTCATATGCCCTGTCCTCTCGATTTATAGAGAAATACTGAAGAGATATGCTGCTTTTTAAAAGTAAAGAATTCTATCACAGCAGGTTTTTCAGCGTCAACGAAGTGAGATCAGAACGTGGACGGGTCTTCGGGCGGAAGCGCATCTGCATCAAAGGGCATGACCTCAAGCCTTCTCATGAGCGACTCAAACTGGCCAAGCATTGGTCCATAGTCAAAACCGGTCATCTCTTCGTATGCTGCCGTATCGACCAGTTTCTCAAATGCCCTGAGATCAAAGGAACGGTCGAGAACACCGGAAGACTCCAGTACCCTGATCATGGCCTTTTCGTCCGTCAGGTCAATCGCTTCTTTTATCCTGAACTCTACCCGGTGTTCAGGCGCCATAAGGTACCAGCGCAGAGCAAAAATGAGCGCATCATACAGCGTTACGATGCCTGCAGAGATCTTTCCCTGCGACAGTCTTCGCTTGCCGCCACGGATATGAAGCCTCGCCCTGAGCAGTGCACCTTCGGGTTTCTTAAAGCTATCCTCAGTGCTCATCAACCCGAAATGCGGCATCTCAAATCTCCCTTGCGTAACATCCCTTGTGGTATCTGCATACAAGCTGTCGACGTGAGCACAGAACACCCTTTGCCATCATACGGTTGCTGGACAAATGCAGGCTATATGGCATGTACAGAATCAGATAAAAGGATCGAAGGTTCAAAAACCACGCTGCGATTCTTCCACGGCCTTAGGGATGCAAGCCAACAGCCTTATTGGGCTTCGTTTCTCCCTTTCAGCATCTCCCTATCATACTTGCCTGCAGCAAGCTTATCTTTCATGACATCCGGGAATATAAAAATCGCTCCATCGTCAATCTTCTTCTTTTTCACCGCCAGACGCAACTCCCATTTCCCGTCTTTGGGCAGACCTGCGCTTGCCACAAGATACAACCCTCCGCCTTTTTCCTTCACCTTCAGCGGTTCGGCATTTCCTGTCACGATCACATCAAGTTTTGCATCCTCGACATCCTCATCATGAAGGTCATGGATAACGACCCCGATCACATCTTTTCCTATCGCGTACTCCTTGTCATCGAGCAGGATCTCTATGCTCACCTGCCCTTTCTCCGAAATCGCAAACAGTGTCTCATGGAAATGTTTTGTGAACGCAGCCGATTCCCCGGCCTCAACTTTCGCAGGCGAGACCGGAACCTGTACGACGAAAGCAAACAGCAAGATCAGCATACCCGCCCCATATAGCGATATCTTATTCATGCTTTCCCCCTTATGTATCACAGGCTGAAACTCATGCCGAAAAGGACCTTACAATTCATATCGTCCTGAATACCATTCAGGTCCTGCAGGACAGGAATGCCGAGAGACATGAAGGCGGAGATCTTCTTTCCGATCACGAGTCGGCCTCCGGGAGAGATCAAGATCATATTGCCGCCGCTATTGCCATCCCAGGTTCCATGGATCTTCTGTTTTTCCTTCCATTCACCATTCAGTTCAAGAATAAGGTCCCAGGCAGTATCTCCGACAGCAGTCCGGTACGAAACTGCAGCATTATAACTGAATATATCTCCAAGATTGGTGACCTGCGTTCCGCCATTGCTGATCATGTACTGCATGTTCGCATCAAATGATAGCTTGCCAATTCTTTTTGTGGCAGCAATGCCGAAGATAGGGCTCCAGGCACCGGTGCCCGGAAGAAATTCGGCCTCGAAGGTCTCTCCGTGGATGTCTTTGGCGTTCGTCTTGCCCGTAGGCATCCTGAGACCCCCTAACGCAGCAGCCTCGAACTTATTATCCGTCTTCAGGAAACGGTATTGCGCCATAACAGTCAGGTCACCGAACCCTTTTGAGTCGCCATGGACATGGATCTCATCGGGCTCGTCGCTATGGGCTTCCCTGATATTATTCACCTCTGCATAGGGAATATTGAGGCTTACGGTAAGGTCGTTGGTGATGCCGTATCCCACGCCTATGATAGTGTGGAATATCGAGTCAGCCGTATGAGCATCCTTGCCCCGTTCAGAAAACCCGAGGAGCTCGCTATCAGAGAAGGAATCAAGGTTTATGAATTCAGCCTGCACAGCCAATGAGAAGATGCCCCGTGAAAGCGTTGTGGCAGATGTCGTCCGGATGGGGCCGGCCTGGCTCAATCCGGCACCTCCCGAGGGATGGTGTGCAGATGCCGTGGCCGCGAAGAACAGAATACCTGTTGCTGCAAGAACAACAGCTTTTTTTATCAGCATGGAAGCCTCCTGTTATCATTTTCTAATAATCTATCACACTTTTTGTTTTTATACACGTTGGATACATTTGCGCTGATTTTTGGTAATATATGATCCGTCATGCTGAATATCCCGGCACCGTATGAAAAGCTCTTCCAGTTCCAGGAAAGCCTCGGCCTGACCCAGGACTCCCTCACACAGCTCGACCCGTACCGTGACCTCTTCGTCTCAAAAAAGGACGAGTTCGCCGCGTACTTCCATGAGGTCTTCCAGGGAATCCCGGAGGCAAAGCTTGTTCTTGATTATGAAGAGCGACCGGGCCTCATGCTCAGGATATGGTCGCACTGGTTCGAGAAGATATTCAAGTCAAAGCTCGACCAAGAGCTGTATTCCTATCTCTGGAGAATAGGCCTCCGCCATGTGGAAGTAAACCTTGACCAGCGTTTTTCGAACCTCGGTTTCTCGGTCATCCGTCAGTTCTGTCACAAGATCATACTGGGGGAGATCGAGCATGGCAGCCGAACACGACTGCTCCAGCTCATCGATACCATCATGGACCTTTGCCTGCTGATTGAGACAAGCGCATATATCGAGGCAACCACCCGCTGCGATATCGAGATCATCAGGGGGATAGCAGACAGGGTCAGAAACCCTGTCACGGTAATCGGCGGGAGCATAAAGCGCCTTCAGAAGAAGGTTGAGGCAGACAACCCTGCCTTCGGGGTGTACGAATCGCTCCTGTCAGAGAACAGCCGGCTCGAGCATATGGTCACGGACATCAAGACGTACTTTGAGATGTTCCAGGAAGATGCGGTATTCGGCATTCTGGAGCTGGAGCCCCTGATCAAAAAAACTCTGGAGCGCCTCGGCCTCAATGGTAAATTCGCCCACGTCAAATGCGAAACAGCCATTTCTCCGGCTGCAGCAAGTTTTATTGCCGATGCCCGCGACATGGAATATATGTTCTACCACCTCCTCGAAAACAGTTTCGAGGCTGTTGACCCGGCTGCCCCCCGGGTAAGGATATCATCCCGCGCAGTTGAGCAGCCGCATCCCGGCATCATGATCGAAGTCTTCAACACCGGCAGACCGATCAAGGAGGATGAGTTCGATAAGTTCGCCACGCCCTTCTTCTCGACAAAGCCNNTGCCGCACAGCCGTTGACCGGAACAAAATTTGCCCTTCGCCTGTCTTACCCTGTGAAGACCGCTGATACGATGGACAACAGCGATGAAGAGGATATCATTGCCCGATGTAGGAACGGTGATGTGGACGCCTTTGAGGTCCTTGTGAGGACATACCAGGGCAGAATGTTCAATATCGCCTGCAGGATCATTGGCAATGCCGATGACGCAGCCGAAGTAGTGCAGGACACTTTTGTGGCTGCCTACAGAAATCTGCATGCTTTTGAGCAGAGATCCCGCTTCTCGACCTGGCTGTATGCGATTACCGTAAATACGTCACGCAACAGGCTGAGCCAAGTCATGGCGCGGAAGGCCCGTGAGACACATTCTCTTGATGACCTGCCGACTCATGACTCTGGCAGGGGGAGCAGGGAACCGGCATCAAGTGAGCCTTCGGCCCTCGATCAACTGACAGGAAAAGAGCTGCAGGCAATGATCCAGACATGTCTGAACAGGCTTGAACCGGAGTTCAGAGAGGTCATCGTTCTTCGGGACGTTCAGGGATTTGCCTACGAGGAAATAGGTACAATGCTCGGCCTCGCAGCCGGCACCGTCAAATCGCGGCTCTTCAGGGCGCGGGAATCGGTAAAAACCTGTCTGAAGAAGGTCATGGGAGATCAATAGATGGACTGCAGCAATATACAGCAGAAGCTTGCCGAATATGAAGAAGGGAGTCTCCTTCCGGATGAAATGAAAGAGATTGAAAAACACCTCGCCACGTGTGAAAAGTGCAGTTCATACGCTTCTGAGCTGAAGAAGACGATCGAAGCCCTGAAAGGGCTCGATGATATCCCTTCGCCTCCCTGGCTGACCCAGAAGGTGATGCAGAAGGTCAGGATAGCGGCCCGGCCGAAGAAGAGACTCCTCCGGAAACTGTTCTTCCCGCTCCATATCAAGCTGCCTATCGAGGCTGTTGCAACCCTTTTGATCGCAGGAGCCGCTGTTCTCATTATGAAAAGCATGGGACCGGACCTCCAGCCCGTGACGACTCTTACGGAAAAGCCTCAGGTGCAGACGCTCTCGCCGGAAAAAGAGACATTGCAAAAAAACTATACGGCAGAGAGACAGGCTGCCGGAAAAGGCGAGCGGGCCCCGGCTCCCGCGACCCACCCAGAGGCAGAAACATCATCCGGTCAGCCTCGTGTGCATGACCAACAGCCGGTCCCGATGCCTCCGGTGGCTGCAGCCCCTGCACCACCAGCTCCTGTCGCGCGGAGTTTCGAGGCTGGCAAGGCTCTTGATTCCGCAGCTCCCGCAGAAGAAAGACAGAAGGCCGCATCCGGCTCAGCCCGGTCACCTATCTCTGCAGAGAAAGACGAAACGGAAATGCCGACAATCACCCTGATGGTCAGGGACCTTGAAAAAGCAACTCAGGAGATCGAGACAGCCCTGTCAAAGTTAGGCGGCAGGCTGCTTGGTACAGAGAAACATGAGACAGGCACTACCCTGACCATTCATATCGAGCCGTCCCGGGCGGGCGAGCTGATGGAGCAATTCAGGCGCATCGGCCGCATAAAGGAGCCTCTGCCGGACATTACGAAATACCACGAACATAATCTCACTCTTATAATTATTAATCAATAAGTTATAAGTTTTTATTAAACTTATACTTCATATTAAATAACTGTTATTTCTTTCCCGTTGCTGTTCTATTTCAGCAGGAATTTCTCATTGCATTTCGGGGCCTTCCGCCCTCCTCTGAAACCATCTCATGATACAATGGGACATTCGGGAACTTTTTCGTCCTCGCCGATGTCTAACGATGCAAATACGCTCAGAACATCAGTAAAGGAGGATCATCATGACCAGGACCGCAACATTGTTTATCAGCATTATGGCACTCTTCTTCTGGAGCTTCTCTGGAGCGGGGGCCGTACCGATTGGGAACGAACTTTCCGCATCTTCAACAGGCATTGAGGACCAGACCGGCGTTGCAATAACCATCTATAACGTGAGCCTCGGGCTGGTAAAAGATACCCGCATGATCAACCTTCCGAAGGGGACATCAGATCTGAGGTTCATGGATGTAGCCGCACAGATCATCCCGGCAAGTGTGCATATTAAATCCCTGGTCAATGCCGAGAGCCTCAGGGTGCTCGAACAGAACTATGAATACGACCTGCTCAATCCCCAAAGACTGCTCGATAAGTATGTGGGCAAGGAGGTGAAACTGTACCAGAAGAATTTCTATACAGAACGCGAAGAGGTCGTTTCCGCCACCCTGCTCTCGAACAACGGCGGCCCGATCTTCAGGATCGGCAATGAGATCACCTTCGGCCATCCCGGCAGGATCATCTTCCCCGGTGTCCCGGAAAACCTGATATCAAAGCCCACCCTTGTCTGGATGCTGGAGAACGACCTGCAGTCGGAGCAGAAGGTGGAGGCTTCCTACCTGACCAACGGCATTACCTGGCGCGCTGATTACGTTGTGACCCTGAACGAAAAGGATGATCAGGCAGACCTCTCGGGATGGGTTACGATCGACAACAAGAGCGGGGCCATCTACCGCGAGGCAAAGCTCAAGCTGGTGGCCGGCGATGTGAACAGAGTGAAGGACGAACAGGAATACCGATACAAGATGATGCGGGTGGCCGAGGCTGCCGCAGCGCCGGCAAAGCAGTTCGTCGAGGAATCATTCTTCGAATACCATATCTACACACTCCAGCGGCCATCCACGATCAAGGACAACCAGACAAAACAGATCAGTCTCGTCAGTGCCGACAACATCCCGGTAAAGAAGGAGCTGGAATTCCGGGGGGCGAACTACTACTACACCGGCAGGTACAGCGATCCCATATCGAACCAGAAAGTCGGCGTGTTTGTGGAGATGCAGAACAAGAAAGAGCATAACCTCGGCATACCCCTGCCCAAAGGCACGGTGAGGGTCTATAAGCGTGACTCAGAGGGCAGCCTGCAGTTCATCGGCGAGGACATGATCGACCATACACCGAAGGACGAGAAGATAAGGGTCAAGCTCGGCGATGCCTTTGATGTTGTGGGGACGCGCAAGCAGATGGACTGGAAAAAGATCGCCTCGGACACGTACGAAGCCAGCTTCGAGATATCGCTCAGAAACCACAAGCAGGAAGATATTATCGTGAAGGTCATAGAGCCCATACCGGGAGACTGGACCATGCTCAGCAATTCCCATGATTTTAAGAAAACCGCGGCATTCACGGCCGAGTTCAATATACCCGTGCCGAAGGACAAGGAAACGAAGCTGACGTACCGGGTGAGGATGCGGTATTAGCGCAAGTTAGCAGTGCCGGCGATGAGTATCGGTGTTACCATTCCTGGCTCGCTTGCGCAGCCTATCGAGCAGGATTGCAGCGCCTTCGACATTTCCTGGAGCACAGGGGGAGAGATCACGGTCGTCTTGGAGTTCTTGTAGCCAACGTGCCGTTATTACCTTATGTTATGAATGATACTAAGATCCAATGTAATATAGTGATGTCATAATCAAATAACTGGGAAGACTGTAGAGTAATTATGATGGAGATGAGACCGTCTCCGTTGCGTTGGGTCAAAGAAAGGAGAAAAGATCTATGAGTTCTAAGATCGCATGTCTCGTTGTTATTGTTATGATGCTCTCAGTAGCTGCGGCCGTTGCAGGGAATTCCGCAAAGGAAACTTCTGCGGTTTTCTCGGCCGAACAATGGCTCGGCATGATCGATGAAGGGAAATACGCCCAAAGCTGGGAAGAAGCTGCTGAACTCTTCAGGAATGCAGTTACGCAGGATCAATGGGAGCAGTCTCTGCAGGCCCTGCGCAAGCCTCTCGGCAAGCTCATATCCCGGAAGGTAACAACAAAGACCTACAAAACTTCTCTGCCGGGTGCTCCCGATGGTGAATACGTTGTCATCGAGTTTTCAGCCTCATTCGAAAAGAAGAAATCAGCCGTCGAGATCCTTACCCCAATGTTGGATAAGGATGGGAAATGGCGTGTCTCGGGTTACTACATAAAATAATCATACATCACCAATCACCCGACGGGATACCGGATACATATAATCTGTGTGTTGCCGAGGGAGAAGCAGTGAAAATATTTCGAACAATCGCAATGATTCTTCCTCAGTTGATGCTGGTTCTCATCCTGGGGGCCGGCTTCGATCTGCTCTTCGGATTTAATCAAACAGATACCGGATGCAGCACACTCTTATCTCTGCTGGTACTGACTCCCGCTTTTACCCTGATCTGGTTCGTTGTTGAAACAAAAATCTCAATAAGACGTGCTAAGCGGCGAAAGACAGCGATCTCTTTTCTGCTGTCGGGACTGGCCTTTTTGCTGTTCATAGAATCCCGTGTCATAGATATTTATGTGCTATCGCATTTCAAAATGTGAATAACTCCATGGCATTGAACAATATGCAGAACAGGCTGCTGCCACACCCCGAGACTAAAAGCCCTGAACGGCTTTCCCCTCGGCAGGGGTTTGCGGTCATGTGTAACGCAGGGGTAGGGAATAGAAAAAACACGCCATCGGTCATTGACGGTTCAGTGGTGATACATTACGGGGGGCCGCAGCCTCCGGAATCGGCAAGGAGCCGACGATCTCTTATCCCCCGCTCACAAGACACGGTATGATACCTCATGAGACAGATCATGCAGTTCATTGATCACCAACCCTGGGCCTTATTTGTTATTCTCTGCCTTACGCTCGGGCTTGCGCCCTATAACCCGCCGCATCTCTGGGAGATGCTGGTCATGCTCTCGAAAGGCATGCTCAGGAAGCCCATCGACTGGTTCGACCCTTGCCCACACGCGACGCCATGGGTGCTGCTTTCCCTTAAGAGGACTGGGACCTGGAGGTAGGCATCGATAGCATAGAAAGGTGAAAACGTCAGAATTTCACCTGCCAGACAGTCTACGATTGTCAATGAATTCCATCCGAAAATAACACCATTCACAATCGGCGATCTGAGAGAACATCCTTCCTGAAGCTCGCGCCAAGGGAATTAGGTCGATGGCCGCAGAGTGCTCTCGAATATCAACACGGGAAAATCTTCCATGCTATAAGAACTTGCGGTTCAATCCCGATCACTTCCACAAGTTCTTTCGTCTTTTGACAGCCTCTTCAATCCCTGCCCTACCGTGAAAGCGAGTTCTGTTTTGCTCAAATGTTTGATAAGATGGTGCTGAAAGGGGTCCTGCGGGGAGATGTCGGAATTGAGGTTGAATCTCATCACTGAGGAATGGGTGATCATTGATCAGGACAGATGCAAGAAGCCGGAAGACTTTATCAACAAGCTGGCGGTGAAGCGCCACCTTGAGTTTTCCCCTAATTGTCCCTTCTGCCCGGGCAATGAGCTGTGCACTCCCGGAGATCTTTATCGGCTGGAGGATGGAAATAAAGGATGGAAAGTCCGTGTTGTCCCGAACAAATTTGGCAGGTTGTCAAGGGAAGGGGAGCGCAAAAAATGGAACGTCGGATTGAAAAAAGGAGCCAGCGGCATCGGGATCAGTGAAGTGATCATAGAGAGCCCGCTGCACAACCATACGCTTGCCATCATGCCCCGTGAAAACATCGAAAGAGTTATGCAGACCTCCCAGGCCCGTTTCATTGAGGCCTGCCGTGACCCGAGGATTGAACATGTAGTTATCTTCAAGAATTGCGGCTCTGCTTCTGGAACGTCTATAACGCACCCTCACTCACAGGTTGTCGGGATTCCAGTAACTCCCTTTGAGATTCGTCACAGAGTTTCTGCATACATGAGGTTCTTTGACGAAACCGAGGGCTGTTTGATCTGCAGAACGCTTGAGGATGAACTGAATGACGGAGCACGCATCCTGCTTGTCACCGAGCATTTTGTCACCTTCGTTCCATATGCCGCACTGTCACCTTTCCATATGTGGATATTCCCCAAAAGACATTCCGGCTCTTTTGCAGACATCAGGGAGAATGAAATTCAGGACTTTGCAGGGCATCTTAAAGTTACCCTTGGCAAGATGTACTTCGGACTTGAGGACCCTGACTACAATTACATCATACGATCGGGAAAACTCTCGGAGACCGATTCGAAATATCAGCACTGGTATGCCTCGATCGTGCCACGGGTGGCAACTGGTTCAGGCTTTGAACTGGGCACCGGCATTTACGTGAATCCCCTTGTACCGGAGAATAGCGCTGCTTTTATGCGAAGAGTAAGGGTGCCGGAATAAAATCCTGCAATGCTTGACACTATTGAGGAATAGCGCTCTCTGCAATAACACGTGATGTACCCGCCAAATCATTATCGGTGGAACTGATAGGCAATGGTTCTTCCTGAATACCACATGATCTTTCCACGAATTGATGGGCACAGGCAGACATTTGTATAATAATTCTCATAAAAGGAGGGGTAAAATGAAAAGAAACAAGAACCCATATGATGATACCGTAAGAATTGCCTATGATCTTTATGAAAAGAGGGGAAGAGTACATGGGTATGACGTAGAAGATTGGTTAGAGGCAGAAAGGATTGTACTGGAGAGACATGCGAAGGAAATAAAGCGGGAAGTTGATATTGTTAAGGCAACCAAAGCGGAGAAGTCATCAGGCAAAACCGAACCCAAAACATTGAAAACATCTAAAAAGCCGACGGAAATCATATCAAAGACAACAAAGAAGAAAAGTCCCGTGAAGAAGACGACAGGATGAGGTGAGATTTCGCCTGCCATAAGGAATAATAATATGTAGAAGTTAGGACCTCAGTAGACACACCAAAACAAAAGCTCATTGAGGCCGCACAGTAGGAGCTCACACTAGTCCTTATGCGCAAGCTCCTGCTGAGACAACGGCAACGGGCTCTTTCAGGAGCCCCTCGCTCAATCTGCATGCACTTTTTGTCCTACTCTATCGGTATCTTCTTTTCCTTGCTGATCGCCTCAGCGGTCTTCGGCACACGGATCTCGAGCACGCCTTCCTTGAACGTTGCCTTTGCCTTATCTGACTGCACGTCCTTCGGCAGTTTGAACGAGCGGGTAAATGAACCATAGGAGCGCTCTACCCGGTAGTAATCCTTCTTTTCGACCTTTTCTTCCTTCTTCTTCTCTCCGGAAACAGTGATCATGTCATCGGTCAGGTTCACTTCGATGTTCTCCTTCTTCATCCCCGGCAACTCGGCCTTGACAACCACATCATTGCCGTCTTCGAAGATATCCACATCAGGGGTAACAACACCCATCTCAGGGAACTTCACTTTCGGCAGCCAGGATGGCCCGAACAGGGAAAATGGTCTCCGGAAAAATTCCTCAAACCGCTTCTCCATCTCCTCAAAAGGAGATATCTCGCGTGCAGGCTCGGATTTGATGATCTCCTTTGACTCTTTCTTTGTCATGACAAACCTCCTTAATAAAATGTATTCTATGCTTTATTCATGCGCCTATCGGACGAATATTTCAAGGGTTATGGCGACCATGTTTTGCAGTTAATTGATGAATGCAGGCTCTTTAGAAGGATTAAGGCGTAATTGCAGCTATTTGCTCTTTTTCCTATGAAATACTACCGGATATGCGGCTCTTTTCTGCTCAAAGGGTATTGAGATATGCAATTATATCCTCAACTTCTGTCTCTGAGAGATAGGAAAAAGAAGGCATATCCTTATAGGGCGTCCTGATCTGATGAGCGACATTTTCCGGATTCGCGGGTTTCTTGCTCACCGGGAGCAGGGGATTTTTCAGGATCCCTTTATGTCCAGGGCCGGTAATCGTGTTGTTGCTGAAGGGATCATGACAGAACGTGCATTTTGATTCATAAAGCTCTTTCCCGCGGGCAATGCTCATCGGGTCAGTCTTTGCCGTCCTGACCGCACCCTCCTGACCTGCATCCTTTTCCCTCTCAACAGACCTGGGAGCCGGCATCTCTCTCCCGAACTTCGACACCACAAGAAAATACCCTGCCGAGGATCCGATCATGGCAAAACTGGCAAAGGCCAGGATAAGGCCCATGGTCTGAAGCTGAGCGTAGAAGTGGCGATAGACCCTGTTGAAGAGGATCTTAAGGGAGAGAAGAAACAGCACAGCCACGGAAAGGACAGAATGCATTGCAGCCCGCGGTGAAGGCTCAGCCTTTGTCTTCGCTAGGAAATCAATACAGATATACGCTATGGCAACAGAAAGGAGGAAAAATACCATGCCGCTCAGGCGGTGGGTCTTGCGGAGTTTTTGCGGATCGAATTTCCTCTCTGCCCTGCCGAACATCTCGAACATGGTGAAGATGCTGATGAGGGACAGAACCAGCAGGACGATGGCAAGCAGCGATTTTATGAAAAAAATCTGCATGGAACTCCATAAAGAGACAGGGGCAGGCAGAGACAGATGTACAGAAAAACACCTGTCTCTACCTTTGCATCTACCCTATCTCCCGTAGCTCTTTATTAATAACCCGACGCCGGTTTCTTCCCTGCAGCCCCCTTCAGGGACTTGATATAAGCAACCATGTCCTGCATCTGCGGGGATTTCACATCGAGAGCCTTACCCTTATTTGCGCCCACAATGCAGGCATTCACTGCCTCTTCAAGGCTTTTCTGCGTGCCTCCCATGATACTGAAATCCTTTTTTTCGCCGGCCTTCTCAAGACCTTTGCCGTTCGGGTGACATGCGCTGCATGACTTGGACCCGCCGGCAAACTTCGGATCATTGAACATGGCCTTGCCCTTTGCAGCGTCACCTGCAGCGAACGAGAAGGTTACCGCAAGACCGAGAACAAGCAGAGAAATCAGCATGATCTTTGCACTCTTCATCTTCTCACCTCCTTACGCGTTTATCTATGGAGCATTCTACTACAGGGTTTCCGGTGCTGCAACACATATTTGCAGATTCTTTTCTGTTTATAGAGGGCGTCTTGTTTTGATATAATATGCACAATTTCTAAACTCTTACCATGGGAGACAACATGATCTCAGATGCAGTACAGACCGCGATCAAAATGGAGACCGACGCCATATCCTTTTATGAAGAAGCAGCGAACAGGACCCAGCACCCTTTCGGCAGGGAGATGTTCAAAGGTTTTGTGAAAGATGAAAAACGACATCTGGTCATGCTCCAGTGCCTTTTCAATGGTATGAAGGTGACTGAGGAGTTCGTCAGGCCAAAGGAAACGATCAAGACGGTCTTCAGCAGTCTGAAGGACCAGATGATGGAGCGTGCCGGCGCTGTCCAAAGCGAAATGGACGCGCTCAGGATAGCGCTTCAGATGGAGAAAGAAGGATATCACTTTTATGAAGCTGCGGCAGCGAATGCTCCCACGAAACAGGAAAAGGAACTCTTCGAGCGGCTTGTCCTTGAAGAGAATGACCACTACACAATACTCAACGAAACCTACGCTTTCCTCGACCATACCGGGCAGTGGTATATGTACGAGGAACGCGGAATCGTCGAAGGATAATTATCGAGGAGGAACACATGAAAGCTGTAGAGATAAAGCCGAAGATATACTGGGTTGGAGCGATTGACTGGGGTGTCCGCGATTTCCACGGGTACATAACCCCCAACGGTACGACCTATAACAACTACCTCATTCTTGACAGGGATATTACCCTTGTGGATACGGTCAAGCATGACTTTTCCGAAGTGACCATCGATAATATCAAAAGCCTTATTGACCCCGCTGAGATCAAGAACATCGTGATCAATCACATTGAGCCCGACCACGTGAGCAGTATCGATAAGATCATGGACCTGACACCGAATGCGATGATCTACATTACGGATAAAGGGAAAAAGGGCCTTGACCGCCACTTTGACACTTCCAAATGGAAATTCACGATCGTCAAGACAGGGCATACGCTGAACATTGGCACGTATACGATCCTGTTCCTTGAGACCCCCATGCTGCACTGGC
>DKBO01000115.1 GCA_002448975.1 Nitrospiraceae bacterium UBA6898
GTCATAAGCTTCATGCGTCCAAGGGGGTAGGCGCGCTTTTCCTGCGGAAGGGGACGCGCTTTCACCCCTATATCATCGGCGGTCATCAGGAGCGGGGAAGACGGGCCGGTACGGAGAACGTGGCATCAATCATCGGACTTGGAAAAGCTGCCCAGCTTGCACAACAGCATCTGCACGAAGAGTTCTCCTCTCTGAGCGGCCTGCGGGACAGGCTGGAGAACGGGCTTTTGAGCACTTGTCCTGATGCCCGCGTGAATGGCGACAGGCATCTCCGGCTTCCGAATACCATGAATATCAGCTTTGAGTACGTTGAAGGAGAGGCCATCCTGCTCAGGATGAACGAATACGGCATCTGTGCTTCCTCAGGTTCTGCCTGCACATCAGGTTCGCTTGAGCCGTCACATGTGCTCAGGGCAATGGGTGTACCGTACACCGCGGTCCACGGTTCTATCAGGTTTTCCTTGAGCCGGTATACAACGGAAAAGGATATCAATTTCGTACTTGACGTGATGCCCGGCATCATACGGGAACTGCGAGAGCTTTCTCCTTTCGGAAGAACCGCTGCAGAGCACGGCCGCGACTATGCCAGTGAATAGACCCGGTTTTTACCCGACCTCTTGGATACGTAGAGTGCCGTATCTATCTGATTGATCAGTGCGTCCACGTCGGCTTCGCCTCCGGTATAGCATATCACGCCAATGCTCATGGTTATGCTGACGCTCCGACCCTCACAGACCTCGAACTGCATTTCCTGCACGGCAGCCCGTATTCTCTCGGCCAGATCATGAGCTCCTTTCAATGATGTCCCGGGAAGAATGACGAGAAATTCATCACCTCCGTACCTGCCGATGATATCGGATGACCTCAGCGATTCTCTCAGTATCTCCGCGGTCAGTTGGAGCACTGCATCACCCACCCGGTGTCCATACGTGTCATTGATCTCCTTGAAATAATCAAGATCGCAGAACATCAGGGCAAGTTCCGCATTATACCTCCGTACCCGTACGATCTCGTGGCCCAGGCGATCAAACAGCATCCGCCGGTTCAAAAGACCGGTAAGGGTATCCAGGGATGAAAGCATTTCGAGATCCCGGATAAAAAGTTGCCGTTCTTCTTCCGACCTCTTTCTGTCGGTAATGTTCCGTACATATTCGATTACATGCGTGACCTCATGCACCTCATTGACAATGGGATAGGTATAAATTTCGATCCACTCATCCGTTCCGTGCTTTGTCAGCACCTTTTTTTCTTTTGCAGAAGGGTCTCCCGATCTGAACGTTCTGGAAACTACACACTCTTCGCATACTGATGAGCGGCTCCTCGTGACTCTGTAACATTTCCGTTCAAGAAGATCCTCAAGGGCAATATGCTTCAGGTCAGCGTATGCCTGGTTGGCCCTGACAATCGTGTAGTCACGGTCCAGAATAATAAAAGGATCCCTGATGCTATGAAAGATGGTCTCCAGAAAGCGCACGGACTGCTCGATCGTCTCCTTATCCATCTTCTGCTGGGAGATGTCATACACTATGCAGGTATGTCCCTGATAATTTCCGGCACCGTCCCATAACGATGTGGCACGCACCTCTACCGGAAGCGTCTTCCCGTCGCTGAGCAATGCAGACATTTCGCCGTTGAAAACTCCGATCTTCCTGTTTCTGAGCACTTCATGCAGTATATGTTCCGCATGCGCAACCATTTCCGGGGGCACGAGGTCAAGGCATGTCTTGCCGATCATTTCACTCGCGGTATAGCCATAGAGTTTTGCATAGGCATCGTTAACAAAAACGTACCTGTCCTTATGGTCGGTTAGGGCGATGCCATCATGGGTCCTGGCAAGCGCAGCAATCAACGTATCCATGCCATTTTTCAACCCTTCCGGCTTTCTGGACAGTCGTGAAAAAAACATGCCCGCACCAATACATGCTGCGGAATAAAATAGGCTGGTATACATATCTTGCGGAAAGGTTCGATGAATAAACACGGACAGTACGGCCGGGCCGGAAGAAGCAGAAGCATACGCGAGTCCTGCAGCAAGCACCCAGACAGACATGACAACAAATAAAATCGCAGCAGGAATCTTATGTTCGGTCTTCAGTTTCATTGTGGTATTTTACTTCATGTTATCCTGATTTCCTAATTTTTATTTGTCAGCTTCAACGACTATTGTGATGATGGTCTTACTGCTTCGATCGGTACGTTGCGTCTGTCATTCTGGTCAGCACTCCCCGGTGAGGAATCATTTTCCGTCTCATCATATTCAGGCATGACGATGCCCCTTCTTACCATGATATTATAAATAAGTGCAGCGCGGTTCACGACATACCGCGACGTTCCGAGCGGGTTGAATTTTCTGGGGTTCGGCAGTATCGCTGCCAGCCGCGCAGCTTCTTCGGGTCCCAGCGCAGAAGCTGATTTGCCATAGTAGCTGCGCGCTGCAGCCTCAATCCCGAAGATTCCCCTGTCACCCCATTCTGCCACGTTGAGATAAATCTCAAGAATTCGCTTCTTTGTCAACGTCCGTTCCATCCTCCAGGTTATAATTGCCTCTCTGATCTTCCGCAGGGGATTCTTGGATGGCGTGAGATAGAGGTTCTTTGCCAGTTGCTGAGTAATAGTGCTGCCGCCGAGCTTGAACTTCTTCGCCTTTATGTCCTTCTCGAGTGCCTTTTGAATCGCCTCATAGTCAAATCCTTCATGCTGCCAGAACTTGTCATCCTCGCCGATGAGAACTGCCTTGACGAGGTACGGGGATATCGCACTGTAGGGCACCCATCTGTGCTGTATCTTATATATTTTCCCCTCCCGGCCCCACTCCATCTCACGGTATTCCATGAAGGCAGTCTTCTGCGGATATCCCTTCTTCAACTTCGAGACGTCAGGATAGACTAGGAAAAAACCGACAAAGGCGACGGCACAGAGAATGACGATAAAGATAAGCTTGCTGAAGACCGATTTTATCTTCGTCATATCGCACGGATTGTTCAGAATTCGTCAGCGTCCCCGAGCAGACCTGAAGATTCGGCGGACGGAAGGGTCTGGACACCCTTGAGTCTTTTTTCGATTGTGCGCGACTTTCTGCTTGCGTCCTCAATGGTGTTGCTTGCCTCCTGCAACTTCTTCTGGGTCTTGTCAAGGATATCGCCGAACTTTCCGAACTCCGTCTTCACAGCACTGAGCAGCGTCCAAACCTCGCTCGAACGCTTTTCTATGGCAAGTGTCCGGAAGCCCATCTGAAGGCTGTTCAGTATTGCGGCAAGCGTAGTCGGCCCTGTTATGATAACCTTATAGTCCCTCTGAAGAACCTCGATCAGTCCTGTCCGCTTCACAACCTCTGCGTAGAGCCCTTCAAAAGGGAGGAACATAATGCCGAAATCTGTCGTGGCAGGTGGGTCGATATACTTGTCTCTGATATCTTTGGCGCATTTTTTTATCGTATTATCAAGCACTTTAATAGCCTCTTCAATAGCAGCATGATCAGCATGCTCATACGCCTCAAGAAGACTGTGATAGTCCTCGACGGGAAATTTTGAGTCAAGCGGCAGATAGACGACGCCTCCGCTGTCATCCTTTCCCGGAAGTTTGATCGCAAACTCCACATTATCCCTGCTTCCCTTTTTTGTAACAACATTCTTAGCATACTGTTCCGGTGCAAGGACCTGCTCAAGTATCCCGCCCAACTGAAACTCACCGAGTATACCTCTTGTCTTTACGTTCGAGAGGACCTTCTTGAGATCACCGACCCCGACGGCAAGG